>JAJXUK010000056.1 GCA_021782915.1 Actinomycetes bacterium | reverse complement strand
ACGGCAAGGGAAACTCCTACGGCACGCACGAGAACTACCTCGTGTCTCGGCGGGTCGGTTTCCTCGACGTCGTGCGAGCCATGGTGCCGCACTTCGTGTCACGACAGGTGGTGATCGGGGCCGGCAAGGTTGGCGCCGAGACCGAGGACGCGATGGCGCACTCGCCCTCGTTTCAGCTCAGCCAGCGCGCCGAGTTCTTCGAAGAGGTCGTGGGTCTCGAGACGACGCTCAAGCGACCCATCGTGAACACGCGCGATGAGCCGCACGCCGACGCCGAGCGGTTCCGGCGCCTGCACGTCATCATTGGCGACGCCAATCTCAGCCAAGTCGCCACCTTCGTCAAGCTCGGCTCCACGGCCCTCCTGCTGGCGGCGCTCGAGGACTACGGCGTGGCCGCCTTCCCCCCGCCTCCGCGTCACCCGGTGCGCGCCGTGCGCGCCTACGCCCGGGACGTGAGCCTGCGCGCGGCGGAGGTCTGCGAGGACGGACTGACCTACAGCGCCTGGGACCTGCAGGACGCCCTGTGGCACCTCGCGCGGCGCTACGCGGCCGACACCGGTGCCAGCGCGGTCGCCGATGCCGCCCAGGTGGAGATGATCCTGGGGCACTGGCGCGAGATGCTCGACGGAGTGCGCCTGGATCCCGACCAGGTGGCGGACCGTGTCGACTGGGCGGCCAAGTTGAGGATTCTCCGTGGTTACCAGGGTCGATACGGTTTGTCGGACACCGACGCGCGCCTGCGGGCGATCGACCTGCAGTACCACGACCTGCGCCCGGAGCGTTCCCTGGCGTCTCGGGTGGGGCTGCGCAGCCTCGTGGAGGACTCCGCCGCCCGACGCGCCGTCACCGAGCCTCCGCGGGGCACGCGGGCCTATTTCCGTGGGCGCTGCGTCGAGCGATTCCCCGAGCAGATTGTCGCGGCCAACTGGGATTCGCTCGTCTTCGACCTGGGCGACGGTCCGCTGCAGCGCGTGGCGATGCTCGATCCACTGCGGGGTACCGCGGCACTCACCGAGAACTTGCTAGAAACATGTACGAGCGCCGGTGACCTTCTACAGGCGCTCGACGGCTAGAACGGGATCTATGAGCGAGCAGGAAAGAATCCAGCGCCAGCGCACGAGTCGCCCGGCCCCCGAGTCCCAGGACGTCTCTGTTGACACGTCGCGCGGCGAGCAGCTAAAGGCGGATCTCGACGAGTTGCTGGACGAGATCGACGAGGTCTTGGAGGAGAACGCCGAGGAGTTTGTGCGCAACTACGTCCAAAAGGGCGGCCAGTAGCGATGGGCCTGCCCCTCTTCAGCGCCAGCGCCGATCCCGGCCCCTCGTTCTTTCACTACTCGCGCGCGATCGGTCTGGAGTTCCCGCCCACGTCCAACGAGAACCTGCAGGCAATGAGCCCGCACGCCACGACCGTGGTGGCGGTGCGCTACAACGGCGGCGTCATAATGGTCGCCGACCGACAAGCCACTGGCAGCTACATTGCCAGTCGCGACGTGCGCAAGGTCGAGGCTGCCGACCAGTACACGGCCATCGCCATTTCGGGCACCGCGGCGCGCGGCATGCAGTTCATTCGCATCGCCCAGCTGTCCTTCGAGCACTACGAGAAGATGACCAACTCATCGCTCAGCCTCGAGGGAAAGGCGAACTACCTCTCGCCGATCATCCAGGGCAACAACCTCACGTCGCCTCTAGTGGTCATTCCACTGCTGGCCGGCTGGGACCGCAGCCACCAGATGGGCCGCGTTTTTGAGTACGACGGGGCGGGTGGCACCTATGAGCGGCACGACTTCGCCACCATCGGCTCGGGCTCGCCCTTCGCCGAGAGCGCTTTGCGCCTGGGCTTTCGCGCCGATATGGATCAGGAAGAGGCGCTGGAACTCGGCGCGCTCGCGATCTACGAAGCCGGTGACAACGATCCGAGTACCGGCGGACCAGACTTCGTGCGCAATCTCTTTCCGATGATGGTCGTCATCGACGCCAGCGGCTACCGGGAGATTCCGAGCGAATCGGTCGGGGAGCGCTTCCGCGCGATCAGCGAGCGACGCGCCAGCACCGGCGGCATCCCTGGGGGAACCCTGCGGTGAGCAACTTCTTCTACGTCGCTCCGGAGCAGATGACCAAGGACCGAGCGACCTTCGCACAGAAGGGCATCGCGCGCGGTCGCTCGATCCTCGCGTCGGTGTATGACATCGGCGTGCTCATGGTCGCCGAGAATCCCTCAGTGTCGCTCAACAAGATCTCCGAGGTCTACGACCGCATCGCGTTCGCCGGCGTGGGCAAGTACAACGAGTTCGACCGCCTGCGAGAGGCGGGAATCCGGTGGGCGGACACCACGGGGTACACGTACGCGCGCGATGATGTTGACGCGCGGGCGCTGGCCAACTTCTACGCCCAGCACGTCGGGGACATGTTCAGTGAGGGGCCAAAGCCCCTCGAGGTCGAGATCCTCGTGGCCCAGCTCGGCAACATGTTCCACGAGACGAAGCTCTATCAGATCGCCTACGACGGCACCATCTCGGACGAGTCACACTTCGCGGTCTTGGGCGGAGACGCCGAGTCGGTCAAGACGCGCTACCAGGCGCTCTTCACAGAGCCGGTCTCGCGCGAGCTGACGCTGCGCAACGCCGTCAGCGCACTGGCGGGTTCCGAGCGCACGATTGCCTCAACCGAGCTAGAGGTGGGCATCTTGGAGGATCGGGGTGCGCGGCGCGCCTTCCTCAGACTCCACCCCGACGCCATAGGTGAGATGCTGGGCGCGTAGCGAGCATGCTGCGGCGCATCTTCGGGATCGAGACCGAGTACGGAATCACCTTCTCGCTGCGGGGTCAACGACGTCTCAGTCCCGATGAGGTCTCGCGCTTCCTCTTCCGAAAGGTCGTGGCCTGGGGGCGATCCAGCAACGTCTTTCTCGAGAACGGCAGCCGGCTCTATTTGGACGTGGGCAGCCATCCCGAGTACGCCACGGCCGAGTGCGACTCGCTCAGTGACCTAGTGGCCCAGGACAAGGCTGGCGAGACGATCCTGCGCGAACTGGTCGACTACGCCCAAGAGCAGTTGATCGACGAAGGCATCCGCGGCGACATCTTCCTGTTCAAGAACAATACGGACTCCTCGGGCAACTCCTACGGCTGTCACGAGAACTACTGCATCGAGCGGATCGAGGACCTGAGTCGTTTGGAGCAGGTCTTCATTCCGTTCCTGATAAGCCGGCAGATCTTCACCGGAGCGGGCAAGATCGTTACCAACGCGCGTGGCACGACCTACTCGATGAGCCAGCGTGCGGAACACATCTGGGAGTCAATCTCCTCGGCGACGACTCGCTCTCGGCCGATCATCAACACCCGCGATGAGCCCCACGCGGATCCCGAGCGCTACCGACGCCTCCACGTGATCGTGGGTGACTCGAACATGAACGAGTTCGCAACCTTCCTCAAGGTCGGCACGGCCGCGGTGGTCCTCGCCATGATCGAGGACCGCACGACGGTGCTGCGCGACTTCAATCTCGCCTCGCCGATCAACGCCCTGCGCGACATTTCCTACGACCTGTGGAGCAAGGAGCCCATCAAGCTGCTCAGCGGGCGCGACATGACTGCTCTGGAGATCCAGGAGGACCTCTGCGAGCGGGCCGAGCTCTTCGCCCAGCGCCGCAATCTGCCGGCGGACCAGGTCCTGGCGGTGAGCATGTGGCGCGAGGTGATCGAGCAGTACCGCGAGGACCCCATGGGTCTGGCCGATCGCGTCGACTGGATCGCGAAGCTGCAGTTGATCGAGCGCGAACGCGAGCGCCACGGGCTCGAACTGAGTGACTCGCGCGTCGCACTGATTGACCTGCTCTATCACGACACCAACCTCTCACGTGGTCTGTACTACCGACGCCAGCTCCGGGGACACTTTCGCCGACTGGTCGACGACGCCCAGATCGCCGAAGCGGCCCAGGTCCCACCACGCACGACTCGTGCGCACCTGCGCGGGACGTTCATCAAGGCGGCCAAGGCCTGGCGGCGCGACTACACGGTCGACTGGGTCCACCTGAAGCTCAACGACGAGATGCAGCGCACCGTGCTGCTCAAGGATCCCTTCAAGAACCACGACGAGCGCTTCCAGCGCCTGCTGGACTCTCTAGAGCGACGTGAGCGCCACGAGCGGCGCGACTAGCCTTGATCCGTGTCCGAAGCCGTCGAGCCAGCGCCGCACGCCCCGGAGGGCACCACCATCGAGATTGAGTCCAAGGAGCACCCGCCGACGCCACGGCACCGTCGCACGCTGTACGCACTCATCGAGTGGCTGGTCATTATCGCGCTGGCCCTGGGCGTCTCGTTCCTGCTGCGCAGCTACGTGGTGCAGACCTTCTACATACCGTCCGGGTCTATGGAGCCGACTCTGCTCATCGGTGACCGCATCGTCGTGAACAAGTTGGCGGTGGACTGGGGCACGATTCATCGTGGGGACATCCTGGTCTTCAAGGCCCCGCCCAGCGAGCACTGCGGCGAGCCCGTCACGGACCTGGTGAAGCGTGTCATCGGACTGCCGGGCGATCACCTGACCTCGCGGGGCAACACCATCTACGTCAATGGCTCGCCGTTGAACGAGACCTGGAGCCACTACGAGCCCCTCGGCCAGGCGATCGGAAACGTGACGGTGCCGGCCAATCACTACTTCATGATGGGCGACAACCACCCGTACTCTTGCGACAGCCGCGTGTGGGGAACGGTGCCGCGCTCGGACATCATCGGCAAGGCATTCTTGCGGATTTGGCCCCTGTCGCGCTTCGGATTCCTCTAAACGGCTCTCAGGTCGGCCCCTACAATGGTCGCGTGTTCTCGCTGAGCCCGATCAAGATCCTCGTGGTCGTGGCGGTGGCCATGATCCTTCTGGGGCCCGACAAGCTGCCGGAGGTTGCCCACAAGCTCGGCGCCAGTTGGCGAGCTCTCAAGCGGATCCAGGAACGCGTCGAGTCAGAGGTGCGCGACGTCATTCCGGACCTACCCAGCACTGGCGATCTCGCCCGCATGGCGCGCA
The DNA here is from genome assembly GCA_021782915.1 of Actinomycetes bacterium. Lineage (GTDB taxonomy): Bacteria > Actinomycetota > Acidimicrobiia > Acidimicrobiales > RAAP-2 > RAAP-2. The sequence continues at coordinate 2,185 of JAJXUK010000056.1, read as the reverse complement.
GTCCGGTCAACCTGCTCAACGAGCTGGCGGATCGGGCCAGGCTGCGCGAGGGCCCCGAGGAGCCGACCGGCGCCGCGCCGGGCGCAGACGCCCCCGACGAGGCACCAGACACCACCGACGCGGCCGAGGAGTCATCCCTGCTGGAGCCACCACCCCTGTTCCACTCGTCGTACCGGATCCCTCCCGCCCCGCGCGACCCGCCATCGTCGCCCGATCCCTCGCTGAACTAGGGCCGTGTCGAACTTCCGTCGGGCCGCTGCGGGCATGACCCTGGCCGAGCACCTGGCCGAGGCGCGAAGTCGGTTCCTCAAGAGCGCGGCGGCCCTGCTCGTCGCGGGCGTGGTGGCCTTCGTGATCTACCCCGAGATCCTGAAGGTGCTCCAGCATCCCTACTGCGCCGCCGTGCCGCACCACTGCACGTTCCTGGTTACGAATCCCCTCGACGGGCTCACCCTGCGGGTCAAGATCGGCTTCTTCGGGGGTCTGCTGCTCTCCTCACCGGTCCTCTTCTGGCACCTGTGGCGTTTCGTGGCCCCGGGCCTGAAGTCCAAGGAGCGTCGCTACGCGATTCCGTTCATCACGGCCTCCGTGCTCTTCTTCAGCGGGGGAGTGGTCGTCGCCTACTTCAGCTTCGGCCACGCGATCAGATTCCTGCAGGCCATCGGCGGGCACAGTCTGGTCACCGACTACAACCCGAATCAGTACCTCGGACTCTTCTTGATGATGATGTTCATCTTCGGCGTCACCTTCGAGTTCCCGGTCGTGTTGGTGGCCCTGGAGCTGATCGGTGTCGTCACGCCACGTCAGCTGCTTCGTTCATGGCGATACGCAGTCATCGCGATCACCGTGGCCGCCGCGGTCTTCACGCCCAGTGGCGACCCCCTGTCGATGTTGGCCATGGCGGCACCTCTCACGGTCTTCTACTTCATGGCGATCGGCGTCGGCAAGCTGTTCAAGAAGTGAGCGAGACCTACCGGCACGGCTTCACCCACACGCTGGGCTTCGGCCTCGACGACTTCCAGATCGAGGCCCTCGACGCGGTGGACCGGGGAGTGAACGTTCTGGTGAGCGCGCCCACCGGATCCGGCAAGACCTTGATCGCGAACTACGCGATCGGGCGCACCATCCAAGATGGTCGCCGGGCGTTCTACACGACGCCGCTCAAGGCGCTGTCCAACCAGAAGTACGGCGAGCTCTCGCGGCTCTACGGAGGCTCCCGGGTGGGTCTGCTGACCGGGGACACTTCAATCAACCGCGACGCCGAGATCATCGTCATGACCACTGAGGTCTTGCGCAACATGCTCCTGGCCGACATCGAACGCCTGCGGGACCTCGGCCTGGTCGTGCTGGACGAAGTCCACTATCTGCAAGACCCATTCCGAGGCGGCGTCTGGGAAGAGGTGCTCATTCTCTCGCCCGCGCCCGTGCAGTTCGTCGCGCTGTCGGCGACCGTGGGCAACGCGGCATTCCTCGGCGAGTGGGTCAGCTCGGTGCGCGGGGAGACCGCTGTCATCATCGAGACTGAGCGGCCCATCACTCTGCACAACCACGTCGCCGTGGTGCGCCGGGGCCAGACGGACACGGAGATCCTGGACCTGCTCGACCAGGGACGACCCTCATCAGAGGCGCGCCGCATCGACAATCTCATGAAGGCCACTCGCAAGTTCCGCCGGGGACCCCAGTGGCGGGGGGGCCGAGACTCTTCTCCCCCCACTCCCTTTCGCTCCCCGCGGCGCAGCGAGCTGCTGCGCGCCCTGGAACACGCAGACCTGCTTCCGGTGATCGTGTTCATCTTCTCCCGGGCCGCGTGCGACGACGCCGTCAGCCAGTGCCGGCGAGACGGACTGAACTTCACCTCGCGTGAGGAGAAGGAGCACATCACGCGCATCGCCCAGGAGCGACTGGTCGACTTTTCCGACGAGGACCTGACTGCACTGGACTTTCCCAACTTCCTCGACCAGCTATCGCGCGGGCTTGCCTCGCACCACGCGGGCATGGTGCCGGCGTTCCGCGAGATCGTGGAGCGCTGCTTCGAGCACAACCTGCTCGCCGTCGTCTTCGCCACCGAGACCTTGGCTCTCGGAGTGAACATGCCGGCACGTTCGGTTGCCCTGGAGCGCTTCAGCAAGTATTCCGACGCGGGTCGCAAGTTCTTGACCAGTGGCGAGTACGCCCAGATGACGGG
>JAJXUK010000029.1 GCA_021782915.1 Actinomycetes bacterium | reverse complement strand
GACGGCATCGAGGTGGCGCGGGAGGTCAAGGGCTCGTCGACGATGGTCGTGCTGCTCACGGCCTTCAGCCAGCGATCGCTCATCGAGAGCGCGCGCGACGCCGGGGTCGTGGCGTACCTGGTCAAGCCGTTTCGCTCCAGCGAGATCCTGCCCAAGCTGGCCTCGCTGCTCAATCCCAGTGAGGAGGCTCCGGTCGAGGGCCATCAGGTCGAGGACAAGATTGAGACCCGCGAGCTGGTCTCGCGCGCCAAGGAGATCCTGATGAGTCAGCGGGGCCTGGACGAGCCCGCGGCCTTCGAGGTGATCCAGCAGACCGCCATGCGCGGTCGCATCCGCATGCGCGACGTCGCCCAGCAGATCATCAAGGGCGAGTTTGTCGGCTGAGGACACTTCGCGGCCCCTGCTGGCCCTCGACGGGATGTCGCTGGCCTTTCGGGCCTACTTCGCGCTCTCCAATGAGATCGCGACCTCCGAGGGCCTGGTCACCAACGCCCTGCACGGCTTCGCGGCCATGCTGCACTCGCTGATACGCACCCAACGCCCGCGCGGGGTGGTCGTGGCCTTCGACCTGCCCGGTGGCACGTTCCGCGACGCGATGAGCGAGGACTACAAGGGCGGGCGTGCGGCGACACCGGCGGACCTGGAGCCTCAGTTCGAGCTGATTCGTGCCCTGTGCGAGGTCCTGAACGTGCCCGTGCTGGGCCAGAGCGGATTCGAGGCCGACGACGTGCTGGCCACCCTGGCCACCCGGGCACGCGACGCCCAGGTGCCGGTGGTCATCGTCACCGGGGATCGCGACACGTTCCAGCTGGTCGAGGACCCGTTCGTGCGCGTGCTCTACAACCGTCGTGGCGTCTCGGACTACTCGCTCTATGACGAGGCGGGCATCGTGGAGCGCTGCGGCATCGAGCCCGCCCGCTACCCGCTGCTGGCCGCCCTGCGCGGGGACGCCTCCGACAACCTGCCGGGCGTGCCCGGGGTGGGCGAGAAGACCGCGGCCAAGCTCTTCAGCCAGTACCGGGACCTCGACGAGCTCTATCAGCACCTCGACGAGCTCACACCCAAGCTGCGCGAGAACCTGAGCGCCTTCGAGCAGCGCGCGCGCACCAACGTGCGCGTGATGCTGCTGGTGCGTGACGTGCCCCTGGGCGCGAGCGTTCAGGACCTGTCCCTGGGCGGCTGGCGGCGCGAGGACGTCCTGGCCTTCTTCGAGCGCTTCGAGATGAACACGATGAAGTCGCGCTTCGACAAGCTCATGATCGAGGGACTCCTCGGCGAGGGTGACGCGGGCGCGGAGGGCGCTGCGACGAGCGCGCCGCTCGCGCCACGGGGCGCGCCCCTGACGCCTAGCGACGCGCGTGCGGTGCTCGGGGAGGCTCGCGAGGTGACCATCGCTCGCCAGGGCGATCGCGTCGGCGTGCTGGACCCGCTGAGTGGGCGCGCCGGCGTGATGGATCTGGGGGAGTTTCTCGGCGCCCTCGGCGAGCGGGTCCTGGCCGGGCACTCGCTCAAAGAGCTCTATCGCACGGGCGAGGAGCGCGGCGTCGAGATCCTGAGCCCGCTCGACGACAGCGCGATCATGGCCTATCTGCTCGACTCGGTGAGCGGGCACTACGAGATGGCCGACGTGGCCGCGCGCTACCTCGGCGTGGTCCCGGAGCCGCCGACGCTCTTCAGCCCGGGGGGTGACGAGGCCCTGCTGCGCGAGCTCGACCGCGAGCAGCGACTGCTCGAGCTGCTGCGTGAGCAGGTCACTCGCATGGAGCTCGACTACGTCTACCGCGAGGTCGAGCTGCCGCTGGTCAAGGTGCTCGGGCGCATGGAGGCGCGCGGGGTGCGTGTGGACGCGGCCCTGCTGGGCGAGATCGCCGAGGAGTTCACGCGCGAGGCCGCGGCCCTGGACGCCGAGATTCAGGCCCTGGCCGGACATCCCTTCAAGGTCAACTCGCCGGCCCAGCTCGGCGTCGTGCTCTTCGAGGAGCTCGGCCTGGCGCCCACGAAGAAGAACAAGACGGGCTACTCGACCGACGCGTCGAGCCTGGAGGCGATCGAGGATGCCCACCCGATCGTGGCCAAGGTCCTTCGCTACCGCGAGGTCGAAAAGCTGCGCAGCACCTACGGGGCACCCCTGATCGAGGCGGTCGGAGCCGACGGGCGCATCCACGCGCTCTTCCAGCAGACCGTCGCGCGCACCGGCCGGCTCAGCTCGGACAGCCCGAACCTGCACAACATCCCCGTGCGCGGCACGGAGGGTCGGCGCCTGCGCTACGCCTTCTTGCCCAGCGAGGGCTGGGAGCTGGCCGTGGCCGACTACAACCAGATCGAGCTGCGGATCCTGGCGCACCTGTCCCAGGACGCCGGGCTGTTGAGTGCCTTCGCCAGTGGCCAGGACGTGCACCGCTCCATCGCGGGCATCGTCTTTGGCGTCGCGCCCAGCGAGGTCACCCACGAGCAGCGCGAGCAGGCCAAGGCCGTCTCCTACGGACTGGCCTACGGGATGGAGGCCTTCGGGCTGAGTCGGCGACTCGGCATCGACGTGGCCGGTGCGCGCGCCATCATGAACCAGTACTTCGGCGGCTTTCCGAGTCTCAAGCGCTACATGGACGAGACGGTCAGCGAGATCCGCGCGCGCGGGTACTCGCGCACCCAGTTCGGTCGGATCCGGCCCTTCCCCGACCTGGCCACGGCCGTCGGGGCCCAGCGCGCGGCGGCCGAGCGCCAGGCGATGAACGCCGGCATCCAGGGCCTGGCCGCGGACGTCTTCAAGTCGGCCCTGGTGCGCCTGGACCACGCACTCAGCGAGGCGGGACTCGTCGCGCGCCTGATCCTGCAAGTGCACGACGAGGTGCTGGTCGAGGCGCCGAGCGAGGAGAAAGAGCGCGTCAGTGCGATCATTCTCGACGCGCTCGAGAACGCCGCGCAGCTGTCCGTGCCCCTGGCCACGTCGCTGTCATGGGGTCCGACCTGGGCGGACGCTAAGTCCTAGGACTGCTAGGCTTCTCTGCCTGGGTCGACACCGGCGACCCGGTCCCTATTGGCGAGTATGGCCCCGGTGTGGCCGGTAGTGGATTTCACATGACGGACGGCATCAGCCTCCTCTCTTCGCAGCCCTTCGGCACCTTCGACGCTGAGGGCAACTACATCCCGCGCCAGGTGACCGAGGACAACCTCGAGGGCCAGGACCTCGGAGTCCTGGTGGGCAACAGTGTCCTGGAGTTCGACGACGGGGACCTGGTGATGGGCACGGTGGTCAAGATCGACCACGACGAGGTCCTGCTCGACATCGGCTTCAAGTCCGAGGGCGTGATCCCGGCGCGCGAGCTGTCCATTCGCAACGACGCCGACCCGCGCGACATCGTCAGCCTGGGCGAGCGCGTGGAGTGCCTGGTGCTGCAGAAGGAGGACAAGGAAGGCCGTCTGATCCTGTCCAAGAAGCGCGCCCAGTACGAGAAGGCCTGGGCCACGATCGAGGAGCTCAAGGCCCGCGACGAGGTGGTCAAGGGCGTCGTCATCGAGGTGGTCAAGGGCGGGCTCATCGTGGACATCGGCCTGCGTGGCTTCCTGCCGGCGTCGCTGGTCGAGCTGCGCCGCGTGCGCGAGCTGCAGCCCTACATCGGCAAGACCGTCGAGGCCAAGATCATCGAGCTCGACCGCAATCGCAACAACGTGGTGCTCTCACGACGTGCCTGGCTGGAGGAGACCCAGAAGGAGCAGCGCGGGGACTTCCTCAACAACCTCAAGCCGGGTGAGCGTCGCCACGGCGTCATCTCCTCGGTGGTCAACTTCGGCGCCTTCGTGGACTTGGGCGGCATGGACGGGCTGATTCACGTCTCCGAGCTGAGCTGGAAGCACATCGACCACCCGAGCCAGGTCGTCAGCGTGGGCGACGAGGTCGACGTCGAGGTGCTCGACGTGGACTTTGCCAAGGAGCGCATCTCCCTGTCCCTCAAGGCCACCCAGTCGGATCCGTGGCAGGTCTTCGCCGACTCTCACGCCGTGGACCAGCTGGTCTACGGCCGCGTCACCAAGCTGGTGCCCTTCGGCGCCTTCGTCCAGGTGGGCGACGGGATCGAGGGTCTGGTGCACATCTCGGAGATGGCCGCACACCACGTGGAGTCCCCGGAGCAGGTCGTCAGCGTCGGCGAGGAGCTCTGGGTCAAGATCATCGAGCTGGACACCGGGCGTCGTCGTATCTCGCTGTCGATCAAGCAGGCCGCCGAGGGCGGCGAGGTGTCCGAGGAGTACCGCGAGGCCTTCGGCTCTCACGCCTACGACTCCGAGGGCAACTACATCGGTGGTCTGGACTACGGCGACTTCACGCCTGAGACCGAGGCGCAGGCCGCCTGGGCCGAGTACGCGACCGAGGTCGCGCCCAAGGCGGGCGACGAGGCGGGTGACGAGGTGAGCGACGAGGCCGACGTCGAGGTGTCCGAGGAGGCCTAGGCCGGGCCGGGCACGCGGCGCCAGCTGGCGCCAGCCGAGCTCGTGGCGATGAGGTACGTGATGGACCCATCGCTCACGATCGCGTAGGCCACGCGGGGCGTCACGGGCTCGAGCGCGCTGAAGGACGTGAACGCGTCGCCTCGGAACACCACGGACCAGCTCTGACCGGCGTCCGAGCTCATCAGGAGCACTCCGACGCCGCTCGTGGCCTGCAGCTGGGCGCTGGGCACCAGCAGCGTGTGATCGTTGGGCATCAGAGGAAAGCCCGGGGGAAAGCTGACGGGGCCCACGTAGAGGCCCAGGCGCAGCGCGCTGATCGCCCGGAAGCTGGTCCCGCCGTTGCCTGAGAGGTAGAGCCACTGGGCCCCGTTGAGCGCGCCCGGTGGCGTCGGGCCGTTCGAGAAGGCCCCGTAGCCACCGATCGTGCAGACGACGGCGAGCTCCGAGGCGCTCAGGGCCACGGGCACGACGTAGGAGTCGCCCACGCTGGCGCACGGCGCGGACCACGGCACCCAGCGTCCCGTGCTCGTGAGGCGCGCCGCGCCGCTCACCCCGCGGTCGTTGCCAATCACCGCCCAGCCCACGTGGGCCCGCAGCGTGAAGGCGCCGGTGAGCGTGCTGCCCCCGGCGGGCGTTGACAGCGGAGCCGTGCTGGTGAGTCGCCAGCGGTCCGCGCCCACCGTCGAGCTCCAGATCGACACGCTCGAGCCGGTGTGCCAGGCCATCAGGTGCACGACGCCCTGGGCCGCGGCCACGTCCAGCACCGCGTACTTCACGCCCAGGCGGGCCAGGTTGGGCCGCGACCAACTCGCCCCACCGTTGTGCGTCGACCAGAGCGCCGGCACCGCACTCGTCGAGGTGTTCACCGCGTACCAGCCGTAGATCCAGCCGTCGCGCGCGTTGGCGAAGCTGATCGAGAGCCCGGTGAAGGGTGCGTTGGCGGCCGAGAGCTGATAGGTCGGAAAGGTGACGAGCGCCGGCACGCGCAGCGAGCGCCAGTGGCGCCCCGCGTCGCTCGTGCGCCACAGGCTCAGGCAGGGGATTCCGGGTCGTGCGGCCAGGCAGTAGGACGAGTCCAGCTCCCAGCCCGTGTTCGGTGTGACGAAGCTGATCGAGACGGGTGAGCGCAGCGCGCTCGCGCCGGCGGGCGCACGTGGGCCCGCGACGGCGAGGCCCGAGAGGACGAGCCCAGCCGCGAGGGCCCCGAGTCGAGGTGCTCGTCCTCTACCTAGTCGCGCCGTGGCCATCGTGGACCTAGGTCTAGTGCGTGGACGCCTCGTGCTCACGTCGTGCGCGCGAGTGGGAAGTGGCACGCGACCTGATGGCCCGCCGACACCTCTCGGGCGAGCGGTGCCTCGAGCGCGCAGCGCTCCTGGGCTAGGGGGCAGCGCGTGCGGAACCGGCAGCCGGAGGGCGGATCGAGCGGGGAGGGAGGTTCACCCTGGAGGACCTCGCGGTTCTGCGGGGCGTCCGGGTCGGCCTCGAGCGCGGCGCTGAGGAGGAACTTGGTGTACGGATGCGCGGGGGTCTCGTAGAGCACGTCGGCCGGACCGATCTCGCAGATCGTGCCGAGGTACATGACGGCCACCCGGTCGCTCACGTTCTTGACCACGGCTAGGTCGTGGGCGATGAAGAGCAGGGTGAGCCCATACTCGGCCTTCAGGTCCTCGAGCAGATTGAGGATCTGGGCCTGGACCGAGACGTCCAGAGCCGAGACCATCTCGTCGCAGATGAGCAGCTGGGGCCGCATGGCCAGCGAGCGGGCGATGGAGATGCGCTGGCACTGGCCGCCGGAGAACTCGCGCGCGTAGCGCGTGCCGTTGGCCACCGGGTCGATGCCGACCTGGTTGAGCAGGGTGCTCACCAGGGCGTCGCGCTCGGAGCCGGTCGCGCTCTTCCAGCAGTCCAGGGGCTCGGCGACGATGTCGCGCACTCGCCGACGCGGGTTCAGCGAGCTGATGGGGTCCTGGAAGATCATCTGCATGCGCGTGCGCAGCTGGCGCAGGGCCCGGCCCGAGGCGGTCGTGATCTCGACGCCCTCCAGGCTCACGGAGCCGCCCGTGGGCTCGACGATGCGCATCAGGGCCTTGCCGGTCGTGGACTTGCCGCAGCCGGACTCGCCGACCAGGCCGAGGGTCTCGCCGCGCAGGACGTCGAAGCTCACGCCGGCCACCGCGCTCACGCGGTGCGCGCCGTGCGGAAAGCTCACCGTGAGCTCGCGCACGCTCAGCAGAACGTCACTCATCGGCCCACCTCCAGGGGATTGAAGCACGCGAAGGCGTGAGATGACTCGTCCGGCACGCTCAGCTCGGGCCGCTCTCGATGGCAGCGCTCGCTGGCAAAGCCACAGCGCGGCGCGAAGGCGCAGCCCTCGCCGAGGCGCAGCAGATTCGGCGGGCGCCCGGGAATGGCCGTCAGGCGGGTGTGGGCGGGGTTGCTCACGCGCGGCGAACTCTCGAGCAGGGCGCGCGTGTAGGGCATGCGATGTCGCGCGAAGACGTCCCGGGTGGTCCCGGTCTCCACGATGCGTCCGGCGTACATCACCGCCAGGTGCGACGTGCGCGTGGCCACGACGCCGAGATCGTGCGTGATCAGGATCATGGAGGTGTGCAGGCGCGCCTGCAGCTCGTCGAGCAGGTTCAGGATCTGGGCCTGGATCGTCACGTCGAGCCCAGTCGTGGGCTCGTCGGCCAGGATCAGTGAGGGCGACGCGGCCAGGGCCATGGCGATGACCACGCGCTGGCGCATGCCGCCCGAGAGCTGGCCCGGGTAGGCCGCGTAGCGCTTCTCCGGTGAGGGGATGCCGACCATCTCGAGCAGTTCGATCGCCCGCGCGCGCGCCGCGGACCGGCTCAGGCCCAGTCGCACCCGCAGGGTCTCGTCGATCTGGCGGCCCACGCGCATCACGGGATTGAGCGCGGTCATCGGGTCCTGGAAGATCATCGCGACCTCGGTCGCCCACAGGCGGCGCAGGTCGCTCGCTCGGGCGCCGACCATCTCAACGCCCTTGAGCTTCACCGAGCCGCTCGCGCTGGCGCGTGCGCGCGGCAGCAGACCCATGATCGAGCGCGCCAGCATGGTCTTGCCGGAACCGGACTCGCCGACGATGCCGAGGGTCTCCTCGGCGCCCACGCTCAGTGAGACGTCGGCCACCGCGGGCAGGTCCCCGTGGGGCGTGTGCAGGGTGACCGACAGGTTCTGCACGTCGAGCAGGCTCACAGCTTCACCTCCGTGACGTCGAAGTGGCTGCGCAGGCGGTCGCCGATGAAGTTGAGACAGAGCAGGAACAGGCACATGGCCAGGGAGGGAAAGAGGACCAGCCAGGGGTTCTGGCTCATGACGGTGCGACTCTCGTTGATCATGTTGCCCCACGAGGGCGTCGGAGGGTTCACCGAGAGCCCGAGGAAGGCCAGGGCGCCCTCGAGGGTGACCACGGTGGCAATGCCCACCAGCAGGAACGAGATGCCGACCGGGGCGATGTTGGGCAGCAGCTCGCGCACCAGGATTCGCCGGTCGGTCGCGCCCTGGACCTTGGCTGCGACCACGTAGTCCTTGGTCGCCACGGCCATCGTGGCGGTGCGGATGACGCGATAGACGAGAGGCACCGAGGCGAGCCCGATGACCAGGATGATCTTGGCTAGCGCGCGCGGAGTCCAGAAGGAGAGCACCGCGATCACCGCCACGATGGCCGGGAAGGCCAGGAAGACGTACATGGCCGTGGTCAGGATCGCGTCGAGGCGCCCACGCCGGTAGGCGGCGAGCATGCCCAGCGGGGCTCCGATGCCGAAGCCGATGATCATCGAGCCCACGCCCACGGCGATGGAGACGCGAGAGCCGAAGACGATGCGCGAGAAGATGTCTCGGCCCAAGTCGTCGGTGCCCAGCAGGTGATGAAGGGACGGACTGGCGTTGATGGCCATGTAGTTCTGATAGAGCGGGTCGGGCAGCGGCAGCACACTGGCGAAGATCGCTCCGAGCACGTTGAGCCCGAGCCAGCCGACGCAGACCCAGAACAGCCAGCCGAGGGACCGACTCGGCGGCGTGGTGAACTCGGTGGTCTCGGTCTCGGTCGCGGGACGGGTCATCTCACTCACGGCTGATCCTCGGGTCCACCAGGTTCACGACGAAGTCGAACAGGAAGTTGATCACGACCACCCCGACCGAGACGACCAGCACGATGCCCTGAACCAGCAGATAGTCGCTGTTGTTGATGGCGGCGATGAGCGTGTAGCCCAGACCGGGAATGGCCAGGAGGTACTCGACGACGAAGCCGCTGGCCAAGAGCCCGCCGATGTTCACCCCCGCGGTGCCCAGCAGGGCCACCGACGAGGGTCGGAAGGCGTGAATCCACATGATCCGGCGCCGGGTCAGGCCCTTGGAGCGCGCCACGGTGATGAACTCCTCCTGGAGCGTGGCGATCAGGTCGCTGCGCAGGACGCGGTAGTAGATGACGAAGCTACCGATGGCCAGGGTGAGAGCTGGCAGGCTCAGGCTCTCGAGGTTCACGACCCAGTCGCTGCCCAGGGACACGTAGGACGAGGGTCCGGTGTTGCTGACGCCCAGCTTGATCGAGACGATCAGCACCAGCAGCACGATGACGATGAAGGGTGGTATCGACAGGAGGGTGAAGCTGCCGGCGCCCAGGATGCGGTCGAGGATCCCGTCGGGTTTGCGCGCCGAACGCATCGCCAGGGGGATCGCGATCGCGAAGGCCAGGATCTGGCTGAGCACGATCAGCTCGAGGTCGATGGGCAGGGCGGCCCGGATCGTGGACCACACTGAGGTCTGCGAGATGAAGGAGATCCCGAAGTTGCCGTGCAGGATGTGGCCCAGCCAGATGAAGTACTGGTCGACGAGGGGCCGGTTGAGGCCGAGCTGCCGGTAGAGCAGGGCTCGGTTGGCCGGCGTGTCGCCCGTGCCCAGGATCACCGCCGCGGGATCCCCCGGCAGCAGGTGGATGAGATAGAAGCTGCCGACGGAGATGACGAAGACGATGCCGAGCAGCATCGCCAGGCGCCGTCGCACGTATCTGAGCACCGAAACCCCCCGGAGACTTGGCTAGGACAATAGCCAAGGCGTCCCGACAACTGGGGACACGGTGGGTGCGTCACAGCGGGTCGCTACCGTGGAGCGGTGAGGAGAATTGCGCTCGCGGGCGGCATCGGGGCGGGCAAGTCGACCGCGCAGGAGTACCTGCGCCGACGTGGCTTGAGCGTGATCGACGCCGACGCGCTTGCCCGCGACGTCGTCGAGCCGGGCGAGCCGGCGCACCGGGCTCTGGTCGACGCCTTCGGCTCAGCCGTGCTGGACGGCGCCGGGCGCATCGACCGGTCCTTCCTCGCCGAGGTGGTCTTCCACGACGCCAGCGCCCTGCGGCGGCTCAACTCGATCACGCATCCGCGCATCGCTGAGCGCATCATGCACGAGCTCGCCGAGGCCGAGCGCACCGGGGTCCGTGCGGCCTTCGTGGCCCTGCCGCTGTTTCGCCCCGAGCACCGCACGGCCTTCGGCCTGGACGAGGCGTGGGCACTCGAAGTCTCCCCGCCGATCGCTCTCGAGCGCCTGGTCGCCCAGCGCGGCCTGAGCCGGCAGGACGCCGAGGCGCGCCTGCGTGCTCAGGAGAGCAACGAGGAGCGCCGCGCCGTGGTGGACCGGGTGATCCTCAACGACGGCACACGCGCCGAGCTCGAGGAGCACCTGGCGCGCCTGCTGGTCGATGAGGGGCTCGTACGTGGATAGATTCGTCGTCGAGTCGCCCTTCTCGCCCTCGGGCGACCAGCCCCAGGCCATCGAGATGCTGGCCGAGGGTGTCGAGAGCGGGCTGCGCTTTCAGACCCTCGAGGGCATCACCGGCTCGGGCAAGACCGCGACGATCGCCTGGCTGATCGAGCGGGTGCAGCGTCCGACCCTGATCCTGGAGCCCAACAAGTCCCTCGCCGCCCAGTTGGCGGCCGAGCTGAAGGAGATGCTGCCCTCGAATCGTGTGGAGTTCTTCGTCTCCTACTACGACTACTACCAACCCGAGGCCTACATTCCGCGCACGGACACCTTCATCGAGAAGGACTCCTCGGTCAACGAGGAGATCGATCGGCTGCGCCACGCGGCCACGTCCTCGCTGCTGACGCGTCGCGACACGGTGGTCGTCGCGTCGGTCTCGTGCATCTACGGGTTGGGCTCGCCGCTGGAGTATCGCGACCACATGCTCAACCTGCGCGTGGGCGAGACGCACGAGCAGCGCGCGCTGCTGCGTCGGCTGGTGGAGATGCAGTACTCGCGCAATGACATGGTGATCGAGCGCGGCGCGTTCCGCATGCGCGGTGACACCCTGGAGATCCAGCCCGCGTACTCCCAGGAGGCGCTGCGGATCTCGTTCTTCGGCGACGAGATCGAGGCGATCAGCTTCTTCAACCCGGTGACGATGGAGCGGCGCGGCAAGGTTGAGGAGATCACGATCTTCGCCGCCTCGCACTACGCGACCGGCGCCGAGACGCTGGCGCGAGCCTGTCGCAGCATCGAAGCCGAGCTGGGTGAGCGCCTGGGCGCCTTCGAGGCCGAGGGCAAGCTCCTCGAGGCCCAGCGCCTGCGCAGCCGCACCGAGCACGACCTGGAGATGCTCGAGCAGACCGGCTTCTGTGCCGGCGTGGAGAACTACTCACTGCACTTTGACGGTCGTCGGCGCGGCGAGCGTCCCTACACGCTGATGGACTACTTCCCGGAGGACTTCCTCGTGGTCGTGGACGAGTCGCACGTGGCGCTGCCCCAAGTTCGTGGCCAGTACGCGGGAGACCGAGCGCGTAAGGAGGTCCTCGTCGAGCACGGCTTCCGTCTGCCGAGTGCGATGGACAACCGGCCCCTCAACTTCGACGAGTTCATCGATTTGGTCCCGCAGATGGTCTTCGTCTCGGCCACGCCGGGGCCCTATGAGATGGAGCACTCCGACCAGGTGGTCGAGCAGGTGATCCGCCCCACGGGCCTGCTCGACCCGCTGGTCAGCGTCGTGCCCACCGAGGGCCAGATCGACGACTTGCGCGAGCGCGTGGCGGCGGTGGTGGCGCGCGGGGAGCGCGTGCTCGTGACGACGCTGACCAAGCGGATGGCCGAGGACCTGGCGGCTTACCTGTCGCGCGCGGGCCTGCGCGTGCAGTACCTGCACAGCGACATTGACACGATCGAGCGCATCGAGATCCTGCGCAGCCTGCGCCTCGGAGAGTTCGACATCCTCGTGGGCATCAACCTGCTGCGCGAGGGCCTGGACCTGCCCGAGGTGTCCCTGGTGGCCATTCTTGACGCGGACAAGGAGGGATTCTTGCGCTCACGCTCGGCGCTGATCCAGACGATCGGGCGTGCGGCACGCAACGCGAACGGCCAGGCCGTGCTCTACGCCGACTCCATCACCGACTCCATGCGCGAGGCCATCTCGGTCACCGAGCGTCGCCGCCTGATGCAGATTGCGCACAATGAGCGCCACGGCATCGAGCCGCGCACCGTGACCAAGCAGGTCGCTGACATCCTGGGTCGCCTGCGCAGTCAGAGCGCGCCCGAGGCTGCGCGTCACGAGGCGATCACGTCGCTCGAAGCGGGGGGCTCCGACGACCTCAGCCTGGAGATGGCCCGGGTCGAGGCGGCGATGCTGGAGGCGGCCTCGCAGCTGCGCTTCGAGGAGGCGGCGGCCCTGCGGGACCTGTTGCACACCCTGCAGTCCCAGGCCCTGGCCAGTTCGAGCGAGCAGATGCTCGCCGATGTCTGACCGGTAGATTCTCGCCATGGCCGCCACAATCCGCGTGCAGGGTGCACGTGTTCACAACCTGAAGAACCTCTCGGTCGAGCTGCCACGCGACCGGCTGGTCGTCTTCACCGGCCTGTCGGGATCGGGCAAGTCGTCCCTGGCCTTTGACACGATCTACGCCGAGGGCCAGCGCCGCTACGTTGAGAGCCTCTCGGCCTACGCGCGCCAGTTCCTGGGCCAGATGGACAAGCCCGACGTGGACTTCATTGAGGGTCTCAGCCCGGCCATCTCGATCGACCAGAAGACCGCCTCACGCAACCCGCGCTCCACGGTGGGCACGATCACCGAGGTCCACGATTACCTGCGACTGCTCTACGCACGCATTGGCGTTCCGCACTGTCCCAGCTGCGGGCGCGTGGTGGCTCGCCAGAGCCCCCAGCAGATCGTCGACCAGGTCCTGTCGCGACCAGAGTCCAGTCGCTTCCTGGTTTTGGCCACGGTGGTCGACGGGCGCAAGGGCGAGTATTCGAGCCTGCTCAGTGAGCTGGCGAGCCAGGGCTACTCGCGCGTGCGCGTCGACGGCGAGATTCTCGAGCTGGAGGATCGCGACGAGCTCAACCTGGCGCGCTACGAGCAGCACACGATCGATGTGGTCCTGGATCGTCTGACGGTGCGCGCGTCGAACCGCCAGCGACTGACCGAGTCGGTCGAGACGGCCCTGCGACTGACCAGGGGGACCGTGTCGGTCCTCTTCCTCGAGCACGACGAGCTGGTGCGCTTCTCCGAGAGACTGGCCTGCGTGCACTGCGGCGTGAGCTTCACCGAGATGGCGCCGCGGGACTTCTCCTTCAATTCGCCCTACGGGGCCTGTCCGGTCTGCACGGGACTGGGCACGCGCTTCGAGGTGGCCCCGGAGCTGGTGGTGCCCGACGAGAATCTCTCCCTGGCCGAGGGCGCCCTCGCGCCGTGGGCCGGGGCGCGCTTCAAGTACTTCGAGCGCCTGATCGCCGGGATCGCCGAGATGGGTGGCTTCAGCCTGGACACGCCGTGGCGCAAGCTGCGCGTCAAGGACCGCAAGTTGATCCTCTACGGCGTGGACAAGAAGACCGTTCCCGTGAAGTACCGCAACCGCTACGGGCGGGTGCGCACCTACGAGAGCACCTACAACGGCATCGTCGAGTGGATCGAGCGCAAGCGCAACGAGGCCGACGGGGACTGGTCGCGTGAGCAGGCCGAGCAGTACATGCGCGAGGTCGAGTGCACCGCCTGCGCCGGGCGTCGCCTGCGCCCCGAGGTTCTGGCGGTGAGCGTCGCCGAGCGATCCATCGCCGAGGTCAGCGACATGACCATCGACGAGGCGCTGGGCTTCTTCGCCGACCTCACGCTGTCCGCGCGTGACGAGACCATCGCTCACCAGGTCGTCAAGGAGATCCTGGAGCGCCTGGGATTCCTCATGGACGTGGGCCTGGACTACCTGACCCTGAGTCGGGCCTCGGCCAGCCTCAGCGGCGGCGAGGCCCAGCGGATCCGCCTGGCCAGTCAGATCGGCAGCCACCTGGTCGGCGTGCTCTACGTGCTCGACGAGCCCTCGATCGGGCTGCACCAGCGTGACAACCGACGCCTCATCGCGACCCTGGAGCGACTGCGGGACCTGGGCAACTCGGTCATCGTGGTCGAGCACGACGAGGAGACGATCCGCCTGGCCGACTTCGTGGTCGACATCGGGCCCGGGGCCGGCGAGCACGGGGGGCGCGTGGTGCACGCGGGCAGCGTGGCCGAGTTGGAGGCCAACGCGGACTCGCTCACCGGCCAGTACCTGGCCGGCACGCGGCGCATCGAGGTGCCGAGTTCTCGGCGCGTGGGCGAGGGGACCTTCCTGCGCGTGAAGGGCGCGCGAGCCAACAACCTGCGCGACGTGAGCGTCGACGTGCCCCTGGGGCGCTTCGTGGCGGTGACCGGGGTGTCGGGCTCGGGCAAGTCGACGCTCATCAACTCGATCCTGCTCAACGCCCTGGAGCGCCAGGTCAACGGCGCCAAGACCGTCGCCCTCGAGCACGACGCGATCGACGGCGTCGAGCACATCGACAAGGTCGTCGCGGTCGACCAGCAGCCCATCGGGCGCACGCCGCGCTCCAATCCGGCGACCTATACGGGCGTCTTCGACAAGATCCGCAAGCTCTTCGCCGAGACGGCCGAGGCCAAGGTGCGCGGCTACCAGCAGGGCCGCTTCTCCTTCAACGTCAAGGGCGGGCGCTGCGAGACCTGCGCGGGCGACGGGACCATCAAGATCGAGATGCACTTCCTGCCCGACGTGTACGTGAACTGCGAGGTCTGCGGCGGGGCGCGCTACAACCGCGAGACCCTGGAGATCCACTACCGTGATCGCTCCATCGCCGACGTGCTGAACATGCCCGTGGCCGAGGCGCTGAGCTTCTTCGAGCGCCAGCCCGCCATCCTGCGCCACGTGCAGAGCCTGGCCGACGTGGGCCTGGGCTACGTGCGCCTGGGCCAGCCGGCGCCGACGCTCTCGGGCGGCGAGGCCCAGCGCGTCAAGCTGGCCACCGAGCTGGCGCGCCGGCCGACGGGCCACACCCTCTACGTGATGGACGAGCCGACGACGGGCCTGCACTTCGAGGACGTGGCGCGACTGCTGAGCGTGCTGCACCGGCTCGTGGAGGCGGGCAACACCGTGCTGGTCATCGAGCACAACCTGGACGTGGTCAAGACCGCCGACTGGGTGATCGACCTCGGACCCGAGGGCGGACGTCGCGGAGGCCTCATCGTGGGCGAGGGCACCCCCGAGCAGATCGCTCGCCTGGACAGCGCCACCGGGCGCGTGCTCGCCGAGGTGCTGGGCAAGCGGTGAACAAGCCGGCGGGCATCCCGCGCTCGAGCGGCTGCTACCTGTTTCGCAACGCCCGCGGCGACGTGATCTACGTGGGCAAGGCCCGCGTGCTGGCCCAGCGCCTGGCCAACTACTTCCAGCGCCCCGAGGCCCTGAGCGTCAAGACCCGCGCCCTGATGGACGAGGCGGTCAGCGTCGAGTGGATCGTCACGCCCAGCGAGGTCGACGCCCTGGTGCTCGAGAACGAGCTGATCAAGGCGAACCAGCCGCGCTACAACATGATGCTCAAGGACGACAAGTCCTTTCCCTTCGTGGCGCTCAACCTGCGCACACCGTTCCCGGCGCCGAGCATCACGCGCGCCGCGCGCGTGAAGGGCGTGCGCTACTTCGGGCCCTACGTCAACGTCCGGGCCCTGCGGTGCACGACCGAGGAGCTGCTCGCGGCCTACCCACTGCGCACCTGCACCACCCACAAGTTCCAGTACCACCAGCGCATTGGGCGCCCGTGCCTGCTCTATGACATCCACAAGTGCTCGGGTCCGTGCGCGGGCAAGATCACCCCCGAGGCCTACGCGGAGCTCGTGGAGTCCTTCACGCGCTTCTTCGAAGGTGACGTGGCCCGGCTCACCCGCTCGCTGAGCGCACGTATGGCCGAGGCCTCCCGGGCCCAGAACTACGAGGCGGCCGCGCGCCTGCGTGACGCGCTGGGCGCGGTCGAGCGTGCCGCCAGCGACCAGAGCGTGGTGCTGGACGATCACTCGAACCTGGACGTGCTCGGCGTGGCGGTGGACGGTGCGCGCGCGGCGCTGGTGCGCTTTCGGGTGCGCCACGGCCGGGTCATCGGGCGCAACGTGTCGATGGCCACGCGCTCCATGGACGAGACCACGCCCGAGATCCTCGAGCGCGCCCTGCCCGAGCTCTTCGCAGACTCGCGCAGCATCCCGGGCACGCTGGTCTGTGCCGAGTCGCCTACCAGCCTGAGCCTGGAGTACCTCAGCGCGATGCGCAGCGCCCCGGTGGCGGCCGTGGTGCCCCAGCGCGGGCGCCGGCGCAAGGTGCTGGCCCTGGCCGAGAGCGACGCGCTGGCTGTGCTGGAGCGCGACGCGGTGCGCCGGGTGAGCGACCACAACGTGCGCTCGCGCGCCCTGCACGAGCTGGGCGCCGCCCTGGGGATTCCGGCGCCGTATCGCATCGAGTGCTTCGACATGAGCCACCTGCAGGGCACCAACTACGTCGGCTCGATGGTCGTCTTCGAGGACGGCCTGGCCAAGAAGGCCGACTACCGGCACTTCAACGTCAAGCAGATCCTGGGCAACGACGACGTGGGGGCCATGCGTGAGGTGCTCCGTCGGCGCCTCGAGCACCTGGAGGACGGACCTCGCTCCACGTTCGCCCGGCCGGACCTGATCATCATCGACGGTGGCCCGGCCCAGCTCGGCGCGGGCCTCGCGGCGGCCGAGGAGCTCGGGCGCGCCGGCCAGGTCGAGCTGGTGGCCCTGGCCAAGCGCGAGGAGCTGCTCTTTCGCCCGCACCAGGCGGCCCCGATCGCCCTGGCGCGCGACTCCGAGGCGCTCTATCTCGTCCAGAGAATCCGTGACGAGGCGCACCGCTTCGCGATCAGCTTTCACCGCTCCAAGCGGGCCCGCTCGATGCTGCAGAGCTCCCTCGAGGGCGTGGTCGGGCTCGGCCCGGTGCGCCGTGAGCGTCTGCTCGAGCACTTCGGCACGCTGGCGGGCCTCGCCCAAGCGTCCCGCGAGGAGCTGGCCGGCCTGAGCTGGCTGCCCGAGGACGTGGCGCGCAGGCTCTACGATCACTTTCGGGCTCCGCACGCGCCGCGGCCCGCGAAGGAAGCACGCCATGAGTGAGGTCCTGCTGGTCACCGGGATGTCCGGCGCGGGCCGCTCGACCGTGTCGGCGGCCCTCGAGGACATCGGCTGGTTCGTGATCGACAACCTGCCCCTGGAGCTGGCGGTGCGCGTGGGCGAGCTCGCCGCGGCCGGTGCGCCGGACTATGCCGGGGTGGCCTTCGTGCTCGGGCGCGGTGGGCGGGTTGAGCCCGAGGCCGTGCTCGACGTGGAGCGCGAGCTGCAGTCGATGCACGACGGTGTGAAGATCCTCTTCCTGGACGCACCCGACGAGGTGCTGATTAGGCGCTTTGAGGGCAACCGGCGCCGCCATCCCTTCCCGGGTCCGACCCTGGCCGACGCCATTGCCGGCGAGCGCGCGGCGATGCAGGTCATCCGTGAGGCGGCCGACCTGGTCATCGACACCGGCTCGACCAACGTTAACCAGCTGCGCAGCCGGATCGTGGAGACCTTCACGCGCGACGCCGAGAGCCAGTCCATGCGCGTCTCGCTGGTCTCCTTCGGCTACTCCAACGGCATCCCACGCGACGTCGATCTCGTCTTTGACTGCCGCTTCCTGCCCAATCCGCACTGGGTCGAGGCCCTGCGGCCCCTGACGGGACTCGACGAGCCGGTCGCGCGCTACGTGCTCGACCAGGAGCCGGCCCAGCACTTTCTGACTGACGTGACGGACATGCTCACCTGGCAGATCCCCGCCTTCGCGCGCGAGGGCAAGTCCTACCTGTCGGTGGCCATCGGCTGCACCGGCGGGCGCCATCGCTCCGTGGCCATCGCCGAGGAGCTGCGTCGGCGCCTCGGGCTGGCCAACGCCGTCTTTCACCGCGACATCGCTCGATGAGGGTGGTCGCGCTCGGCGGCGGGCACGGGACCGCGGTGAGCCTGCGGGCCCTCAAGGCCCTGGGTCACGAGGTGACCGGTGTGGTCTCGGTGGCCGACGACGGCGGCTCGAGCGGGCGCCTGCGCGCGATGCTGCACGTGGCCGCGGTGGGGGACCTGCGAAAGTGCCTGGTCGCCCTGGCCGACCCGGACAATCCGCTGACGGCCTCCTTCGAGCACCGCTTCGGCGTCGGCGAGCTGGCGGGCCACGCGGTGGGCAACCTGCTCCTGGTCGGGCTCATCGACGCGACGGGCAGCGTTGAGGAGTCGGTGGCCGCCCTGGCCCAGGTGATGGGGGTGAGCGGGACGATCCTGCCGGCCAGCTGCGAGGGCGTCGAGCTGGTGGCCGCCACCGAGGACGGTCCGGCGCGCGGCCAGAGCACGGTGCGCGCGTCGCGGGCCATCCGTCGGGTCGGCCTGGAGCCGGCCACTCCGGCCGCGCCCATCGCGGCCGTCGAGGCGATCGAGCGCGCCGACGCCGTCGTGATCGGCCCGGGCTCTCTGTTCACGAGCGTGCTGGCGGCCTGCATCGTGCCGGGCATCACCCAGGCGCTGGCCGGCACCGCGGCCCTGCGGGTGCTGGTGGCCAACCTGCACCCCGAGGAGGCCGAGACGACCGGGATGAGTCTCGTCGAGCACCTGGAGGCCCTCGCCGGCCACGGGATCTGGCCCGACGTGGTGCTCGTGGACCAGGCCAGTCCCTTCGCTCGCGAGCAGATCGCCTGCCCGCGCGTCGTGGCCGAGCTGGCCGGGGACAATGGCCGGGTGCACGATGTGCAAAAATTGTCCCTGGTTCTCCAGGCGATTCTCGATCAGAAGGGACGCGGCGTATGAGCGTTCGGGTAGGCATCAACGGATTCGGCCGGATCGGACGGGGATTCCTGCGCGCGTCGCGCGCCAATCCCGACGTCCAGGTGGTGGCGGTCAACGACCTGACCTCACCCCAGACCAACGCGCACCTGCTCAAGTACGACTCGACCCAGGGTCGCCTGGGCGAGGACGTGGTGGTGGACGGCAACATCCTGCGCGTGGGTCGCGACGAGATCAGCGTGCTGGCGATGCGCGAGCCGTCCGAGCTGCCCTGGGGCGAGCTGGACGTCGACGTGGTCATCGAGTCCACGGGGCGCTTCACCTCGCGCGCGGCCGCCGCGGCGCACCTTGAGGCGGGGGCGCGGCGCGTCATCATCTCGGCGCCGGCCGGCGACGCGGACGCCACCTTCGTGATCGGGGTGAACCACGCGGACTTCGATCCCGCCAAGCACCTGGTGGTCTCGAACGCCTCGTGCACGACCAACTGCTTCGTGCCGATGGTCAAGGTCCTCGACGACGCCTTCGGGGTCCAGAGCGGGCTCATGACGACGGTGCACGCCTACACGAACGACCAGAACCTGCTGGATTTGACCCACAGTGACCTGCGCCGGGCCCGCGCGGCCGCGGTGAACATCGTGCCGTCCTCGACTGGCGCGGCTCGGGCGACGTCGCTGGTGCTCTCGGCCATGAAGGGCCGTCTGGACGGCACCAGCCTGCGCGTGCCGGTGCCCGACGGCTCCATCACCGACTTCACCGCCGTGGTGTCGGCGACCAGCGTCGAGGCCGTCAACGAGGCCTTCTTCGCCGCCGCCGCCGGGGCCCTGAAGGGCGTGCTGGTCTACACCGACGAGCCGATCGTCTCGAGCGACATCGTGGGCAGCCCGGCCTCGTGCACCTTCGACTCGAAGATGACCATGGTCCAGCCCCTCGACGACGAGCGCTGCCTAGTGAAGGTCTTTGGCTGGTACGACAACGAGTGGGGCTACGCGAATCGCCTGGTGGACCTGTCTGTTGTGATCTCGGCCTAGACGTGCGACTGCCCCGGCACGAGCGGTGGGAGCTGGCGGGCCGACGGGTGCTCGTGCGCGTGGACTTCAACGTGCCGGTGAGCGAGGCGAACGGGCGTCTCGAGGTGGCCGACGACTTCCGCCTGCGTGCGGCGCTGCCGCTCTTCGAGGACCTGAGCCGACGCGGCGCCTCGGTCGTGGCGGCCACCCACTTCGGGCGTCCCCGGGGCGCGCACGTGCCGGAGTTCTCCGTGGAGCCGATCCGCCGGCGCCTGGACGAGCTGGGCGCGCGCGTGCAGTTGCGGGAGAACCTGCGATTCGACGCCGGTGAGGAGGCCAACGATCCGGCCTTCGGGGCGAGCCTGGTCGAGGGCGTGGACTTCTACATCAACGAGGCCTTCGGCGCCTCGCACCGGGCCCACGCCTCGATCATGGTGCCCCCGACGCTGGTGCCCAGCGCGGGCGGACCCAACCTGATCCACGAGGTTGACACTCTGCTGGGTGTGCTGAGCCAGCCGCGGCGGCCCTTCGTGGCCATCGTGGGCGGGGCCAAGGTGGCCGACAAGCTCGGCATCGTCAAGGTGCTGGTCGAGCGGGCCGACCTCGTCATCGTGGGTGGTGGCATGGCCTACACCTTCGAAGCGGCTCAGGGCCGCGGCATCGGCTCCTCGCTCTATAACGCCGAGTACCTCGCCGAGTGCGCCGCGCTGCTCGAGACCGGCAAGGTCCTCATTCCCTCGGATACGCGGGGCCTGCCCGATGGTGCCGCCCTCGGCCCGGGTGGCGGGCCGCTCGAGCCGATCGACTTCGGCGCCAACATCCCCGAGGCGCACGAGGGATTCGACATCGGCGAGCGAAGTGTGGCGGTCTTCACCCAGGCCATCGCCGGGGCGGGCACGATCCTGTGGAACGGCCCGATGGGCTACTTCGAGGACCCTCGCTTCCTCGCGGGCACCGCGGCAGTGGCTCGCGCGGTCGCCGAGTCACCGGCCATGTCGGTCGTCGGCGGGGGCGACTCGGTGGCCGCGCTGCGCCGCCTGGGCCTGCAGGCTCAGGTAAGTTTCGTCTCCACCGGCGGCGGCGCGTCCCTGGAACTGCTCGAGTTCGGCGACCTGCCCGGGCTGAGAGCCCTGAGAGAGAGCCCCTTCACATGAACCGTCCCCTCGTCATCGGCAACTGGAAGATGAACCTCGACTTCGTCGAGGCCGTGCATCTCTGCCAGCAGATCACGGTGCTGCTCAAGAACCAGCCGGCCCCCCACGTGGACGTGGTCGTCGCGCCACCCTTCGTGGACCTGCGCAGCGTGGCCTCGGTGCTCGAGGCCGAGCGCGCCGGGATCGCTCTGGGCGCCCAGCACGTGAACGTGCACGAGGCCGGCGCGCACACCGGCGAGGTGAGCCTGGGCATGCTGGCGCGCCTGGGCGTGTCCTGGGTGCTGGTGGGCCACTCCGAGCGTCGCGCGCACTACGCCATGAGCGAGGAGCTGGTGGGCGCGACGCTGCGCAGCGTGACCCGTGGCTCGCTCAACGCCGTTCTCTGCGTGGGTGAGGACGAGGCGGTGCGCGACGCCGGCGAGCACCTCGACTACGTGCGCGCCCAGCTGCGCAGTGCGCTGAGTGGCCTGGAGGCGCCCGCGCGCGAGCGCGTGTGCGTGGCCTACGAGCCGATCTGGGCCATCGGCACCGGGCGCAGCGCGTCGGCGTCCCAGGTGGCCGAGATGATGGGGGCGATCCGCGACGAGCTGGCCGAGCGGGGCCTGGGCGGCGCGCGCGTGCTCTACGGGGGTTCGGCCACGGCGGACAACGCGGCCAGCCTCGTGCTCGAGGGCTCCGCGGACGGCTTCCTGGTCGGCGGGGCCAGTCTGAAGGCCGACTCCTTCGTCGCCATCGTGCGCACCTGTGATGACTGCTACGCTGTGTCGGCTAATCGGAGGTAGGCGTGTTCACCTGGTCTTTCATCGTCATCGACGCCGTGGCGGCCGTGGGACTGATCTTCCTCGTCCTGCTGCACTCGGGGCGCGGCAGCGGCATCTCCGAGATGATGGGCGGCACGCTGGGCCAGACGGCGGCTGGCTCGACGGTGGCCGAGCGCAACCTTGACCGGCTCACGGTGGCGGCGGCTCTCGTGTTCACCTTCGCCACTCTGGCTCTCGATCTGCGCCTGCAGTAGTGCGCGTTCGCCGGCGCCGGGCACTCGGGCGCTCTGTCGCGCTCCTGGGCAGCCTCGTGCTGCTCGCGGGCGCTCTGGTGACCGCGGCACCGGCCCAGGGCCTCAGTGACGCCGAGCGCACCCTGGTCGTCTCGCTGCCCGGGCCCTTCACGGGCTGCGGATACCTTGACGCGGGCACGAGCCCGACCAGTCGGGCGATCGGGGACCTGTTGTTGCCCTCGGCCTTCTACACCCGGCCCGACGGCTCCTTGGCCGGCGTCGGCGGGCCCATCGCCTCGGCCGAGCTGGTCTCGCTGAGTCCGCAGACCGTCGTGTACACGGTGGCCGCCAAGCAGCGCTGGAGCGACGGGCGCCCCTTCACCGCGGCGGACCTGGTCGCCTGGTGGCAGCGGGCACGCTCGCTGCCCAGCGTGGACTCGGACGGCTACCGGGCCATCTCGTCCATGACGCTCAGCAGCGACTCGCTGAGCGTGACGGCGCTCTTCTCGCATCCGGACTCGTACTGGAACCAGCTCTTTCGCGACGTCGAGGCTCCGGGCGGGCCCACCGGATGCGCGATCGAGAACCTGCTGCGGCGCCCGAGCCTCGGGCCCTACCTCGTCAGCGCCGCCAGCGCGGGACGCATCGTTCTGACGATGAACCGGCACTGGCTCGGCGACTCCGGGCGCTACGGGCGCCTGGTGCTCGTGTCCGACGCGCCGGTGCCGAGCGCGGCCGGCACGCTCTTTGCCGGCTACTCGACGTCTGTGACCGCGGCCACGCTCCAGCTGCTCAGCGGACGACCGTGGGTCTCGAGCCATCTGGGCAGCGTCTCGTCGATCGAGGAGCTCGCCTTCTCGCCGCTGACTCAGACGCGTCGCATCCTGGTGCGCGAGGCGCTGAGCTGGATGATCGGGCGTCAGGACCTCATCAACCGGGTGTTCGGCGCGGTGACCTTCTCTCCCTCGGTGGCGGCCTCGGTGCTCTTCTCCCAGGGTCAGATCGGCTACCCCGGCGGAGCCGGCTCCGGTCCGGGCGGCCAGAGCGAGACGCCTACGAGCACGACGAGCCTGCGTCCCGGGGCTCCGGTGAGCATCGCGGATTGTCCGGCCTGTGTCGTGCCCACTCTCAAGTCCGCGGGCCTTCGTCTCCTGGGCGGGCACTGGGTGGGCGCGGGCGGCCAGGCGCTGAGCGTGCGCCTGGTGAGTGGGCCGCTCGCTCTGGATCGCAACAGTGCCAACCTGGTGGCGGGCGACCTGCGCCGTGGCGGCGTGAGCGTGACGATGACCACGGCCCCGACGGATCTCGCCGCGGCCCGCGCCGTCGGGTCGGGCCGGGCGGACCTGGCGGTCTTTGCCCGTCCGACCGGCAGTGCGCCGACCGACGCGGCGCGCTCCTTCACGGGACCGCCCTACCCGGACAGCTACTCGAGCGGTCTCTCCCTGCCCTTTGCCGGCGTGCTCTACGAGCGCGCCCTGGCCACGTTCAATCCGGTCAGCGCGGCGGGCGCGTGGCGCGAGATGGACAAGCTGCTACTGCAGAGCTACTGGGTCCGGCCCCTCTTCACGCCGCCGTCGCTGGTGACCTGGAACAACCTCGTCGGGGGGGTCAACGGCTCGCTCTCGGTGCCGGGCTTCGTGGACCAGATCACGGGCTGGAGCACCGTGCCGGCTGCGAGCACGGGCCAGTAGGGCAGCGAGGTCGGGCTACACTGGTCCTCCACGTCGGAGTGGCGGAATAGGCAGACGCGCCAGCTTGAGGGGCTGGTGCCCTTTGGGGCGTGCGGGTTCAAGTCCCGCCTCCGACACCACAGGTTTGCAACCCGGGGCCAGGCCAACTTCGTCCAGGGTCACCAAAATCGGCGGAGAACCTGATATCTGGACCGTGAGCCGGTCCGGATGAATGCGCACGGCGTCGACCAGATCCTCGACCAGGGTGCGCCGTTCGCTCTCTGAGGCCGCCTGCCACAGACGCTCGAGATCCAGGTCGGCGAGCAGGGCCGCCAACTGGTCAAAGCGCGAGGAAGCCATGTCGCGCTGGTTCCTCTCGAGCTCGATAGCGGCCAGCTCGTCGTGCAGCGCCTTCATCCGCTGCGTGAGGCGCAGGTGCTCGGCCGCGAAGGCGTCGGCGTCGATCCTGTCGGCGTAGAAGAGATCGAGGAGCTTTCGCTCCTTCGCCTTGAGCGAAGCAGCCGCGGACGTCTCTGAGGGTCTCTGGGGAGCCTGTTCGCGCCGATGAGAGTTCAACTGGTGGCGAATGGCGTGCTGGAGGTCCACGTCGTCGGCGAGGACGCGCAGGCCGAGCACGGCGGCGCGGTGCAGGCCGTTGGCCGAGCGTCCCGACTGGGGACACCCCTCTCCGCGGTGACGACAGCGGTAGATGGCCTGGCCGCGGTTGTTGTAGTGAACCCCTGCCACGCGACCACACAGGCCGCAACGCACGAAGCCCGAGAGAAGGTCCTTGCTGCGGCGCTTGCCCGGCGTGTGGGCCCGCTGGGCTGCGTCAAAGAGCTCGGGCGACACGAGAGGGGAGTGGATGCCCGCGAACCAGTCGTCACCGAGTTTCACCTCGCCCCGGTAGACGCGATTGAGGCTGATGTGGCGAACGGTGGAGTAGTCCATGCCCACGTCGCGCGAGATCTCCGGGTAGCTCGCCCCACCTGCGCGTAAGGCGAAGATGCGCTGGACGACTGCGGCCATGTCATTGGCCACCAGTTTGCCGCTCACCATGTCGTAGCCGGTGGGTGCGCGGTTGAGCCAGCGGCCCTGCTCGGCGGCCTGGCGCTGGCCCACGCGGGTGTTCTCGACGATCTGGTCGCGGTAGTACTGGGCGAAGACGCCATGCACGCCGATCTGTATGCGTCCCGAGGCGCTCGCCAGATCGAGGTCGCCCTCGTTGACTGAATGAACTTTGACGTGGTGACGGTCGAAGAGCTTCATCAACGTGGCGAAGTCGCCCTGATCGCGGCTGAGCCGGTCCCAGCGCCATATCACGAGGTCACGAACTTTGTCGGAGGCGATCAGACGCAGGAGCTCTCGCATCGCGGGGCGCTCGAGGTTCTTGCCCGACCAGCCCTCATCCGTGAGGACGGTGACTGGTCCCAGCTCGCGAAGTCTCGCGAGGTCGCGACAGCGCTTCGCCTGGGCGTCGGGGGAGAACTGAACTTGGTCCTCCGTCGACACTCTCACGTAGGCCACGGTCATTGTCCTGGTCGTCACGTCCTTCCTGCTCAAGGAGCCGTATGCCAATTGCTATCAGCGTGGCAGCGACCCGTGACAGATCCCGCCCGTCGCTCACGATTTCGAGGTCGCACGGACGCACTCACAACGGTCGCCCGCTGGAAACGACGAAATCAACAACGCAGCTGAGTTCCCCATAGCCCACCTCGCCGGAGACACGTGGCTGGTCCCCCATATGAGAAGGACGTTTTACGAGGAATTTCGAACACAACTCTCGACAAACCATTGCGGATCCGTCGCGGATCCCGCGTTCCGGAGATTCTGATGATCACCGGCTCAGTCCGTCGGGCCGACCGGGCGTCACGCGCCCGTCGGCCCCGGAACGGCAACTATGGCTTCAACGGCTAGAAGTGACAACGGCGGTGATGAACTGCTTTCTACGTCTTCAAGCCAACCTGTATGCTTCAAATGTGATCACGTCGAAGTTACCGATTTCGAGTCGTTGGATATTTACAGGTTTTGCTCTTTTCGCGCTGTCGCAGGTAATTACTCTCTATAACCTGGTGAGCGAAGGGTACTTAGGCCAGTCAGGCTTCAACAATGGTGCCCAATTGGTCTTGGCCACGATCTCGATACTTTTCGCGGCGGGTGGGTGGTGGTTTCTGTGTCAACTGGGGGCCAAGGACTCAGGGCAAGAGTCTCTGCTTGCAAAGGCGTACCTGTTTTTGGGCCTGCAATTCACGGCGTCGTGTATCGGCCAACTCCTTAGAGCCAGCTCAGTCATCTTCATCAATCGGTTCAGCGCACCATATTGGATAACCGCACTCGGATTCGGCGTAGGCTCCATAGGTTTCTTCTTGTCATCATACGCACTCAAAAAGGTTGACCTGACGGCGACAGATTCTTGACATCGCTGTCAACTGCATAGTCCGTCGCTGAATCTTCGGTGAAGAAACCTCTCCGGCTTCACTTCAGGCGCCAGTGCAAGGTTGCTGAACTGTTGCGACGGGCCTCCGACACCAACTAGACCGGGCTCGACTCAAGCCGCCAGTGCATGGTGGCAGAAGTGCTGGATCGGGCCTCTGACACCAACTAGCCTCATCTCACTCAAGGCGCCAGCGAGTGGTGGCTGAACCATCGAGTCGGACCTTTGTCGGCTTCAAACTACAAATGGCGCAGAGCACTGTGCCCTTCGTTTGCTCAGCTGTACCATGACGCCGTGCGGCCATTCCGACTCGTTCTCGTTCTTCTCGTAGCGGGAAGCACTCTCTCCGTGACGTCAATGATCGGTACATCGGCGTCCGCAACAGCGGCTCACACTCCAGGGTGTGCGAGTCACCAATTGGAGGTGCTGGCCAGCTCCTGGTTCGGTGCGGCTGGCACGGGTGCCATGACGTTCGACATCGTCAATCGTGGTCCCGCGTGTCGTATCGCGGGCTATCCCCAAGTGACTTTCCAGAACGCGAGCAACGTCGTGGTTGACCACCATGACGTCCATGAGTCATCGATGTTGTTCGCCGAGCCACGGGTTGTCACCGTGACTCTCGCTCGCGGTGGCGTCGCGACCTTCGGCGTCTCCTGGAGTGACAACACGGTCAACTATCTCCCTTACAACAATCAGACCTGCCCGAAGACGTCGAGCGCCCTCGTCGTGCTTCGCCAAGGTGTGGGAAGTCTTTGGGGGCAGGTTCCCACTGATCCCCGACCGTGTGGGGGGTGGCTCCTAGTCACACCTATTGAACCCGGAGCTTGGCCCCGTCTCAGCTAGACGCAGCCGCAGAGACCCAATCAAACGAGGGTCGCCGACCGGCGCCGAGTTCCTAAGTGGAAATGTGCGCGCCAGACTTGCCCCGCTTCCGGCACCAAGAAGACATCACCTGAATCAAGCCGCCAGTGCTTGGTGGCAGAACTACTGGATCGGGCCTGCGACACCAACGAGAACGGATCTGTCTCATGGCGCTGCTGCGAGGTGGGAGAACCGTCGAACCGCGCCGGCGAGTCACAGAGGCTATGCTGTACGAACTGACGTTCTGTGTTGTACAATATCCCATGGTCAAGATATCCGTCAGCAAAGCCCGCGAACGACTCGCTGAGGTCGTCGAATTGTCGCAGTCCGAGCCCGTTGAGCTCGAGCACTACGGACGGCGAGCGGCGGTTCTGGTGAGCCCGGAACAGTACGACCAAATGCTCGAGGCGTTGGAAGAGTCTGAGGATGTCGTCGCCTTTGATGCCGCAATGACGGAGGCAGGAGCCAACATCCCCTGGGAGCAGGTGAAGAGTGACCTTGGCTGGTCATGAACGAGTACCGCATCGAATTTCGACCGGCAGCCCTTCGCGAACTTTGCAAGATTGATCGATCGGCGCAACCCCGGATTCAGGGGGCAATTGCGCTGCTCGCCCAAGATCCGCGCCCTCCGGCGTCTCGGCCGCTGCGAGGTCGAGAGGGTTACCGGCTGAGGGTTGGGGACTACCGAATCATCTACACCATCGATGATGGAGTGCTGTTGATCGTGGTTGTTACCATCGGCCATCGACGTGACGTCTATCAGTGAGCGAACCAAGGGGATACTCACCAGTCTGAAAGTGTTCTGGCCAGCTCTCCAACGCGAACCACCACGAATCACGCGAGACGCCAGTGGGTAGTGGCAAGACTGTCGCGTCGGGCTTCCGACACCAACTAGACCGCGCTTGGAGTTGCCTCGGTTTGATGGACACCTGAATTTTGGGGACAGGCCCCAAGAGGAAGGAGCCATCCGAGGCGCGGCGCTCAGATAGCCGAAGACGGGTAGATCTAAAAGTTCGGGCGGCCATATACCAGTCCGACGGCGACAGTATCTGATGCCAGTACTGGAAATAGCGACGTTTGGTGGTAGCGGGTTGCCCATTTGGATGATGGTGCGTTACGCCTAGACGACCTCGGGACCACACTAATTGTGGCTGCGAAGCTTGGCGGGCGAGGCGGAGCTAAATTGGCTGTAGCGTCGCGACTCGAAGTGTGTTGGCGTGCACCGAATAGTCCCGTCAGACCACGTGAGGTAGCATCCCGAGTTAGCAGTTGGTTGATCGCTGGATTCCCGACAGAGGAGTCACAAATGAAGCAATTGGTCTTAAATCCGATGGATTCACGTATCGAACAGTTGCCTAAGAATGTGTCAACGGCAGCCGTGATCTTTAGTGTGGCTATTGCAACTGTTGCTTTCTCAGTGGCGCCCGCTCAGGCGATCACCCATGCGCACTCGGCGCCAAAGTCGCAGGACTTCTACAAGAGCGATGGTGCCCTGCTAGCGACGCTTCCATTCGTGGGAACTATCTTTATTTGTTCGGTTGTTGAAATCACTCCGCACCTTGCTCTAACCGCAAGTCACTGCATCACCTCTCTCCCTTCGGGTACATCTTTCTATGTTGCTTTTGGATCGCACATTGCTTGTGGAGGGGAATCAACGAGTGCCGCCTTGTCAGCGCCGAGCGGGTGCCAAGACACGGTTTCTAAAATACAAGTAAGTGCATTTGTGCCTAGTGGTGCTGGCACGTCGAGCTACGCGAGCGATGTTGCGTTACTCCAAAGTACGACTAAATCGGTACTCGGGGGGTCACACTTTCCGAGAAATCCGACGGCCGGGCTTTCTCGTAGCGGAAAATTGTTTCCCACTGTGGCAGTTTATGGCTGGACGAGTGGAGGATCGAGAATCGCGCCGGCCTACGTGCCAACTCGGTTTTCCAAGTATGGGACCTATAGGTCGGTCAGTCCCTCCACACTGTTCCTGCAGGAAGAACCGTCGAACACGTTGCCCAAAGGGGCGATCTGTAATGGTGACAGTGGTGGCGCGAATTACGTATCGAGAGATGGTGGAAAGATGTTCTATCTAGCGGCGCTCACGAGCACTGGGCCTACGAGTAGCGCGACGTCATGTACGTGGCCAAATCTCTCGTCACCAATCGACTTGCCATCGGTACAAAGGTTTCTTGCGGGAGTGAAGACGAATTTCAAGAAGGAACTGACAACCTGGTTAGCGACAAAGGGTGTGTCAAGGCCCGACTAGGTAAAACGAGAGGCTGATGATTGACCCTTAAGAGACTGCTGAGATCGGATGCCACTTGCACTGAATCCGGCGTCCGACACAAGTCAGCTGTGGCGAAGTGCGCATTTAGCCCGAGCGGCGCTCATCTTGTGGAGCTGGTGCTAGTGCCACGGACCGTTGCCCAGGAACTGCGCGAGTCTTCGACGTAGACGGCTTGAGCTTGCCAAATGGTTCCGTGTCCATCATCCCAGAGCCGATTCCACGGCTGTGTGCCCGTCTCGTGTCCGTTCCATAGCAGTTCGCACATCGACCTGACACGTGGGCCGAGCATATCGGGCTCGTCGGATCTAAGGGGGGACATCCCCTTCGTGAACGGTTGACTTTGCCAGCCTGAACGGATGCCTCCCAAGCGCAACCTGCCCACCCGACTCGAGACTGATCCGAGGAAGATGCTCGAGAGACTGGTCGGACTTCCCGAGGTCACTGTCCTCGGTTTGTTCTCTGACGACGAGCGAGTGGAGTTGCACATTGAATCGATCAGCGAGCGACCGGGTGCGCGGTCTGTGGTGTGGCGGCTCAGGCGAAGGGCTGGCGCGAAGTCGTGCTCGTCGATCTGCAGTTTGCGGGCAAGCCCGCCGCCCTGCACTGGCACAAACGACGGTGGCGCTGCGCGGAG
>JAJXUK010000055.1 GCA_021782915.1 Actinomycetes bacterium | reverse complement strand
TGATTGGCTAAGATGTAAGTCCGCGTCGGAGTGGCGGAATAGGCAGACGCGCCAGCTTGAGGGGCTGGTGCCCTCAGGGGCGTGCGGGTTCAAGTCCCGCCTCCGACACCACCCAGTGGGAGGGTTCCCACGAATCGACCCAAATCCCCTCAGACGGTCCTCCCCCGGGCCCAGGCGCACTCGAGGAACGTGTCGACGAGTCCGCTGACGAGTCCGGTGACGAGTTCGCGCTCTCGATAAGTGGCGCGAGTGCGTGCGCCCTCGCCGCGGCGACCGTCGCCGAGGTGACACCGACACCACCGCCTCTCATAGCGCGCCACGGCACGCTGCGCGCCCGCCCGGGATCGACCAGTCCCTCTCTGCCAGTGCGCCCCGGCGCCCCGCGCAGAGAGAGTCGCGTCACCGCGGCGCCGCTCTCGCACTTCGTGGCTCCGAGCGCGCCGGCCCGCGTACTGGCCTTTCGATCGGCGCGCCTCGACCGCGGCCGTTTGCACGCCCCGGACGCCGTCGCGGCGGCCGCGCTCGAGGTGCTCTGCGAGCTCGAGGTGCGCCTGGCGGGGCCGAACCGCCTGCGCCTGCGTCGCCGTCAGGTGGACGACCGAGCGGTCCGGGGCACCTCGCGGCCCCACGTGGACGCGGCCGGACGCATCCTCCTTTCGGCGGGGCTGCGCCGGCACCTCGGTGTCGAGCCCGACGGCGCCGTGGTGCTGTGGGCCGAAAAGGCCGAAGGCGACGCGTCGACGGGCGTGCTGGTCGTCGCCCATCCGGGGATCCTCGTCGCCGCGCTCGCCGCGGCCGAGCTGGCGGAGCGTCTCAGCGCGACCGAGGGGGCGCAGTGAGCGACGCCGTTACCCCCGAGGTCGGCGCGGCTTTCCGACTCATGATGCGCCAGCAGGGCCTGCGACCCGAGGACCTCATCGACGAGAGAGGTTCAACGAGCCTGGGCGAGTTCGCCCGCGCGAGCGTGCTGCCCGCCCTCACCGCAGGAAAGCGCCAGGCCTGGGCGCCCTACGTCACCGTCGTCCTGAAGGGACTGGCGGACCTGTGCGCGTGCACCTGCGCTCGCTGCCTGTCAGCCATGAACGGCCTCGGCCTCTACGGGGCCTGCGCCTGCGTGCGCGCCGGCGCCTGTGACTGTCGGATCCAGGACCTCGCCGCGGGCGGCGTCGGCGTGGCCACTTGCCTCGAGACTTGTCCGGTGCTCGGCACGCGTGAGCTCTGCGACGTCACCCTGGCCGAGCTCGAGCGCGTGTCGCGCTGGGTGCAGATGCGCGCGACCAAGCGCACCCTGGTGCGCAACGCCCGGCGCGCCCGCGCCGGGCGCCCCCAGTTCGCCTACGACGGCCGCTCGGCGGTCGAGCACCTGCGGGCCTTCCTCTCGGCGCTATACAACTTCGCGATGGAGGACCGCACGACCGGGGTGACGCGCAATCTGGCGCTCAAGATGACGCGCTATCCGCGCCCCGAGGTCCAAAAGCGCAGCTACGAGGCCGATCGTCTCGAACAACTCTGGTCAGCGCTCTACAGCAGTGGATCCAACGATGTCGTGCTCGACGAGCTCATCGTCTGGTTCCTGCTCGAGACCGGCGCGCGCCGCGGCGTGCTCGTCCAGATCGGCGTGGGCGACCTGCTTTGTTCCAGCCTTCGGGTGCGTCTGCACGAGAAGAAGAACAAGGTCGACGAGCAGCCCGTGACCGAGGCGCTGATGGCGGCACTACTCTCCATGGCCCTCTCGCGCGGCGACGTGCTCGCCGCCAATCCCGAGGGCCTCGCACTCGAGGAGATCACGCTAGAGGACGTACGGCGCCGGCGCGTGACGTTGCGTCCGGATCGGCCCGTGTTCTACTACGCCGACGCCCGCACGGTCTCGAGAGACGGCGCGACACCAGCGCGCGAGCCCCATCCGCTCACCGTGCGGCGCTTCAACAGTCTCTGGGACCGACTCAAGCGCGAGCTGCCCTGGCTGGACGAGATCCACGGGCGGCCCCACGACCTGCGCAAGTCCGTCGGCACGTCGGTGGAGCGTGTTCTCGGCCACGCGACGGCGCGAGCCTTCCTGCGCCACAGCGCCGGAAGCGTCACCGGCACCTACGTCGCCGCCGGGCCCGAAGAGGCCGCGCGCGCCCACGCTTGGCTCACCGGTGTTGAGGCCGAGGAGACCTGCGCCGAGGAGTGGTAATCGGGTCAGTGTGCCGAGGCTGCACTGCGACGTGGGCGCCCAGGGCGCGGCGTGTCACGCGACGACCCGTTTCCGTTCGCAGGTTGCGGTCGTTTTGGACCACCGGCTGGAACTCCTCGAATCGGAGACGTCGGCCGCGCCGAGTCGATTGATGCGCCTAGATCAGGGCGAGGTGCTTGGCGCCAGTTGCGCGACTGACGCGACTCGGCGTTCGTCGAGATCCGGCGAACGTTCGCCGTCCATACGCGTTCTTGACGTCTGCTGCAGCAGTGGCGGCGAGTAACGCAGTCAACCATGGGTCCCGCTGCGGGAGTGAGCGAACGCCTCGAGGTCATTGGGAGCGAAGCGGTAGGCACCGCTCGACGTTCGCTGGGATTGAACCAGACCGCGCCGTGCTGCGGCGCGCAGGGCGACTGACGAGATTCCCAGCCGCGCGGCCGCGTCGGCGGTGCCAAGGAGTTCGGTATCGGCGTGGTCAGCGGGTACGAGAGTCTGGCGGATGACCTCGACCTCGTCATCGGTGAAGCGGCGCCAGCCTCGACCAGGGACGACACGTCCATCTGGGATCACGCCGGCGTTGGCGAGTGCTCTTATGGTGTCAGGGCTCACACCAAGTTGCTGGGCGACCTCGCCAATGGTGCGAGTTGCGTGCCGACGGCCCTCCAACGATTTCGCCACCCGGTATTTGGCGTCGACGTCGGCGGGATGGAAATAGGCCATCTTTCCGACGTGACGGGCGACGGGAAGGTACTTGTGCACCAGGTAATCCGACCAGCCGAGCAGATTGGCCGCTTCGCGCACCGTGAGCAGTTGCGTTGACTCCACCGTCACCGGGGAAGGAGTTTCGCCAAGGTGCACGTCGGGTCCCTCCCAGGGAAGTAGGTAGTCAGCGGGGTAGACGACGTCAGCACTTTCGGGCGTGCGCCGACACGAGGTGCAGAGGAGGCCGTCGGGAGTCTCGGGAGTAACGAGATACTGGGCGAGATATCCCGGGTGACCCGAGCAGTCGGGGTGAGGACACCGCCGCAGTCGCATCTCCTGGAATCCCACACGCTCGACGACCGAGCCAATCTTGGACCAGCCTCTCGCGATCGCCGCCACATCTCGTGCGGTGAGGCCCATGCTCGCGGCGATGTCGTGTTTGATTGCGGAACCGTTGGACGTCGTCACGAGTGTCGCCAGGAGTTGTCGCTGGCCGCGCATCGATCCCGGGATCCAGTTCGTCATACCCTTCGTGCCAAGGTAGGTCTTCTTCACGTGCTCCACGAACGCCGGGGCGAGATCGGCGACGGTACTTGCGTCGCCCGAGCACGCGACGTAGATGGCGCGTCGGGTTTCTTCGATGGGGCACTGCATCGCCGCTGCCGCTAAGCCATTCGCCGTGACGCCGTGCGATCGCAGCCAGCCGTGCACCTGCTTGCGCACCCAGGCAGCCTTGCGGTGATGCGTGGCAGCGATGGCGTTGAGGTCCATCTGCTCGACCAGGAACTGGCGCACCACGGACTCGGTGAAGCTGCGTCGCTCGCCGAACCTCGCGCCGGGAGGAGGCGCGCTGTTGGGCACTACGCCGCTGATCTCGATGACGGCGATCTCGTTCTCTCCGATCACCGGCACCCGGCACGTGGCACTCCAGTGACCCATGCTCTCGTCGTTACTTAGCTCGACGCGCAAGGACTCGGTGATACCCAAAGTCACGAGCGAATCCACGAGGGAGGCGGGCACGTGCTGTGGGAAGCGGCGTAGCGCGACGGCGACGACTGCGGGGCTGGAGAGATCCAGGACCACGGGTTCGACGCTGTCGATGTCGGGTTCGGACTCGGAGACGGCGCGTAGCCGGTCGGCCTCTTCTCGTTTGGCTTGGGCGTCGGCACGGTGAGTCGCGGCGTGCTCGATGTAGGCGTCGACCTGCGCCTCTCGACCTAGCATTTGCGCTTTCACGGCGAGTTCGTCAAACGCTAGGGCGGTCTGGTCGAGTTCATCGGCCGCGGATGTGAGGTTGGAGACGAGCTTCTCGTACTCGACGTGCCTCCTCGTATTCGGTGTGGTCACGGGAATCGTCCCGACCACCGTGTCGGTGTCCGCGAGTTTGGTCAACGCGGCCTCAAGGGCCAAGGAGACGGATGCGTGCAGCGCCAGGCTGTGGAAGGTCGCGAGGGCTTCGCCCTCGGCGTAGATCCAGCCGCGCGGACGACCCTCGCTATCGCGGCCATCTTTGGCGTCTCGTCGGCGAAGGTGGTAGGCGGTGGGGGAGTCGGGGACGAGTCGATACTCGTAGTCCCCAATCGCCCACGTGGGCGAGCCTGAGAACGCCCGACGAGCGATGTCGCTCGTCGACATCCCCGCCGAGGTCTTGATCCGCGCCGCTCGATCGGCCTCGCGATCGAGGCGGTCGAGCAGACGATCCCAGACCTCGTCTGCCACCCCCCAGCCGCCGTCGGGAAGGGGCCACGTGACCTGCGTGTCGACGTGTCCCACTGTGGCGCCCTCATCGAAAGAGAGTTGGTGACCCCTGATCTTGAGCGCTCCCTCGACCGGCGAGTTTCGGCGGACAACCATCGTGCCCGTGCGCCACAGACTGATGTAGGTGGGATTGCCGAGAAGGATCTTCGCCGCGCGCGAGAGCGCGTATTCGTGAAGCGACGCGAAGCTCTTGCCGCGGCCCGCCAGATTGCGCAAGGGGACTTCGAGCTCTGCGGCGCGACGGCCAACGGCATTCCAGGTCGAACCGGCGCTGGCCATCTCGGCTAGCTCCTGAAGTGCGGCCCGGTGTGTGATGTCCGCCACGACCTCACCCTTGACGATCGTCGTCACCCCTTCGGCGTTCACCTCGCGGCGGAATCGATAGCCAAGCGGGAGCACCGCTTCGGGCTTCTCCCACTTGTTCGCAGCCAGGTGGTTGAGGTTGCCGTTGTAGAGAGCCCCCTTCAGATCGAGGATCGCCGCGTTGGTTTGGCCCGAACTGACGGCGTTGATGATCTGGGCCGTTGGATCGTGGAGGTCAACCTGCCTGTCGCCATCCCAGAGCGTCATACCGGGTCGGTCCTTGACGACGGCGCGCAGGCGAGCTCCGAAGAGCTCGTCGCGCTCCATGCGACTCCACAGAGCGAATCGCAGGGCGAGATTGTGGCTACCACCGTCATAGAGGGCGACCGCCGTGCCGGCGACCAACTCGGTGAAAGCGTTGCGCTCTTGGCGGGTGGGATCTTCGGGCCACGGCGGCAGGTTGCCCTGGGCCGCGCTGTTCATGATGAAGAACCACATCGTCGACCCGCCACAGAACGCGTAACCGAGAAAGTCCTTCTTGCCTCCCGAGTTGGGCAGATCGGAGAAGGAGAGGGGGATGACGCCGTGCAGCTCTCTCAGAGCGTCGTTCTCTGCCCCCGGAACGCGCACCTCCTTGGGCAGGGCCTTCACGTGGTGCGCGTCGGGAAGGTTGGCGAAGACGGCCTCGGCGGTCGCGTGCTGGTTCTCGTAGGCCTCGAGGTCACCAGTCGCCGAGATGCGAATGGTGATGAGGTTCTGGATCTGACCACGCGGCAAAATGAGCTTGCCACCCCACAGGCTGATGGTCTGCGGATTGGCGGGGTAGAAGGCAGGGGTACTGGATGATCTGGCGGTTGGCACCATTTCTCCTTGGATCGTTGGACGCAGAACTACTGTGCGGGTTCGCCCGCGGGGCGCACATACCGGACTCATCACAACCATCAGTTAGTTGATGGTTGCGATGAAGTAGGGCGGCAAACTGTCCGCGTGATGGTCACATGGCCTGGTCAGCGGGATTCAACGTCCGAGCGCCGTGGGGTGGCGTTCCGACGGGGCAGCGGCGGCGTGGGTAACGGCGACCCTGGCGACTCGCCCGCAGCTACCTTCAGAAGGAGTGCGTCGAGTTCGACGAGGCCGAGACCCTCCATACGGGAGACTGTCGTGCGGAGCAGATCGAGAGTCGTGGATGGCGTAGTGGGATTCGTCATTCTCGCTATCGTCCGCGACCTGAATCCGGGCGCAATTTACACCTGGTTCAGCGAATGCCCCGCGTCTTGCTCGAGCCCTGGGTCCTTCTAGAGATCGAGTGATTGAGGCATTACGAAAGACTGCGTCGTCGCCCTCGGTCGATCGCAACTGCAACCGTCGATCGTCACCGATTCAACGTCCGAGTGCAGCCGCCGTCAACACGGCGGCGATGTGTTTGCCCTGGGCTGCGGCACGGCGTTTAGCGTGAGGACGCGTCGGTCGAGGAAGCAGGGCCCCCCAAGGCCAGTCGCTGTCTGACCCTCGTAGCCACGCGGCGAGGAACGGGTTGTCTATTATGGCGTACCTGGCCTGCTGACACACCACGAGTTCCGACGTCACGAGCGCCTGCACGGCCTTGCCGAGGGATGCCGCATTCGCGAGTCCGGCCTCCAGGGCGAACTCCGCCGAACCCGTGGTACGTGGCCCGCGCGAGGACCTTCTGCACGCGCCGCTGGCCCGGGGACAGTTGCTCAAAGGCCTCGGCGTCGCTGCCGCCTGATGGCGCACCAGCTCACCCGTCGCCGCTGCGAGGACTCGGTGGTCGAAGCGTCGGCCTGGTTGAAGCTCTCGTAGGCTAACTGCTGCACGTCGAAGGGAACGGGGCCCGCTATCTCCCAGAGTCCGTGTGCGACGGAGTCGTCAGCGAACGGACGCCCGCCCCGCTTGGCGCGACGCAAGAGGAACGGTACCCAGCCCTCCTTGGGGATCGGCCCCAGGCTGATGCGCTCCAGCATGTCGTAGAGCGGGGCACCTTTCGCCGTCACCAGGCTCTCCGTCAAGTGCTGCTTCGAGCCCGCGAGCACCAGCGAAACCTTGCGGTACTGATCCGCGAGCACCTTCAGACGGCGAAGCAGATGCTCTTCGAGGTCAGTCGCCGCCTGGAACTCGTCGAGAAAGAGCACCGCCGGCCGACTGGTGCCGATCTCGTCAAGGGCCGCGTGCACGTCATCGACAACGCGCGAGATCTCTGCGGGACTGAGACCGGACGCGAAGGTGAAGACGGGCGCACCGTTGGCGTCGAAGGTCGTGGTCGGTTGCACGCGAATACGACGGAGGAACCCGGGCACCACGTCTTTTAGGGAGTGCCACGGACCCCCGGGCAACTGGAAGAGGCGTCGAAGGAGCAGTGAGGTTGCAGAGGCGAGGCTGCCCGCCTGGAGGAGGTTGACGTGGACCACGGTGGGCGTCGGCGCGATGCGCCCCAGCTCCTTACAGGCCTGCTTCATGAGCGACGACTTGCCGTAACGTCGAGGAGCAGTGATGACGACGCCTACGTGATCGGTCAGGCAGCTAACCACCGCCGTGACCTCCCTAGTGC
>JAJXUK010000054.1:1465-7556 GCA_021782915.1 Actinomycetes bacterium | reverse complement strand
CGCGGGCGGACTGTCCGGAATCACGAGTGACATCACGGGGCTGCTCATCCTCCTGGTCGCGGGACTGTCGCCGTGGATGGCGCTCAAACTCGTGCACTTCACCGGTGAGCACATGGCGAACCTCGCCGGCTCGGCCGCCCACGCCACCTCGGGTGCCGCCTCGGTCATTGGCGCTCCCCAGAAGGTGGCGTCGATGAAGTGGGCGGCCCAGAGTCTCGGTGGTGCCCCGCACCGAATCGCCGCCCCGATGGGCGTGAGCGCGCCACTCGGTGCGAAGTCCGAAGCATCAACGGGACCGAGTGGCTCCACGGGCGCTGGACCGGTTACCACCGATGCGCCTGGCGCCGGCGCCGGCATCGTCGCGGGAGCCGCGCTCGGCGTGGTCGCGGCGACGCACGCTCGACGACACGCCGGCGAGACCGCGACACGCTCGGCCGAACGGGGTTCAGGGGGCGCGAGCCCCGTGGTGGACGGAACAGAATCGCCATCGTCCGCGCCACCCGGGGCGAGCGGTGAGCGGGGACCACGCGTGGAGCCAGTACCGACCACGGCAGCGTCGGTCCCGACGCAAAGCGCGACACCGAGTCATGGCCCCGCGCCGACCGGCAGCCGCCCGAACCCGTCGGGTGACGCCACGCCGGCGGGCGCGTCGGCGATTGACCCGACGCCCACGACCACCGCCTTCGCGCCGGCGCCGCCGCGCCGACGTATCGGTCCAGAGCCCGGACCGACGGAGCGCGCGTGAGCACGTTCAACGCCGGCCCGCCGACGGTTCGCTTCGCTCGACGCTCGACGCGCGGCTTCCTGTTGGGGTTCTCGGGCCTGCGCGCGAGCGCGATCGGCGCCGCCGCGGTGGTTCTCCTGATCGGGCTCCTCGGCGCCGGGGGCGTGGGGCTGCTGGTGTCGGCGCCGATGTGGGCTGGGCTACTCGGATCGGCGTTTATCCCCGTGAAGGGCCAGGCGCTCGTCGAGTGGCTCCCGACGCTCCTGCACTGGGCGCTGCGCCTCTCGACGGACCAGACCACCTACTTAGCGAGAGTGTCCCTGCCGCGGCCGGCGGGCACGATGGCCCTGCCGGGCGACGCGGCACCGCTTCGTTTCTATAACGACCCCGACAGCGGCGCGTGCCTCGTGCACGACCCGCACCGCCAGACGCTCTCGGCGACCCTCGCGGTGTCCCACCCCGCCTACGTGCTGCTCTCGCCGTCGGCCCAGCGAGAGCGGGTGGCGACCTGGGGGCGCGTCATCGCCTCCCTCGCCCAGACCGGCACCGGTGCGCTCATCCAGGTGCTCGAGTCCACGGTGCCCGACCCCGGCACGAAGGTCGCCCAGTGGTACGAGGAGCACGGCACGGGCGAACGCGACTGGCCCAACGAGGAGTACCGAGAGCTACTTGCCCAGACCTCACTCGGGTCCTCGACGCACCGCACGACCATCACGATCGCACTCGACATGAAGAAGGCCGCGGCGGCGATTCGTAGCGCCGGACGGGGCGTGAAGGGGGCGGCCAGCGTGCTGCGCGTTGACATGAGCGTCCTGGAACACGGGTTGCGTGACGCCGACCTGCGCCTCGAGGGCTGGTTGAGCGAGGCCCAACTCGCCTCCACGATCCGCCAGGCGTACGACCCCGCGTCCGACGTCGCACAGAATCGTGCGAATGCGAAACTCGCTACCGCGGGCCCGGTGGCGCTCAGCGAGCACTGGTCGTATCTGCGACATGACTCGGGCTACTCGTGCGTGCTCTGGATCAGTGACTGGCCCCGGGTGGAGGTGGCCCCGCACTTCTTGCACGCGCTCATTTTCGCGCCCGACATCCGCAAGTCGCTGTCTCTTCTCGCCCATCCCCTCGGCACGAGCGAAGCGTTACGGGCGCTGCGCAAGGAGAAGACCGAGGCGATCACCGACGCGCAGCACAAGGCCAAGGTCGGCCAGGTCCAAGACCTCGCCGACGTCCAGGAGTACAGCGACCTCTTGGCGCGCGAACAGGCGCTGCTGAACGGTCACGCCGACGTGGAGTTCGCGGGCTTCATCACCGTGACCGCCGACAGCGAAGAGGGACTCACGACCGCGGTCGCGCTGATTGAACGATCGGCCGGCCAGTCGGGGTGCGATACCCGCGTCCTCTACGGGCGCCAGTCCCAGGGCTTCGTCGTCGCCGCACTGCCGCTCGCCCGCGGCGTCTTCTAGGAAGGTGGTCTTCATGTCACGTCGCAGCGACACTTCGGCGCAACAGGCCGAGATCGAACGACTCACTGCGTTGGTGGCGACGCTACGTGGCCCGAGCGATGATTCGCTTCGCGTTCGCGAGATCACGCCGGTCCCGGTGGTGCCGTCACCCGTCCAGCCCATTCTCGACGGTGGGAAATCGCTCGCCGGTGCCCTCTATAGCGCGAAGGGGACCGCGCGACGCGAGCGTCGAGCCCTCGCTCGCGCGGCGGCGACCCTGTCGATAGCCGACCAAGTGGCGGCGCGAGCGGGAGCGAAGCGGGCTCGAGAGCTGCACCGCGACGAAGCGAGGAACGCGGCGTACTTACCCAAGCACGGCGAAGCGGGCGAGGACGCACTGCGTACCTACCGAGCCTTGAAGGTGGCGCCGCATCGCGCGACGAGTGAAGTCGTTGCCGGTGCCTACCCGTTCCTCGCGGAGAGCGGACTCGGGAGCCGGGGCATCTTGATTGGCCAGGACGCGTGGAGTGGCGCGGGCTTCGTCTATGACCCCTGGGTGCTCTACCAGATGGGCGTGCTCACGAACCCGAACTGTCTACTGGCTGGCGTCGTGGGTCGAGGTAAGTCCACCCTCGCCAAGTCAATCGCGACTCGCAGCATTGCCTTTGGGCGCAAGTGTTACGTGCCCGGCGACCCCAAGGGCGAGTGGAGTACCGTCGCGCGCAGCGTCGGGGGTCAGGCGATCGAGCTTGGCGGGACGTCGGCGCGCCTCAATCCCTTGGATGAGGGTCCGAGGCCTGCGTTCTTCGCGAGCGCTGACGGTGGACAATCGGCACTGTCCGACCAAGTTTGGGCCGACGTGGTGCGCCAGCGCCGCCGTGATCTGCTTCGCTCCCTCAGCGAAGCGGCGCTCGGTCGGGCCATGGCGCCGGTCGAAGCAACCGCGCTCTTCGCCGCCCTAGACGAAGCGGTCGCCACTAACAGCGTCGCGACCCTGCCCCAGGTCGTCTCTTCCATGTTCGATCCCCCGCGCGACGTCGTTGGCTCCAGTCGCGCCCAACTACTCGAGGACGGACGCGAAGTCGCCCACGCGGTCAATCGGCTGGTCGCGGGGGACTTGGGAGGCCTCTTCGACGGGCCCTCCACGGTGCACTTCGACCCGGATCTGCCCATGGTGAGTCTCGACCTCAGTCGCATCGCGGGCTCGGACGCGAAGATAGCCATGGTCATGGCGTGTGCGAGCTCATGGATGGAGAGTGCGATCCAGGATCCCTCGGGTGGCCCGCGCTGGGTCATCTACGACGAAGCGTGGCGGGTCTTGAAGCAGCCGGCCCTACTCGCGCGCATGCAGAGCCAGTGGAAGCTCAGTCGAGCCCTCGGACTCGCGAACCTACTGGTGATCCACCGACTGAGTGACCTCGACGCCGTTGGTGAACGAGACTCCGAAGCGCGCAACCTCGCGCTCGGGCTCCTCGCGGACTGTTCGACCAAGGTCATCTACGCCCAGGAATCGGGCGAGGACGTAAAGACCGGCGCGGCCCTCGGTCTGTCGTCGACCGAAACCGACCAACTCGCGAGCCTCGCGCGCGGCGAGGGACTTTGGCGCATTGGTGAACGGTCCTTCGTCGTACGCCATATCTGCACGCCGAATGAATTGTCCCTGTTCGATACGAACCAGCGGATGGTCGGCTGATGGCCGCCACGACCTCGCGCTATCAATCAGAAGACCTGGCCCTCGGGGCGTTGGCCGTCCTATTCGTCGGGTTTCTCCTCCTCGTCGCCGGGGGACTGCTCGCGGCACTCCTCTCGGGCCACGGACTGCCGACGAGACACCTACGTGGCGCACTGACGGCCTTCGCGCACTTCGATCACCCCTCTGAGGCGTGGAGGGTTCCCGTGGGGCCGGCGTGGCTCTACTGGACGACGACCGCGGCGGTCGTCGTCCTCGGCGGGGTCGCGAGCGTCGTGGTAGCTCGTGGGCTTCGACGAGATGCGCGCGAGCAGTCCGACGACCCGACGCGCATCGCCGGTTTGGCCGAGCGCCACGAGGTGGTGGCGGCGGCCGGCGCCCGCCACCTCGTGGCTCGAGGGGCGATTCTGCGGCCGTCGATGCCAAAGCCCCGACCGTCAGACCTCGGGTTCTTCTTGGGCACGAGTCGCCGGGTGCCGTGCTACGCCAGTGTCGAGGACTCGATGGTCATCCTCGGGCCCCCGCGCAGCGGCAAGGGTCTCCACCTCGTCATCCCGTTCATCCTCGACGCACCGGGGGCCGTCGTCACGACGAGCACTCGCCCGGACAATCTCGCCGCCACAATGAGCGCGCGAATAAAACTCGGTCCCGTCGGGGTCTTTGATCCCCAGGGGCTGGCGCTCGGCGTGCCGGGGGGACTTCGCTGGTCGCCCATTCGCGGCTGTGAGAACCCCCAGACGGCGATGATGCGCGCGGCCGCCCTTTGTGCGGGTGCGGCCGGGGGCGTGCAGGACGCGAACTTCTGGCAGCAACAGACCGAGGTGGTGGTGCGCTGTCTCCTCCAGGCGGCCGCTGTCGCGAAGCGCTCCGTTACCGATCTCTATCGCTGGAGCCTCTCGCCCGACGAGGCGAAGGAGGCCGTCGAG
Organism: Actinomycetes bacterium; assembly: GCA_021782915.1. Classification (GTDB taxonomy): domain Bacteria; phylum Actinomycetota; class Acidimicrobiia; order Acidimicrobiales; family RAAP-2; genus RAAP-2. The sequence continues at coordinate 2,774 of JAJXUK010000054.1, read as the reverse complement.
ATCCTAAAGACCACGAGCACCGCGACCCCCCAGTGGGGAAGCGCCCTCGGTGGCATCGTCGGGCTAGAGCCGCGGCCCCGCGCGAACATCTGGTCGGTGGTGAGTAGCGTCTTTGCCCCGCTCGCGAGCCCCAAGGTCATCGAGCAGCTGAGCCCGGCGCGGGATGCGCAGTTTCACCCCGCGGAGTTTCTGCGAGATCACGGCACGCTCTATCTCCTCGGCACCAGTTCGGGAGCCCTCGCAACCGCGAACTTCGTCTCGGCCCTCATCGAGGACGTCGTCGAAACGGCCCGCGTGATCGCGAGCGCCTCGAGTGGGGCACGGCTCGATCCGCCGCTCGCGCTCATTCTGGATGAGGCGGCGAACTATCCGTTGCCCTCACTCGGGGCGCTGATGAGCGAAGGGGGAGGGACGGGCATCACGACGGTCGCGGTCCTCCAGTCACTCGCCCAGGCCCGCAGTCGCTGGGGTAACGAACCGGCCCAGGCCATCTGGGACTCCGCGACCACCAAGGTGATACTCGGTGGATCGAGTAACGCGGGTGACCTCCGCGACATCGCCCAGTTGGTGGGCGAGCGCGACAGCCCCGAGATCTCGACGACTCACCAGGCCGGCGGGGGACGCGCGGTGTCGGCGTCCACGCGTCGGCGCTCGGTGCTGGACCCGAGCACGATCCGTCTGCTTGGAGTCGGCCAAGCCCTTCTCATGTTGCGCGCGGCCAAGCCCATCGTGCTGACCCTTAAACCCTGGACGGCGCGCCGCGACGCCCGGCGGATCAGCGACGAGCGCCGCGCCGCCGAAGCGGCCCTGCGCGCGGGTGCCCACCCACCCGCGCCCTACGGCGAGTTAAACGTGCGGAGTCTCGATGAGTGACCTGCGAGTAGACGGCGCTGTTCGTCCCGTTGACGTCCGCTCCCGTGTCCCCGCGCGGCCAGTGGCCACGAGCACCACCGCGAGGAGTTCCTCGGCGGGCGGCGCGGCTCGCCCGCCCATTCACTGGCCGAGCCTCGGACCATTTGACGCAGAGCGCGAGTGGCCCCAGCTACGTGAGTGGGTGAACGCGATGCGAGAGCGCTACCGGGGTCTTGACAGTTACGTCGTGCCGGCGTGCTGGTTCGCACACGAGTCGCTCGTCGTCGCCCTCCAGGCGCTGCGCGATCACGAGCGCGTCGCCTACGACACGACCTCGCCCGGCTCGTCGGGCACCGACTGGCACCGCGCGTATCGAGACGTGACGGCGATGCTTCGCCAGTTCACGGCCGACCTGCGGTGCGGTCACGGCCCCGAGTACGCCGATGGCGAACTCTTC
>JAJXUK010000054.1:0-1455 GCA_021782915.1 Actinomycetes bacterium | reverse complement strand
GACCGTTGCGTTGAGTCAGTGAATGTAGCGAGTCCGCTACCTAACTAAAGAAGGAGAGCGCGATGGCCGTTGAAGTGACGTTGAGTGTGGCCCACACGTGGGTAGCGCCGCTGGTGGTTGCTCCGAGATCTGCTTCATCGTTACCACGGCTCGCGGGATTCCGACGGCGGCGTAATGGGTTCATCGAGGAAGCGCGACACGCAGTTCGTGACGGCTTCGAGGCGAACATTTCACTCTCAACCCAGCCAACGACGAGGAGTCGGCATGCGTGATCACTCGGGGCTGCTCGAAGAACTCAGCGCCGGCATTGCCGAGCTCCACTCAAGTGAGAAGTGGACGCAGTACCTCGACGTGCAGAGCAAGTTCTACGCCTACAGCCCCAACAACGTCATGTTGATCATGCTCCAGAACCCCTACGCCACGCGGGTGGCGGGCTACCACGCCTGGCAGGAGATGGGCCGTCAGGTCATGGCGCGAGAGTCAGCCCTACGGATCCTGGCGCCGTTGAAGTACAAGAAGGAAGACGCACCCGAGGGCGAGAAGACCAGTGAGATTCGGGGCTTCAAGTTGGTCCCGGTCTTTGACATCAGCCAGACCGAGGGGCGCGATCTCCCCGATGTCGTGAGCAGGCTTGAAGGTCTCGCACCCGAGGGCGTCTTCAACACCCTCACGCAGTTCGCCGGCACCATTGGCTTTCGCGTCGAGCGACCGCAGTCACTGGCGAGCGGGGCGAATGGGGACACCACGCACGCGCTCGGGAGAATTCGGGTAGTAGCGAGCAACTCCGAGGCGCAAGAGGTGAAGACCCTCGCGCACGAAATCGGCCACGCCCTTTTGCACGATCCTGAGATTCCAGTGACCAACGAGTTATCGCGAGGACTCAAGGAACTCGAAGCAGAGTCCACGGCCTACGTCATCTGCGTGGCGCTCGGTATGGACACCAGCGACTACTCCTTCGGGTACGTCGCCGGTTGGGCCGGCGGGGCCCCGGAAGCCATCCAGGGCATCAAGGAATCGACGAGTCGCATACAGAAGGCCGCGACGGCGGTGTTGAAGGTCTTCGAAGTGGAGATGCCCGTAGTCGAAGTCACCGACGACACCGTCGTAGAAATGGCTGCTGAGCTTTCGGCTGTTGCGGGCACAATGTTCCGCAAGGTCGAGCATCGGACGCAGGATCTGGTCGAACGTGAGCGCGTTGAAGGGTTCGCCGACGCTTTCAACGAAGGTGTCCGGGTGGTTTCGGTCAATCCTCCGCTGCGCGTCATCGCACCGAATGGCTACCGGCCACTCAGTGCCAAGGAAATTGAAGTACTCGACGGCCCGACGGAATCGTGGCGCGAGTTCAGTGCCTAGAAGGAGATTGAGATGACGAGAGACGCATTGATTGTGAGACACAACACTAATTGTCGAGCGTTCCAGACCGACCTGGATCAAACGGATGCGCTCCTCGCGACG
>JAJXUK010000002.1 GCA_021782915.1 Actinomycetes bacterium | reverse complement strand
GGTCAAAATCATGGTGGGTCATCGGAGTATTCCCTTCGTGTCTTGGATGGACACATCAAGAAATACTCCGGTGGCCCGCCTTCACGAAGGACCGGGGAAATTACACCACTTCAAGGGACGTCAACGGCCGGTCTCAGCTAGATAGTTTGATCAGGTACTTTGCCCTTTGTCGTAATCCCCCACCACGGGGGATTACGGAAAAGATCCCCCAAACGTTCGGACAAAAATTTGCCTGGTCGGCAGATAGATGGCACCCGCGAACTGTCTGTGGGTGGGGCCCCGCGACCCTCTCGGGCCGCAAGTGCTCCCTTGACCGCGAGATCCAGCGCTACGCCACACCCAGGGCTGCAGCATGGAGGCACAGCCTCGACAGACGATCGCTGGCTGCATCCGGATGCCTACGTCAGGGGCGGTTCATCCTGAACAGGACAGACACTCTTTGCCCAAATCCCCCACCAACAAGGCTTCCCGCAAATGAGCGACACCCTGGCCGCGCGAACAGTCCCCAGGGCCGAACTCGATGACACGCTCGGCGCGAAGTCGCGCCCCGAGTCACCGAGAACCCCAACTACCGTGAGAACCGCGTGACGCTACTTGTGCACGACGGACTCCACCGTCTGAGCGAGAATCGCCTGTCCACCCACGCTCGGGTGGACCCCGCAACCCGTCATGGTGCTGCCCGTGTACAGTTGCGTGAGTAGGCCGGCGTTGCACGTGTTGCCCGCGGAGTACTGGGCCGCCTGGCTGAAGGCGGCGTAGCCGTCAGCAATCTCCACGTTGAATCCAGCACCGCCCTGGTCCAGGGCCTGATTGATCGCTTGGCTACCCGCCGAAGCCAACGCGTTCGAGTAGTCCGTCGAGTAGTAGTTGACGAGAACGATCTGACCCTTGTAGTGGGCGGTGACCCGCAGGCCGTGCAAGATGGTGGCCACGTTCTTCGTGACCGTCGCGAGGACGGGCGCCAACTCCTTCCCGGATGTGCACTGGTCCGTCGTGATCTCCTGGCAGATGAAGCCATCATTCGCCCCGATCATCAGCGTGATCAAAGTGGTTCGCGGGTGCACCTTCAAAAAATGCAGTGCGTAGACCATCTGGCTGCCCGTGTACGACACGTGCAGCGGGTAGAGCGTTCGGTACCCCCCTGCCGCGAGCCCTCCCGTCGCACTGATGTGGTTCTCGCAGCCATTGCTCTGCGCGCTGGCACTGAGGAAGCTCGACGAGGTCTCACCGGGGCACGAGGCGTTCGCCAAGTGCAGACCGAGAGCGGAGGCAACATCCTTGGGGAAGCCCACGAAGTTGGCGGCCGAACTGTAGTCAGGGGCGGGCACCGTCGTCGATTCGCGATAGCCAAAGGAGACCGAGTCACCGAGGGCCAGGTAGTCGCTGCCCGGTGTGACGTGCGCGACGTCGGGGAAGTGTCGAGCCGAGGGCGCGCTCGACGCGCTGGCCGAAGCGCTGACGAGCCCCATCGACATCACGATCACCGCGCTCGCGCGACGAGCAACCGCCCACCTTCGAAGAATCATGATCTTTCCCCCTGCTACTGACCGTTTCGTAGGCATCGCGCACAACGACCTCACCTGGGTCTATCACGCCACCGGGTTAGGCGAGCCGCAGCGTGCGCCGCGAGAGCCACATCCAGGCGGGAAATCGCGATCCTAAAGCGCGCGACTGCCTGCTGCGCGAGGGAAGGCCTCCTTCCACATTGATGGCCCGGCTGGTCGGGAGACTCCGGAAGTTGGATTCTCGGTCAGCCGGTTGATTCGCTGGATTGAATCCGACACGCCCTTCCGCACCGAGGACCAACTTCTTACCGAAGTGATGTCATACCTGGGATGCCTACGTCGCGGATCAGAGATTGTCGCTGCCATCAACCAAGCCATCGAACTTGCTGGACAACCGAGAATGCTAGGTGAGCGACGGAGTTCACCCTCCACCAGGACATCGACCAACTCCGGGACCAAGTGGGTGCGCCGTAATCCTCCGAGCGAAAGATACTGAGTAGTTCAGCGGTGACCGCACTGCACCGTTGGCGCTAGCCAAGAGCCCGCAGCAGGGGCACCCTGGGTGATCGTCTCCTCAAGGGTGCTGGTGAGAGACTCCCGTTCTCCTGGTGATCAGATCCGCGCTCGCTGGTGATTGCCCCCTTCGCGGCCACACCCTCCATGGTTTCCGACCAGGAAATTCACCCTTTACCCAAATCCCCCACCGCGAGGGATTCGGACAGGTGCAGCGAGGCCATTGATCCAGTGTTCAGAAGGGCGCGAGCCCATCCGTGAACTTCGCTGGAAGCTGGATGCAGCGTCTGGACATCCCCCTCGATGTGATGGTGGCGGATCGCTAGGCGAGCGGGGTGGGATTCATCTCGACGTCCGCGAAGCTGGCTGCCATCGAATGGCAGACTCCGGTTGGTGGCGCGCTCGATGTATACGATCGATCGACTCGATGCGGGGACGTGGGAGGTCTTCGCCGACCTGGTCGAGCGCAATAACGGCATCTACGGCGGATGCTGGTGCGCCCCCAATCACGTCGAGTACCAGCGAGGCCTCAGCGACCCGCGAGCCTTAAAGGAGCAGCTAGTCCTGAGCGGCCGAGCACTCGCGGCACTGGTCATCGATCCAGAGGGCCGTGCCCAGGGCTGGTGCCAGTACGGACCGGCCGACAGCCTCGACCTCAAGCACATGCGCGAGTACGCCAAGGACCCTCCAGCACCCCCACGATGGCGCATCGCGTGCATCTTCGTGGACAAGGGCCATCGCGGACACGGCATCGCTCGCGTCGCGCTGAAAGGCGCACTCGAGCAAATCGCCGACGCCGGCGGTGGTCGCGTCGAGGCGATCTCTGAGACCACGCGTGGGCGCGAGGCGCAAGGCCGCTTCCTCTTCAGCGCGACCGTCGAACTCTTCGAGGACCTGGGGTTCAGTCGCGTTCGCCAAGTGGGTAAGCACGCGTGGATCGTGACCCGCACTGTCAGATCCACGAACCGTGGACACCGCGCCGTGGACGCGGACCCGTGAGCCGCTCGTTCACCCACGCGTCGCGGCGAGGGCCCTCGACAGTGCGAAGCCGTACTCACGGAGGCGGCAGGCGCCCTCCCTCGATCAGAGTCGCCACCTCAGAGAGTCACGACGTCGCGTCGGTCACCGGTGACGGTGCGAACGAGCCGGCGTCAGCCAGCCGGGCCCGCGGAGAACGGGACGCGACGAGCACCCGTGGAACACCACCCGGAACCCTTACATCCCGCCGGCAGCACGCAGAGTCCTCACGGTGAGTGACGGACGCGTAGCCACCGATGATGAGCCACCTCGAGCCGATAGATAGCGAAGGCGTGCGGGGGCAACTGCGCGTACGACGTCGGGCCGACGCGAAGTCCGATGCCACCCGCCAGGGTGGCGCGCGTCATCGACCAGTTGTCAAGCTCGTTCACGTACTGGTACCACACGTGCCCCGCGTCCGTGGTCACGTCGATGACCGCGTTGCTCACCATCACGACGGCCGACGCGCTCTGGGCGAGGACTCGGGTGACGTAAAAGAGCGAGCCCCCGGCCCAGTCCGTGGCCAGCATCGGACCCGCCGCGCTCCAGTGATGCCCCCCATCGAGACTGCGCACGGGAAAGAGCGTGGGCCCGTCGTGACGCCGCCAGACCCCCCACTCGACGCGAGGCTGCGACGGAGTCACGCCCACCACGGTGACCTGCGAGGTCGCCATCGGCGAGCCCCAGGGCCGAGCCCGGACGAGCGATGACTGTGACAAGCCACGCTGCATGACCAGAAGACGTGGGAAGGGCGAGACGGTGCTCGTCGACGCCGCGGCCAGCGCGCTGGGGCCCACGAGTCCCGCGAGCGTGGCCCACACCAGGACCGTGACGCCGACGCGTTTCCCGCTCCTGCTCATGGACTCGACCTCCCCGTCCACGGCGTCAGACCTCGACGCGGCGTCAGGCGCTCTCAGACGTGATTCTCGCACCGTCGACGTGATGATCCACGTCAGTCCGACGCGTCAACGGCACCCTGGACTCCGGGTACGCGAGTGGATGTCTCAACCATGCGAGAGCGGCGTTGGCTCTCTCGTGGCCCTGTCGCGTCGTCCCGACCTGAGCTACGGAACGTTCGAGGCCGACGGCGCATCGCGCACCGGGCCGACCGACACTGGCCTCACCTAGCCGAGTGAGCCGAGACGTCCCAGACCGAGACGAGTCTCACGGACGACGCCACCAACGGACTCGACGAGGTAGGCGGACGCTCCGTCCGCCGGCAGCGGCATGTCGGAGACAACCTCGGTGGGCACGCCATCCTCGTACCACACGCCGACGTGGTCGTCCGTGGCGATAGACGTCGGCAAGGTACCCGCCGCCACGAGCTCGTGCAGCAGCGGCCGACGCTGGGCCTCGGAGTCGTAGTGCACGCCGTTGCCGAAGGCCAGAAGGCCCAGGCCGTTGGTCACGGGCCGCAAGTCCGGCCCGAAGGAGTCAGTTGTACCTCCCACGTGCCAGCAGATCGAGCCAGCCGAGACCCCGGCCAAAATCGTGGCCGAGTCGTAGGCGTCGCGAAGCGCATCGTCCACGCCGTGCAGGCGCCACAGGGCCAGCAGGTTGGCGACCGATCCCCCACCGACCCAGACGAGATCCGCCCCGGACAGTGCCGCGCTCGGTGGTGCGCTCGGCTGAGGGAAGAGGCGTAGCTCGCTGACGTCGCAGCCGACGCTGTTAAAGGCGTCAAAGAGGATCGCGGCGTAGGAACGATCGTCACCACTCGCCGTGAGCACGAACGTGACGCGTGGGCGACTCGCACCGGTGCGCCCGAGGGCGTCAAGGAGCATCACCCCGGGCCGCACTGACTGCTGGGTCGGCCCCGGCACGAACCCACCAGAGGTGGCGAGGATGCGTCGCGTCATCGTCTCTGTCTAGCCGACGAAGTCACGACACCGCGCTGAGCACCTGGCTACGAGCAGATCTAGCCCGGCCCGCGCACGTCGAATCGAAGCAGTGGCAGCTCGCGTCCCGCCACCAGGGTCGACTCCCTCGATCCGATACGACGCGCACCCATTGCGCGATAGAAGCCCTCGGCGTACGGGTCAGACTCGAGCTCGAGAGCCTCACGTCTCCAGCCGAGCACGACCCCGAGGGCTGCCCGCCACAGAGCGCGACCGACTCCGTGACCGAAATGTTCTGGCTCCACCCACATGTCCTCGAGCCAGGCCCGGGAGACCTCGTCGTCGATCACCGCCACGCCGACCAACGTGCCCGCGATGCTCGCCACCAGGCTCACGCGCCGTGGACCGACCAAGAAGCCCGGGACCATGCTGGCACCGAAGTGCTCCATGAAGGTCTCGTCGTAGCCCCACGACGCCTTCGAACGCACCACGAGCGCCACCACGTCGGCGAGCAGCTGGTCGCTCTCGTCGGCTCTCACGCGGCGAATCACGATCTCGCCCGCCGGCTCGCCCGGAGACGTCACGGTCAACTCCACCCCTCGACTCGTCGGTGCCGGTCGTCACCGTCCGGCGACACCGAGCCCGGCGACTCCCGGCACTCTAGGTCGCTTTCACTCTGCGGGCGCGCTCGTGTGCGGCATATACCGCGACCCCCGTGCGACGACGTCACACTGTGACAGCCGGAGCGTACGCTGCGCGCTGGGGCCACCCTGGGTAGATGCGGAGGGGGATCATGACAACACTGCAGAACCGGCCAAGCACGGCGCTGCTCGTCATCGACATGCAGAAGGGCGTCGTGGCGGAGGCGCACGATCGGGACCGAGTCATCGGCAATATCAATCAGCTCGTGCAGCGGGCACGAAACGAGAGCGTGCCCGTGATCTGGGTGCAGCACTCGGACGAGGGCCTCGTAGCCGACTCCGAAGAGTGGCAGTACGTCGACGAGTTGACGCGTCACGACGAGGAGCCACTCGTGCACAAGCACTTCGGGGACTCCTTCGAGGACACGGACCTCGAGGCGATTCTGGCGGATCGCAGGGTCGGTCGCCTGGTGGTCACCGGAGCCCAGACGGATGCGTGCATCCGCTCGACTCTGCACGGTGCTCTCGTGCGCGGCTACGACACGGTGCTGGTCGGCGACGCGCACACGACCGAGGACCTCAGCGCGTACGGCGCGCCCGGCCCGGACATGGTGATCGCTCACACGAACCTGTACTGGAAGTACCAGAGCGCACCCGGGCGCACCGGAGGAACCGTCGAGACGGCCGACGTGGACTTCTCGGCGCCGGCGAGCTAGTCGCGACCTCGTCCCGCGGCGGGACCCACCCGCGCGCCCGGGTCCACTGCTCGCGCAGCGCACGCGGGTCCTCGGTGAGTTCGCCCTCAGGCGGCTCGGCGGCGCGATCGTGCGCCGTGAGCGAGGAGGCATCTCGCGAGTTGAGACGCGGCGTGTTCTCTCTCGCCATCGCGCGGGCCCACACCCTTCTCGACCAGTGCGACGAGCAGAGTGATCCACGATCGCCACTGACCCCTGCACGTCGCACGCGCCGAGGCCAGTCTCCGACTCGCGGTAGGGTCGGAGTTGGGCCGGATCGCGAGGTGGACATGCTCCAGGCGTCTGTGCTGCACTCGGAGTCACCGCCCGCACAGCCCGTGGTCCAGATCGATGGCGTCACCAAGCTCTATCGCGGTGGCGGTGGGGTGCGCGCGCTCAGCCTGAGAATCGAGCCCGGTGAAGTGTTCGGCTTCCTGGGCCCCAACGGCGCCGGCAAGACGACGACGATTCGGCTCCTGCTCGACCTCATACGACCCTCGGCCGGCTCGATCCGCATCTTTGGGCTGGACTCGCGTCGCGACAGCGTGGCGATCCGGCGTCGCGTCGGCTACCTGCCGGGCGACCTCGCCCTCTACGAACGCCTGAGTGCGCGCGAGGTCTTGGGGCACCTCGCCCACCTACGCGGCAACGTGCCCTGGAGCGAGGTGACGGATCTGGCCGAGCAGCTGGACCTGGAGCTGCAGCGGCCGATCCGCACCCTCTCGCGGGGCAATCGCCAGAAGGTCGGCATCGTGGCCGCCCTGATGGGCCGGCCCGAGCTGCTGGTGCTGGACGAGCCGACCTCCGGACTCGACCCGCTGATCCAGCGCCAGGTCCACGACGTGCTGCGCGCGGCCACCTCACAGGGTCGCAGCGTCTTTCTCTCCTCGCACGTGCTGTCCGAGGTGGCCGAAGTGGCCGATCGCGTGGGCCTCATCCGCGCCGGTGAGCTGGCGACGGTCGAGCGGGTCGCCGAGTTGCGCCAGCGCGCCGCGCACCTCATCGACGTGCGCTACGAGCACGAGCCCGACCGCGAGACCCTCGTGCGCCTGCCCGGTGTGCAGCGCTGCGTCATCGAGGGACACGAGGCCCACCTCGAGGTCGCCGGCGACCTGCGCGGCGTGGTCGGGGCCATCGCGGCCTCGGACATGACGGACCTCTCGGTGCGCGAGCCCACCCTCGAGGAGCTCTTCCTCGCCTTTTACGACCGTGTCGAGTCGCACTAGCCCCGCCGCGCCACGTCTGCGCACCATCACGGCACGATCACTGCGCGAGCAGCGCAGCTCCCTGGTCGGCTGGGCCGGCGGGCTGATTGTCTTCTGCCTCGTGATGCTCGCCGTCTATCCGACCATCCACGGCAACGCGAACTTCGGCGACCTCATCAACGCGTACCCCGAGCCCCTGCGCAAGATCTTCCAGCTCGAGGACTACACGACCGGCGCGGGGTACCTGCGCACCGAGGTCTTCTCCTTCGTCGCGCCCCTGTTGCTCACGCTCTTCGCCGTCCTGTGGGGCTCGGATCTCGTCGCTGGCGAGGAGGAGCGTCGCACGGTCGACGTGCTCCTGGCCACGCCGGTGTCACGCCGGCGCGTCGTGATTCAGAAGTGGCTCGCGCTGCTGGTGGGCGTCACCGCCCTGGGCGTGCTCATGGAGCTTGCCCTCGGGCTCCTCGGTCCAGCCTTCCAGCTCCACGTGAGCTGGGCCGCGCTCTCGGCCGCGGTCGTGGGCTCGTGGCTCTTCGCTCTCGCCTTCGGCACGCTGGGCCTGGCCGTCGGCGCCGCAACCGGTCGCCGGGGCCTCGCGCGGGGCCTGGCCACGACCCTGGCCCTGGCCTCGTACCTCGTGGCCACGTTGTCGGTTCTGGTCTCGTGGCTGCAGCCGGCGCGCAACTTCTCACTGTGGCAGCACACGATGAGCGTCGACCCGCTGGGCACGGGATTCCACTACTGGCACCTGAGCATCGTGGCGCTCGTCACCCTCGCCTTCCTGGCCTGGGCCCTGTGGGCCTACGACCGGCGCGACCTGGCGACCTAACTCGCGCCCCGGCTAACCGGCGCGCCCCGGGCTCAGCAGCCGCGTGCTGACGCTGGCCAGGCGCGTGCAGACCGATATCGACATCGGCACGAAGTGCGCGCCGACGAAGGGGGCGAGAGACACCACCACGCCGATCGCGCGACGTGCCCGGCAGAGCGCCGGGGGCCAGTTGCCGGTCTCGGCCACCCCGACACCCACGCTGAGCGACTGGGCGTGGGCGAGGACGTGGCGCAGGGGCATCTCACCCATGCTCGCGTTGCGCGCGGGCGGGCCGACGGGCTGGCGCCGCGCACCGACGGGCTGCACGGCCGGCACGCCCCACATCGCGCACGTCGCACCGCGGTTGGTGAAGACGATCGGGTGGTAGATGGTGCCCGCCGCACCACTCGAGCGTCCCAGCGACACCGCGATCTGGCGAGTCTGACATGAGGGCACCGTCTGGGCTCCGGCGAGTCCGCTCACGGGTCCGCTCAGGCTCCCCACACCTCCGAGCACCAGGACCATGATCGCGTAGCGCAGCGTTCTGAACATCTCCTCACCCCTTACTCTCTCCCATACTGTCCGCCACCGCGCGGATATTTCAGCGCGTGGACGACTCGGTGCCACCCCGTAGGCTCAGGGGGGATCTCATCGAAGGAGCGACGTGGCAACTGCGCAGACCCAGAGTCCAGGCGCATCGCGCACCCACCACCCGGGCCTCGCCCTGGTCACCATCGCACTGGCCCAGCTCATGGTGATGCTCGATTTGACCATCGTGAACATCGCCCTGCCGACCCTGCAGCGCTCACTGGGCTTCTCGAGCGCGAGTCTCGCCTGGGTCATCGACGCCTACGTCTTGGCCTTCGGTGGACTGCTGCTCTTCGGCGGACGCCTCGGGGACCTCTTCCGGCGCCGGAGGATGCTCATGATCGGTGTGGGCCTCTTCGCGATCTCCTCACTGGCTGGCGGACTGGCCTCGGACCCCGCGCTGCTCATCAGCGCGCGCATGGTCCAAGGCCTCGGAGCGGCGATCGCCTCGCCGACCGCCCTCTCACTCGTGGTGACGACCTTTCCCGAGGGCCCGGCCCGGCATCGGGCGATGGCGATCTTTGCCGCCATGACCGCGGCGGGCGGGGCGACCGGGCTGCTGCTGGGCGGCATCCTCACCGACTACGTCTCGTGGCGCTGGGTCTTCTTCGTCAACGTGCCCATCGGGCTTCTCCTGCTCCTGCTCGCACCGATCGCCCTGCCCCAAGGTGAGGCCACCCACAGCCAGCTCGACGTGCCCGGGGCGATCCTCATCACCGCCTCGATGACCAGCCTGGTCTACGGCTTCGTGCGCGCCCCGGAGGCCGGCTGGGCCCACGCGAGCACCGTGATCGCCTTCGTGCTCGCCGTGATACTGCTGGTCGGCTTCGTCTTCGTGGAGCGACGCAGCCGAGCCGCCCTGGTCCCGCTGAACTTCCTGCGCCACCAGAGTCGCGCGATCGGCTACGCGATCATGATGCTCGTGGGCGCGGCGATGCTCTCGCTGCTGTACTTCCTCACCCAGTTCCTCCAGAACGTGATGCACTATTCTCCCGTGCTGGCCGGCGTGGCCTACCTGCCGGTGCCGGTCATGGTCGCCTCGACGAGCCAGGTCGTCTCGCGCCTCGTGAGGCGCGTGGGGGTCAAGCCCTTCCTGATCCTCGGCCCGGCCCTGGTCACGGGCGCGCTCAGCACGGCGGCGACGCTGCACGCCGGCTCGCACTACCCGGTCGTCTTCCTGACCCTGGTCATGATGGGACTGGGGATGGGGCTCATCTTCGTGCCCCTGATGCTCAACGCGGTGGCCAGCGTGGGCCACGGCCACGCGGGCCTGGCCTCGGGCCTGCTCAACACCTCCCAGCAGATCGGCGGCTCGGTGGGCCTGGCGGTACTGGTCAGCGTGGCCACCACGACCGTGCGCCACGACCTGTCACACTCGCATCCCGGAGGTGCCGCCTACGCCCTCGACGCCCAGGTGCACGCGTTCCACAACGCCCTGCACGTGGGCGCAGCCTTCGCCGGGCTCGCGGTGATCTTCGCCCTCTTCCTGCCCGGACTGCGCCCGAGCCAGCCGGTCGAGCCCGAGATTCTCATCGCCGACGCCTAGGGGTCTGCGAGCCACGTCGAGGCACCACGTGGAGTCCCTCAGTGCCCCCGCAGCGTGAGCGGTGCCGGATGAGATCCCAGAGCGTGCGGACGCGTCACTCGTGCGAACCCGCTCGCGGCGAACCTCGCGAGGCACGCGTCGTGACGGGCCCCTCGCCGCAATGGAGTCTCTCTCGGGACGGCGCGGAACCCTCGTCGCAGCCCCGGACAGCCCGCGCGCACGAACCAGGGTGTGCGCTCTAGACCTGGCCGCTCAGCCCCGGCACCCAGGCTCGCACGCTCAGGCTGGCCTGCTTCGTGCACACCTGCAGGCTCAGCGGGACGATCAGATGCGCACTCGCTGCCGAGACCGACAGCGCGACAGCCGCGGCGGGCTTGCACGTCCTCGGAGGGTAGTTGCCGACGTTGGACACGCCCAGCAGTGCGCTCGCCGAGTCGCCCGGTGCCAGGCGAATAGCGGCGCCGTAGCCCGGCAGACTGACGCGTCGGGCGACCGGGCCCAGCGGGTTGCCCTTCATCGTGCGCCACGCGCGCACCAGCGCGAAGCCGGAGATCGAGCAGGCCACCCGCGCGCTGTTGCGCACGCGCAGCGGGTAGTAGGTCGTGCCGGCCGCTCCGTTGGGCGCGCCAATCGACAGGCTCAGCTGAGCGGTGTCACAGCGCGGCACCACCGCGCGGCTCTCCACGACACTGGTCCAGGCCGTCGTGCCACCCACGCAGACCGCGATCGAACTCGGCAGGCCGACGTCGAGGGGACTCACCTGACCCGGCGCGCTGACGCGCACCTTGGCCGCGCTCTGGGTGCTGCAGTTGACCCCGGACATCGTCGTCACCCGGGCCAGAACCTGGAACCCGTAGTTCAGTGCGACCCAGTGCGTCGTCAGCGGGTGCGGCACCGGGTAGACCACCGGGCCGATCGTGGCGCCAGACGCGCTGAGGAACTGGTACCCGGTGGGAACCGCCCACAGACAGTGCGGGAACTGCCTGGAGGTCATCACCAACTGGGCGGTGGTGCCCCCGGGGCGACTCGACACGCTGGCCACGGCGCTCACCTGACCCGGCAGGCACGCTCCCGTGACGGCGCCGGCCGACGTGGCCGAGATGGTCGTCACCAGGCCCGCCAGCAGGCTCAGCGCCATGATCACGCCGGTGCCGCGACGGCCCAGGAGACGAAGGACGGTGCGATGACTCATACGCATCACCTCCTGAGGCCGAACCTAGCGAGTGAGGAGCGCGAACGCCAATCGAGCCGCGCGATGAGTGCGTTAGCGTTCGACTATCGGAGAAAGGCAGCCATGGCAACCGACCACACCCACCTGAGCAGCGCCGAACGCGAGAAGTCCTCCGTCTTTCACTCCTGGTCCGCCCAGTCCACGCTGAACCCACTCATGGTCGCGCACGCCGACGGCGTGTACGTGACCGCCGAGGACGGCACACGCTTCCTCGACTTCTCCTCACAGCTCGTGAACACCAACATCGGCCACCAGCACCCGGCGGTCGTGGCGGCGATTCAGGAGCAGGCGGCCACGTTGTGCACCATCGCACCCCAGCACGGCTACGTCAGCCGCTACCGAGCGGCCGAGCTGATCCTGGAGCGCTCCTTCGACAGCGCGGCCAAGGTCTTCTTCACCAACGGCGGCACCGAGGCCGTGGAGCACGCCGTGCGCATGGCGCGCCTGCACACCGGTCGCTACAAGGTCCTGGCCCAGTACCGCAGCTACCACGGGGCCACGTCCACCTCCATCAACTTGACCGGGGACCCGCGTCGCTGGGCCAACGACCACGGCACCGCCGGCGTGGTGCACTTCTTCGGCCCCTTCCTCTATCGATCGGCCTTTCACGCCACCACCGAGGCCGAGGAGTGCGAGCGCGCCCTGGAGAGCCTCGAGGCCACGATCGCCTTCGAGGGCCCGGGCACCATCGCGGCGATCATCCTGGAGACCGTGCCGGGCACCGCGGGCATCATGGTTCCCCCCGCGGGCTTCCTCGCCGGCGTGCGGGAGATCTGCGACCGCTACGGCATCGTCTACATCGCCGACGAGGTGATGTGCGGCTTCGGGCGCACCGGCGAGTGGTTCGCCTACCAGGCCCACGACGTCGCTCCGGATCTGGTCACCTTCGCCAAGGGCGTGAACTCCGGCTACGTGCCCCTGGGCGGGGTCGTGCTCAACGAGGCGATCAGCGCGAGCTTCAACGACCGCGTCTACCCGGGAGGGCTCACCTACTCGGGCCACCCGCTGGCCTGCGCGGCCGCGGTGGCCACGATCGAGGCGATGCAGAACGAGGACATCGTGGGCAACGCGAAGCGCATCGGCGACGAGGTCCTGCGCCCGGGCCTGCACGAGCTGGCCGAGCGGCACCGAATCATCGGCGAGGTGCGCGGCCTGGGCGTCTTCTTCGCCCTCGAGCTAGTGAGCGACCGGGCGAGTCGGGAGCCGCTCGCTCCCTACGGCGCCACGTCGCCGGCTCTGAACGCCATCGTCGCGGCCGCTCGCGGAGAGGGCCTGCTGATCTTCACCAACTTCAATCGCGTCCACGTGGTGCCCCCGTGCACGATCACAGCCGATGAGGCCCGCGACGGACTGGCCCGCCTCGACCGCGCCCTGAGCGCGGGCGACGCCTTCTACACCGGCACATGAGCCCCGAGCGGCGCGCCCACGTGGCCGCCCAGCTGCGCGAGCTCGGTCACGAGTTCGTCGCCCACGACCTCTCGCACTCGACCCTCGAGGCACTCGAGTCCTCGATCGCCTCGCTGCTCGGCCTCGTGCGCGCCGAGCCGATCCGCGAGTGGCGCACCCAGCTGGCCTCCAGCGAGGCGATGGACCTGCCCGTGCCCGAGGAGGAGGCCGCGACCACGTCGCTGGCCTTCGCGCACTCACTGGTGGCCGGCGGCGCGAACCCGATGGGACTCGGCGCCCGGCTCTGGCGCGAGGGCGAGATCGCCGCCATGCGCGTCACACTGGGGCGCGCCTTCGAGGGTGCGCCGGGGCGCAGCCACGGCGGTGTCATCGCCGCGCTCATCGATGAGACGATGGGCCTGGCGGCGGGGATGAACGGCGCCTTCGGCCTGACCGCCACGCTCTCGATCAGCTACCTCGCGCCGGCGCCGCTCGGCGAGCCGATCACCGCGCGTGGCTGGATCGAGTCCCGCGAGGGTCGCAAGATCCACCTGGCGGGTGCGGTGACCTCGGGCGACCTGAAGATCGCCGACGCGCGTGCCCTGTTCATCGCGGTGGACCCCGAGACCCTGCGCCGGGCAGCGGACGACTGAACAATTCTCAGCGTCGGTAGGCTCCCTGCGTGCCTGCGATCAGCGTCGAGAACCCCCTAGAGCTGCCTCGCGTGCTCGCCGTTCAGCCCGGCGATCGCGCCCGGCGCGTGAAGTCGATATCTAGCGCCCCGAAGGGCCTCGAGGGCGAGGGCTTTCCGGTCAAGCGCGCCTTCGCGGGCGTGGACCTGGCGGACCTGGACCCCTTCGTGCACATGGACGAGATGGGCGAGGTCGACTACGGCCCGGGTGAGCCCAAGGGCACCCCCTGGCACCCGCACCGCGGCTTCGAGACGGTCACCTACATGATGGAGGGCGTCTTCGTGCACCAGGACTCCATCGGCGGCGGTGGGGTGATCCAGAACGGCGCGACGCAGTGGATGACCGCCGGCGCGGGCATCCTGCACATCGAGCGCCCACCGGACGAGCTCATCGACACCGGCGGGCTGTTCCACGGCATCCAGCTCTGGGTGAACCTGCCCAGCCGGCTCAAGATGACGACGCCTCGCTACCAGGACATCGAGGCCGACGCGGTGACGCTGCTGACCAACGAGACCGCTGACGCGATCATCCGGGTCATCGCCGGGCGACTGGGCGAGGCGGGCGGGCCCGGCTCGACGCACACGCCGATCCTGCTCGCGCACGTCAGCCTCCTTCCCGGGGCTCGTCTGAGCCTGCCGTGGCCCCGCGAGTACAACGCGCTGGCCTACGTCATGGCCGGGCGCGGCTTCGTCGGCGCCGAGCGCGCGGCCCAGCACGAGGGCCAGCTGAGCGTGCACGTCGACGGCGACTACCTCGAGCTGGCCGCGGCGGACGCGCAAGACTCGCGCAGTCACGCCTTCGAGCTGCTAGTGCTGGGCGGCGAGCCCATCCGCGAGCCGGTGGCCGCCTACGGGCCCTTCGTGATGAACACGCGCGCCGAACTGCAGCAGGCCTTCGAGGACTTCCAGGCGGGCCGGCTCGGCCAGGTCCCAGCCGAGCACATCTAGCTCACGCCTCGCGGTGCACCAGGAAGGTTCCGGTGGCGCGGCTGACGAGCTCGCCGGACGCGCTCGTGATCGTCGCCTCGGCGAAGGCCACCTGACGCGCGAGTCGCACTACCTCGCCGCGCAACGCGTAGGTCGCCTCGCGCGGCGCCGCGCGGATGAGCTCGGTGGAGATCTCGATGGTCGCGCTGGTGCGATCCTTGCCCGCCAGGGCCGCGTTGATCGCGAAGTTCATCGCGGCGTCGAGCAGCACCGTGTGCACCCCGGCCTGCACCGTGCCGTGCGGATTGCAGGCCAGCTCGGCGGGTGCGAACTCGCCCTGGACCCAGCCCAGGTCCTCACCGTCGACGCCGTAGGCGCTGAAGCGCCCCCCGAGCACACCGATGATCGCCATGCCGCCGTCACCCAGCCACCGGTCCATGTCGCGCCGCGACTCCACGGTGAGACCCTACTGTGCCCGGTCTAGGCTGCCGAGAGAACCAGTCGAAAGGCAGGACCATGCAGGACGCCGTCATCGTCGACGCCGTGCGCAGCCCCGGTGGCAAGCGCAACGGCAAGCTGCGCAATTGGCACGCCGTGGACCTGGCGAGCGAGGTGCTCGGCGCCCTGGCCGCGCGCAACGACCTGGATCCGGCACTGGTCGAGGACGTCATCATGGGCTGCGTCTCACAGACCGGCGAGCAGGCCTTCAACGTCGGGCGCAACGCCGTCCTGGCGGCCGGCTGGCCCGAGTCGGTGCCGGCGACCACCATCGACCGCCAGTGCGGCTCGTCCCAGCAGGCCCTGCACTTCGCCGCCCAGGGAGTGATGGCCGGCGCCTACGACGTCGTCGTCGCCGCGGGCGTCGAGGTGATGACTCGCGTGCCCATGGGCTCGTCCATCGGACGTGACGCCGGATTCCCCTTCGGCCCGCGCCTCACCGAGCGCTACGCGCCCGTCGGGGGCCTGCGCAACCAGGGCATCGGCGCCGAGATGATCGCCGAGCAGTGGGGCATCAGCCGCGCCGAGCTGGACGAGTTCAGCGTCGAGAGCCACCGGCGCGCCGCGCGCGCGACCGTGGAGGGCCGCTTCGAGCGCGAGATCGTGCCCGTGCACGTCAAGGACGACGAGGGGCGTGCCACCGAGGAGATCATGAGTGTGGACGAGGGCATCCGCCCCGACACCAGCGTCGAGGTCTTGGCGAACCTCAAGGCGGCCTTCCAGGAGGGTGGGCGCGTCACCGCGGGCAACTCCTCGCAGATCACCGACGGGGCCTCCGCGGTGCTGATCATGTCCGAGTCCCGCGCTCGCGAGCTCGGCTACACGCCGCGGGCTCGATTTCACGCCTTCGCCCTGGCCGGCGTGGACCCGGTCACGATGCTGACCGGGCCGATCCCGGCCACCCGGAAGATCCTGGCGCGCGCGGGCATGAGCCTCGAGGACATCGACCTGGTCGAGATCAACGAGGCCTTCGCCTCGGTGGTGCTGGCCTGGGCCAAGGAGCTCGACGCGGACCTGGGCACCGTGAACGTCAACGGCGGCGCGATCGCGCTCGGGCATCCCCTCGGCGCCTCGGGCGCCAAGCTGGCGGCGACGCTGCTCAACGAGCTCGAGCGCACCGGCGGGCGCTACGGCCTGCTCACGATGTGCGAGGGCGGCGGACTGGCCAACGCGACGATCCTGGAGCGACTGGGCTAGCTAGCGGTAGCGCGTCGCGAGCAGGAACGCGCCGAACATCGCGACGAGCCCGAGCACCAGGTACCACGAGGAGACCGCCCCGGGCAGCACGTTCAAGTAGTTGAGCGTGATGGTCAGCAGCCCGAAGAGCAGCAGGTCCAGCAGCATCCACGGGTACCACAGCGGGCTGTGACTCGCCTCGGCCGGACGCGGCGCGGTGTAGCGCCCACTGCGCTCCGGGGCCGTGTAGCGGCCGACCGACTTTGCCTTGCGCGACTTGGACGCCATCGCGAGAACTCTACTTGACCGCTACGGACAGATAGTGACGTCGACCGAGGAGTTGTAGAGCGCCGAGGAGCCCGGCGAGAGGCTCTGGGTCGCGATCAAGCCGGACTGCTCGGGCGTCAGGCAGTCCGTGGGCAGCGCCTGGGTCACCTGGCCGAGGACGAGACCCTGGGCCTGCAGAGCCGTCTGGGCCTGGGTCTCGTTGTCGCCGATCACGTTGGGCACCACGACCTGGCAGAAGCCCGAGGAGATCACGAACTCGATCGCCTGGCCGGCCTTGACCTGAGAGCCGGCGGCCGGCACGGTCGCCAGCACGAGGCCCGAGGAGACGGTGTTCGAGCACTTCTCGACCGACGTGGGCGCGATCGTCAGCTGGTTCTGGCCCAGGATGATGCCGGCGTTGACCGTGGTCATGCCGCGCAGGTTCGGCATCGCGAACGTCGAGCCGGGTGCCAGCACGATCAGGGTCACGGTGTCGCCGGTCTGGGCGGTCGTGCCCTGCTGGGGCGTCTGGGAGATCACCGTGTTCGGATTCGTGCCGGCCGGAGCGGTCTGCGTGGTCTGCAGCTTGGGGATCAGGTGCGCGTTCACCAGCGTCGTCTCCGCCGTGGCGATCGGCTGGCCCGTCACGTCCGGGACGGTGACCGGTGAGGTCGTCACGCCCAGGCTGACGGTGATCGTCACCGACTGACCCTTGGTGATGACCACCCCGGCGGCCGGGCTCGTCGAGAGCACCGTGCCGATCGGCTTCTTGGACTGGACCTGCTTGGTCGTGCCCACACTCAGACCGCTCGACTGCAGGGTCGCCGTGGCCGTGGCCACGTCCTTGCCGACGACGTTGGGCATCGTGGTCGTCGTGGTCTTGTTCGAAAGCAGGAAGTAGCCCAGGCCGGCCGCGGCGAGCAGCACCACCACGATCGTGGCGACCAGGCCGCTGCGGCTGCCGCGACGGCGCACGTCGGTGCGCGGGCCGCTCATCATCGGCACGGCCTGAGTGCGCTCGCCGGTCACGGTCTGCACCGACCGCGTCGCGTCAGCGCCGAAGTACGCGGCGTCGCCGAGCGCCGCGCGCACCGGCTGGCCCTCGGAAAAGCGCATGAGGTCCGCGCGCAGCTCGTCGGCGCTCTGGTAGCGCCGGGCCGGGTTCTTGGCCAGGGCCTGCATGATGATGGCCTCGAGGTCGGCCGGGATCGACTCGGCGAACTCTCGCGGGGGCGGCACCGCGCCGCGCACGTGCTGGGCCGAGACGTCCACCGGCGAGTCACCCACGAAGGGCGGGCGGCCCGCGACCATCTCGTAGAGCACGACGCCCAGCGAGTACACGTCACTGCGCCCGTCCACCGCGGCGCCCTCGGCCTGCTCGGGCGAGAAGTACGTCGCCGTTCCCATCACCGAGCCGGCCTCGGCCAGGTGATCCTCGACGGCCACCGCCTGGGCGATGCCGAAGTCGGTCACCTTCACCTGGGCGTCGGCGGTGATGAGGATGTTGCCCGGCTTGACGTCACGGTGCACCATGCCCGCGCGGTGCGCGTAACTCAGCGCGTAGGCGACCTGGGCGGCGATGTTGGCCGCCCGTGAGGGCGTCAGGCGCCGAGAGTCGCGCAGCACCTCGGCCAGCGACGTGCCCTCGATCAACTCCATGACGATGAAGTAGGTCCCGTCGTCCTCGCCCCAGTCGAAGACCGGCACGATGTTCGGGTGCGAGAGGTTGGCGGCGGCCTGGGCCTCGCGGCGAAAGCGCTCGACGAAGGCGGCGTCGGCCGAGAGCTCCGGGTAGAGAATCTTGAGCGCCACCGCCCGGTTCAAGAGCAGGTCCTGGGCACGGTAGACCATCGCCATGCCACCACGAGCGATCAGGTGAGTGACCTGGTAGCGCGACGAGTAAATGCGGGGGTCGCTGACGGGCTCCATGTCCGTTCTAGCCTACGTCCTGGGCCCGGCGAGGCGTTCTCAGCCCGGGCACGTGCTCGCCGTGCCGTACGCGGGCTGACCAGCCTGCAGGGCCAGGGCCCCCTCGATCAAACACTTCATGACCGGTCCGGCCACCGCCGCGCCCGTGCCCGAGACCACTTGGAAGGGAATCACCACCGCGACGGCCACCGTCGGGTGCGACGCCGGCGCGAAGGCGATCATCCAGTCGTCGGTGTTCTTGGCGGCGTTGCCGGTCTGGGCCGTTCCGGTCTTGGCGCCGACTTCGAGGTTGGCCGGGAATATCCCGGCCGCGGTGCCGAACTTGGCCACGTCCTGCATGAGCGGCAGGATCCGCGCGGCCTGCGTCGCGCTGATCGGCTGCTGCCAGATCGAGTCCTGGTAGCGCTTGAGCACCGTGCCGTCCGGAGCGGTCACGTAGCTGAGCAGGTGAGGCGTCATGATGGCGCCGCCGTTGGCGATGGCCGCGGCGACCATCGCCTGCTGCAGCGCGGTGGCGCGCACGTTCTGCTGACCGATCGCCGAGTAGGCCACGCCCGGCAGGTTGCTCGCAAACGAGGTGGCCGGGGGGAAGTAGCTGGCGACCACACCGGGCAGGTCGAGCGGAGGCACCGAGTTGTACCCGTAGGCGTTGGCCGCGGCGGCCAGGTCGTTGCCGCCCAGGTCCAGTCCGAGCATGGCGTAGCCCGGGTCGCACGACGGCGGGAGCATGGCCGCGATGTCCCCTCCGCACGGAACGAAGCCGAAGTTCGAGAGCGTCTTGTTCGACTGCGGCAGGTGGATCGTGGCCACGTTCGGGTACTGCTTGAACCACAGCTGGGGCTTGGAGCGCAACACGCCGCTGGTCGTGACGATCTTGAAGGTCGAGCCGGGCGGGAACGTCTGCTGGGTCGCCACCAGGCCCAGGGGCGGGAAGCCGTAGACGTTGTTGGTGGTGTCGGCCTTCCAGGCCGCGGCGGCGACCGGGTAGGACGGTGAGGTCAGCGGCGTGGGGTTGTAGTACGGATTCGAGTACATCGCCAGCACCGCCCCCGTACGCGGGTCCAGCACCACCGCCGCGCCGTCGCGCCCGGACAACGCGGCGCGCGCGACGCGCTGCAGGGCCGGCTCCAGGGTCAGGGTGATCGAGTCAGCGGCGCTCGTCGGCGCCAGGACCTGGGCGAGGGTGCGGGCCGGCTGGGCGTGGGCCGACAGGTACTGGTTGTACTGGGCCTCGATGGCCCACGTGCCGTAGTTGGGTCCCGCGAAGCCCACGACCCCAGAGGTGAGTGAGCCGTAGGGGTAGACCCGGCGCCACTTGTAGTAGCCGTTGGTGGGCACCGACTGGGCCAGCACCGAGCCGTCGGCCGCGAAGATCCCCCCGCGCGGGAACTGCGAGGACGTCGTCGAGTTGCGTGGGTTGAGCCCCGAGGCGTCCAGCGCGGGCGCGCGGAAGAACTGGACGTTGGCCGCCTGGGCCGCGGCCGCGGCGAAGAGCAGCAGGATGGCCACCGAGAGGATCGTCAGGCGTCGCGACATCAGCCCGTGGGCCTCGTGGTCGTCGTGTGTCTCGTGGTCGTGTGTGCCAGCGTCGTCGTCGTCGAACGCGGACCCGTCGTGGTCGTGCTCGGCGTGGCCGGCTGGCTGAGCCGCCAGAGCCCGTGCAGGTACGCCGCGTAGTGCAGGCTGGCCAAGAGGGTGGGCTCGGCGATCGTCGCGGCGAGCGCGCGCTGGTCCGGCGCGCGCAGCTGGGCCACCGCGTAGGCGGTGTCGGTGACCTTGACGGGCTTGAACCAGAGCACCCCGCTCGGCTGACCCTGGTAGACCGCGATGATCCCGTTGTCGTCGCCGAGGTAGTACGCCGAGTACGCGTACCAGTGCAGCACCAGAACACCCGCGCCGATCGCGACAAGGAAGAGGCTCACGGCCAGAACAACCCGCCAGGTGAAGCGCTGGTGGGTCCGTGAGCGGCGCGAGCTGGTCACGCTCGTGCTCGCACTCGGCGGGCGCGCCGTCGAGAACGTCCGTCGAATCGGCGTGAGGGGCTCATCGACCTCGTCGAACTCCACCAAGATCGCCGAGATGTTGTCGCGGCCCCCGGCGCGCCGCGCCGCCTCGACCAGCGCGTCCACGGCCTCCTGCAAGGCAACGGGCGCACTCGCCAGCTCCGCGATGACCTCGGCGCTCAACTCATTGGACAGCCCGTCACTGCACAGCAGGAGTCGGTCACCCGGACGGGCGATGACGCTAGCCACGTCGACCTCGACGGACTCGTCGCCGCCCAGTGTGCGCGTGAGCTGGTGACGCCGCGGGTGCACCGCGGCCTCCTCGGGCGTGAGCCGTCCCATGCGCACCCACTCCTCGGCCACGCTGTGGTCCTCGCTGAGCTGGCGCAGCGCGCCGTCGCGCAACTGGTACACGCGTGAGTCACCGACGTTGAACAGCGTCGGTGTGATGGCACCGGTGGCGTCCTCGGTCAGCCCGACGACGATCACCGTGGTGCCCATGCCGAAGTGCTCGGGCGTGGCCCGCGCGTCAGCGATGATGCGGCTGTTGGCCTGCTCGATCGCGGTGGCCAGGCCCTCCACGCTCGGTCGCAGATGAAACTGCTCCTCCAGCAGCTCCACCGCGATCTGCGAGGCCACCTCGCCCGCAGCGTGCCCGCCCATGCCGTCGGCCACCACCGCGATCACGTCGTCGACGAAGATGGCGTCCTCATTAAGGTCACGAACCAGACCGGTGTCCGTGGCGGCGGCGTAGCGCCAGCGCGTCAACGAACCACCTCGAACAAGACACCGCCGACCTGGACGATGTCGCCGCGCTCGAGCAGAACCCGACCGCGCACCAGCTCCTGGTTCACGTAGGTGCCGTTCGTCGAACCCAGGTCCTCCAGCGTGAGATCGCCATCGTCGCTGGCCAACCGCGCGTGGCGCGAGGAGAGATACGTGTCCGCCAGGCTGATGTCGCACTCGGGGCTGCGCCCGATCACGATGGCCGGGCTCACCTCGACGCGCTCGCCCTTGTGCTCGTGCGGCTCGATGTAGCGCAGCGCCAGGTTGCCCCCGCGCCGCCGGCGCGTGGACCCGTCGACCGGCTTGGACTCCACCACGGCCACGCGCATCACCCGCACGAAGAAGAGCAGGGCGATGACCATCACGACCAGTTGCAGCGGTCGCACGAGCGCCGCGTAGTTCGACGTCGCAGCGAGAAGCCTCAAGCGAGCTCGATCCTAAAGTGCAGCGCCCCGATGGTCACGTCATCACGGGGCGAGAGCGACACCGCGGCGATGCGATGTCCATTGACGAAAGTGCCGTTCGTGGACTGCAGATCCCGTACCGCGACCCCGTCGGCGGTGCGCCAGAACTCCGCGTGTCGTCGAGACACGTTGGCGTCGTTGATCACCACCTCCACCTCGGGGCTGCGCCCCACGATCAGGGGCTTGTCACCCAGGCGAAAGGTCCGCCCGTCGTCTAGCAGCAGGCGCGGCTCGGCCTCTCCGGCCGCGAAGTCCGTCTGCACCGCCACGTCGCCCCGATGCAGGTCGTCGTCGATGAAGACCTCCACCTCGACGGGACCGACGAAGTTGTAGCCCTCACTGATGGCGTGCTGGCGAACCGTCTCGGCCAACTCGCTGATCAGCACCTTCTGGAATCCCTCGAAGCGATCGGCGTCCTCCGGGCTCAGCCAGACGCGAATCTGATTGGGCGAAAGGGGACCCTGGTTCGACAGTCGACGGGTCAGATCGATCTCACGGATCATGCGCTGGCCGATTTCAATCGGCTGCAGGCCCCCCTTGAAGGGTCGCTGCAGCGTGCGCTCGAAGAGCCGCTCGAGGCGGTTTTCCACACCCTTGAGAACCATAGATTCCCCAACTGTACCGGTCCCGCGGGCGTTTTCGGGGGCGTGGGTCGGCCCCACGGCACGGTGGACTAGAGTGTTGAGGCCCAGGGCGAGTGGCGAAATGGCAGACGCGCAGGCTTCAGGTGCCTGTATTCGAAAGGATGTGCGGGTTCAAGTCCCGCCTCGCCCACCACAAAATCACTCGGAAGTTCTCGCCGGGCGTCGGCGAGTCTGTGCGGACCCATCGCGCAGTCTGAGTTGTGAATCGCCGTGCGCTGTCGAGCCTTCGGGCCGGGCCCAGCGGACCTAGTCGATCACGCCACGTGCACCCGCACCCACTGGGACCGCCACAGCCTCTCGTGGCGAGCCGACGGCATCTCGCGCCACCGGGCCGAGCGTGTGCACCACGTCGCGCGCCACCTGGTGCGGGCCGCGAAGGTGGCTGAGATGAACCCGCTCGAGCGCGTGCGCGCCTGATCAAACCCGCAAGGCCTCACGGAAGGCCGACAGGCCCATCGGCCCGAGCGCGAGAGCCCGATCGTGGAAGTCGCGCAGGCTGAAGGCCGCTCCGCGCTCGGCGCGCATCTCCTCGCGCGCGCCCAGCCACTCGCGCTCGCCGACCTTGTAGCTGATCGCCTGGGCCGGCAGAGCGAGGTAGCGATCGACCTCCGAGTGGGCCATCGCGGGCGCCACGAGGGCACGCTCGACGAGCGTGGCCACCGCCATCTCGGGCGTCCACGTCGCCCCGCCCACATCACCCTGGCCCGCGAGGGAACCGAAGTCACGCGGCGCGGTGAGCTGCAGGTGCATGCCGATGTCGACGACGACGCGCGCAGCGCGCCAGGCCTGGCTGATGAGAAATCCCATCTCGAGGGCGGGCTCGGCGAAGCCCCCGAGCTCGTCCATGAGCCGCTCGGCGTAGAGGGCCCAGCCCTCGCCCTTGCCGCTCGTCCAGGCCAGTGTGCGCTGGAAGCGGCTGAGCCGCTCACGATTGACGGCGAGCGCGCCGCCGTCGAGGTGGTGTCCCGGCACTGCCTCGTGGTACCACACCGTCACCAGGCGCCACCAGTTGAACTCGGACTCGCCCAGCGTCGGGAACCACGTGGTGCCGGGCCGTGCCAGATCCTCGCTCGGCGGGATGTAGTACGGCGCGGCCGCCGAGCCCTCGGGTGCCAGGCGCACGTCGCAGAAGCGCACGCGCTCGTCCATCGTGAACTCGCTGCCCGCCAGGCGCTGGGTGGTCGCTTCGGTGAGAGCGCGAAGACGGGCCAGCAGCTCGTCGGTCCCGCGCACCCGGTAGCGCTCGTCGGCGTCGAGGCGTGCCGCGACCTCAGTGAGACTGCTCGCGCCCGGCGCCAGCTGGCCCGCCAGCTCCCACATGCGCTCGTCGATCCGGCGAAGATCCGTCCAGCCCCACGCGTAGGTCTCCTCGAGGTCCAGCTCCAGTCCCGTGTGGTAGCGCGCCCAGCGCCGGTAGCGCTCGGCGCCAACGAAGTCACTGGCTCTCGTTCGCTCGGCGTACGTGCCCCCGAGCCAGTCTGCCTGCGCACGGTACGCCGCGGCGGCCCGATCGCGAGCGCCGTCGAGGCCTAGTTCGCCCACGGTACGCCCACTGGCGGCGGCAACTCGCTCGACCAGGGTGCCAAGGCCCACGTCGGCGATCGTTCGCATCTGCTCGGCGACGCCGCGTGCGTGGCGGGCCGCGGTGTGCTCTCCGGACTCCAGTGCCGCCTCGAGCGACGCTCGCCAGGACTCCAGCGAGTCCGCCACGGCATCGAGACGATCGCGCACCGCCTGAGCGCCCTGCGGGCCCGACCACGTCATCAATTCGAAGGACTGGCGAATGGTGCTGGCCGGCGAGAAGATCACCCCGAAGTTGCGAACCGTCTCGCCGTTCGCCTCGAGCTCGAGATGACTCGAGAGTCGCTCGATCATGACCGAGCGCGCGACCTCGTCATGCGGGCCAGCGGCCGTTAGAGAGTCCAGCGAGTCCAGCGCCCATTCGCACAGCGCCGCCACAGCGCGCCGACCCGCGGGCGAGAAGTCGTCCAGACGGTCGTCGAAGCCCTCGACGCCCAGATCAGTTGCCGTGAGAGGGCTGAGGGCGCACCAGCGCTGCACCACCTCGTCGGCGAGAGCGAACAGGGGCGTCAACTGAGGATCCGAACTCAACACAGGGCACCTCCGCGACCGTGATTGCCTACAGACTAGACATCGCGTTCGCGCGACGCCGGACTGGCGGGCCGACGTCCGACGACCACCTGGTGCCCTGGCACACGTCGATCTTGACGAGCACGACCAAGGGTCTGCGGGTCACCGATCGGCTCAGGCTGGAGTCGGCCCCGCGAGACGCGCGTCGCCTGAGTCCTGGGGCCAACTCCGTAGGTAGCGAGGAGTGTCGCCAGACTCGTCCGACTCATCGCTCCGAGCGCCAGCGCTCGGTCGTGGCGCTCGCGTGAGGACGATCCCCTGCCTGACCGGCCGAGCCGCGCCGGTGCGGAGAGCCACGTGTCCGGCGCGCTGGATCTGAAGTTGATGGGACCTAGGCGCAAGCCAGCATCCAGCGCACACCGAAGCGGTCCAAGCACGTCGACCAGTACTGACCCCAGACCATCTGGGCGGGGGCCGAGAACTCCGTCGAGCCCACGCTCAGGGCCGCGTAGAGGCGGTCCACCTCGTCGCGCCCGTCGAGTTCCAGACTGATCGTCATGTTGTTGCCCACACGACACTCGTGGCCCATCGAGGCGAGCATGTCGGTCGCCATCAGCAGGTGTCCGGCGGTGATCTCGAGCTCAGCGTGCATCAGAAGCGACTTCTCATCGTCCGGCACGTCCACGCCCGGCATGTCCGAGAAGCGCACGATGGGACCCACGAACGAGGTGCCAAAGAGATCGCGATAGAAGGTCAAGGCCTCCTCGGCGGTGCCCGGGAAGTTCAGGTAGGTGCTGACGCGACTCATGTGCCTCCCCACGATCAGCGAAGACCGTACCCGCATCCTGCTACCGAGCGTGCGCTGGCGCAACCGATTCGCTCGCCGCGCCGACTCGCGGAGGCCCGAGTGGGGGTAGGGCGCGCCTCGCCAACGAGAGCCTCGAGGCCGCACCCGACGAAGCCGGCCACCCCGAGGCCGACTCCGGGTTGTCCCGGATCTCATCATCGGCGCGCCGATCCCTAGCATCACGACGTGGACCTCCTCGCACCAGCCGGCACCAGTGAGGTCTCCACGCACTCGCCGTGGGCGGTCGAGACGCAGAACCTGACGAAGCGCTTCGGGGACAACGTCGCTGTCAACGACGTCGCCCTGCGCGTGCCGCGCGGCAGCGCCTTCGGCTATCTCGGACCGAACGGCGCCGGCAAGACGACCCTCATCCGACTCCTGCTCGGCCTGACTCGGGCCAACTCGGGCACGATGTCGCTGCTCGGACACCGCGTCCCGGACGATCGCTCCCACGCCCTCGCGCGCGTGGGAGCGATCGTGGACGAGCCCCGGTTCTTCTCGCACCTCACCGGACGCGAGAACCTTCGGGTGTTGGCGGCCGCGCGTGAGCCACTGGCGCGTCAGCGCATCGACGCCTCGCTCGCTCGGGTGGGGCTCTCGCAGCGCGCTGACGACCGCGTCGCCAAGTACTCCATGGGCATGCGCCAGCGCCTCGGCGTCGCCGCGTGCCTGCTCGGCGACCCGGACCTGCTCATGCTGGACGAGCCCATGAACGGACTGGACCCGGCCGGTATGCAGGAGATGCGCGAGCTCATCCGCTCCTTCGTGGATGAGGGACGTACCGTCATGCTCTCCTCACACCTGCTCGACGAGATCGAGCGCACGTGCGACGCCGTCGCCATCGTTGATCGCGGCCGCATCGTGCGCCAGGGCCCGATCGCTGAACTGCTCGGCGCCGCGGCCACCGAGGTGGACGTCGACTGCTCAGAGCCCGCGCGGGCTCAGGACCTGCTCTCCGTGAGCCGTGTCGTGACTTCCATCGAGGTCACCGAGTCCGGACTTCGCGTGCGTCTGGTGGAGGGCGCGAGTCACGAGGAGGTCGCCGAGCTGAACCGCCTCCTCGTCCTCGGAGACGTGCGGGTCTACCGGCTCCAGGTGGTGAGGGCCTCCCTCGAGGAGTGGTTCCTTCAGGTGACCAGTCGTCTCGGAGACTCGGCGTGAGCCTCGCCAGTGCACCGACGCTCACGGCCTCAGAGCGCGCGCGAGACGGGCGCGGCTCGTGGATGCCCACGGGCGCTCTGATCGGCGCGAAGGTGCTGGAGCTGCGCCGGCGCCGCGGGCTCATGGTGGCCCTCGCGGCGGTGACGATCGGGCTGCCAACTCTCTACTTCACGGTTCGGCTCATTGAGCACGCGGCCTCCCCGCGCCAGTTCGGCCCGGCCGGCGGATACCAGCAGTTCACCGGCGTGGTGGTCGCCGTGCTCTACGTCTTCGGCTTCATCATGTCGGCGACGCTGGGATGCACCGCGGGCACCGCCGACCTGGGCGACGGGATGTTCCGACACCTGGTCGTGACCGGTCGATCACGCCTCGCTCTCTACTTCGCCCGAATCCCGGCCGCGCTGGCCATCATGGTGCCGATGGTCACGGCCGGCTTCATCGTCGTCGCCGCGGTGTCCTCACTCGCCGCGCCGAGCTCCATCAACGTGAATGGCGCTGAGGTTCCCCTCGGACTCAACGCCACCCAGTTCCAGGACTGGGCGGCTCAGCACTCGACGCAGGCGCTGTGCAACTTGCCCCAGACCGGGCCCGTCAAGGTGCTTCTGCCGTGCGGCGCGCGGGCCGCGACGCGCGAGGCGGTGATCGTCAGGCTCGGACATCAGCCCACGCCCACCAAGCTCAGCCCGGCCCAGATCGCCTCGGCGGCGCGCGCGCTCGCCGCGAGCGACTACCCGCTCTACCGGAGCGTCCCCCAGCGTCCGCCGTGGTCCCTCCTGCTCGAATCCTGGGCCTGGGTGCTGCTCGAGAGCCTGGTGGGCGTCGTGGTGGGCGTCGGCCTGTCGGCCCTGCTCGGCCAGCGCACCATTGCCGTCGTCCTGCTGCTGATCCTCGAGGTCGTGCTCACGCCCATCGCCTCGCGCCACATCATCCCCTACATGCTCAACGTGCAGCGCGGCGTGATCGGCGTGGCGACGGCCCACCTCGCCCCGCACGCCCTGACCGGCCCGGGCAGCGGCACCGGATTCGCTTCGGTGGTTCCCGAGTCGCGGGGACTGGCGTGGCTCGTCGTGGTCGCGTGGTTAGTCGGCTGGACGGCGCTGGGGGCGTGGCGCATGGCCCGGCGCGACGCGTGAGCACGACCTAGGCCACTGCCGCGCGCCCAGGGCTGGCGAGGCAGCGCCGCCAACGGCCTCGTCTCACGCGCGCCACGCAGACCGGCCTGGGATACTGGGCCCAGCCCCGCGAGAGGGAGGCCACATGGACCAGGACGTCAAGCTCGGTCGCATCGCCGGGGTGCCGGTCGGCGCCAACTGGAGCATCCTGCTGATTCTGGTGCTGCTCGTCTGGGAGCTGTCTGACCTGATCCTGCCGAGTTATGTGCCTCACGCTACGAGCGCGCAGTACTGGGTCGTCGGCACGGCGAGCGCGGTCATCTTCATGGCGAGCCTGCTCGCCCACGAGGTCTCCCACGCGGTGATGGCCCTGCACGAGGGAGTCCGAGTGCGCGGCATCACCCTCTGGCTCTTCGGCGGCGTCTCAGAGCTCGAGAGCGAGGCGCTCAGCCCCGGCGCCGACTTTCGCATCGCGGTGGTGGGCCCGCTGACGTCCTTCGTGCTCGCCGGGCTCTTCGGACTCCTCGCCTGGATCGCCCATCCCGCGGGCGCCACGTCGGTGGTGGCCGCCGCGGCCGGCTGGCTCGCGTGGACCAACGTGATCCTGGGCGCATTCAACCTGCTGCCGGCCGCACCCCTGGACGGTGGCCGCGTCCTACGCGCGGCCCTCTGGCACCACCGCCACGAGCGCGAGAGTGCCGAGGCGAGCGCGACGCGCGCGGGCGTCGCCCTCGGCTTCTTCCTGATCACACTGGGGGTTCTGGACTTCATCGCCGGCACGGTCTTCGGGCTGTGGCTGGTGTTCATGGGCTGGTTCCTGGTCCAGGCCGCGCGCGCCGAGGCCACGTCGTCCACGCTGCGCAGCGCCCTGGGCGGCGTGCGCGTCAGAGACGTGATGACGCCGAATCCGGTGCGCTTCTCCGAGACCATGACCGTCGCCGAGCTGCTCGACAGTCAGCTGGCCCACCACCGCTTCAGCACCTATCCCCTGGTAGGCCCCGACGGCCACCTGGCTGGGCTCACCACCCTGAGTCGCCTGCGTCTCGTCGAGCCGGCTCGCCGGGCCCAGACGCTGCTCATCGACGTCGCCCTGGCGCCCGAGCAGATCCCGGTGGTCACGCCCGAGGAGCCCGTCGTCGCGCTGCTCACGCGCATGGGCACGGGTCCTGGCACGCGTGCCCTGGTCACTGAGGCCGGTCAGCTCGTCGGCATCGTGTCGCCCAGTGACGTCATGCGCTTCGTGCAGCTGAGCCTCGTGCGCCGGGCGCGTCCGAACTGAGCTCGCCCCCTCAGCGTCACTGAGCCCGACGTGATCAGGGCCTACGGAGCACCTGCGCCACACTGACACAATGGTCCCAGGGGCGGAGGCAAGCCATGAGCGACCTGTCGCTTCGAGCAGTTCCACCTCGGAGTCACCCGGCACGAGTGTCGGTGGGCACCGAGAGCAGGTGGCCCAGCCCACGTCTGCGCGTCGGGCTGCTCGGCACCTACCCACCCACCGAGTGCGGCATCGCGACCTTCACGCGCAACGTGCGCGCCGCGCTGCTCGAGGCGCGCCCGAGCTGGCAGGTGCCCATCGTGCGGGTCGTCGAGCAACCGGCCCCGTTCGCACTCGCCGAGGTTGCGGCGTCCTGGGTGCGCGGGCGCCCCCAGACGATGAGCCACGTCCTGAGCGTCCTCAACGAGTGCGACGTGGTCGTGATCCAGCACGAGTTCGGCATCTTCGACGGCGACGATGGCGAGGCCGTGCTCGATCTCGTGCGCGAGCTGCACGTTCCCCTGGTGGTCGAGCTGCACACGGTGCTCGTCGCACCGAGCGCTCAGCAGCGATCGATCGTACAGAGCCTCCTCGATCGCGCGGAGCTCGTGGTGGTGCCCAGCGCGTCCGCGCTGGCGCGCCTGCGCGCCACCCACCACGTGCGCCGCGGTGCCCTCGTGCCCCACGGGGCCACGGCCAACTTCGAGCGCCGACCCCACGAGCGCCGACCCGGCGGGCTCGTACTGACGTGGGGGCTCCTGGGACCGGGCAAGGGAATTGAGGACGCGATACGCGCCGTGGCCGAGCTGAGGGACCTGTACCCGCCGGTGACCTACGTCGTGGCCGGGCACACCCACCCCCACGAGCGCGCCAACGGCGACCACTATCGACGACGCCTCGAGGCCCTGGCCGCAGAGCTCGGCGTCGGGACCATGGTGCGCCTCGATGACCAGTATCGGGACCGCGCCGCGCTGAACGGGCTCATTCGCAGCGCCGACGTCGTGCTGCTGCCCTACGAGACGACCGAGCAGGTCAGCTCCGGTGTCCTGGTCGAGGCCCTCGCCTCGGCGCGCCCCGTCGTGGCCACCCGCTTCCCGCACGCGGTCGAACTGCTCGCCGGCGGCGCCGGGCTCATCGTGGAGCACGCCGACCCACTGTCGATGAGCCTGGCGCTGCGCCGGGTGCTGCGCGAGCCCGGCCTCGCCGCGCGCATGGCCGTGCACTCACGCGCGATCGGCGAGTCGCTCACCTGGCCCACCGTGGCCGAGCAGCTCAGCCGCCTGCTCGAATCCCTCGTGATGAGGGTCCCGTTCCGGTGAGTCGGCCCGTCTCTCTCGCGCACCTCTGGCAGCTCAGCGACGAGGACGGCCTCGTCGAGCACGCCGAGGGCTCACGTGCGCTCCCGCACCTGGGATACTGCACCGACGACGCCGGCCGACTCCTGCTGGTGGCCTCCGAGTTCACGGGCGAGCGGGCCAGGGCCCTCGCGCACCGCGCCCTGGACTTCCTCGACGACGCCCACGTGGGCCCCGAGGGCTTCCGCCTGCGGCGACTGCCGGGTCGGCGCTGGAGTGAGGACCCGCCCAGCGACGACGCCAGCGCGCGCGCCCTGCACGGCCTCGGCGTCGCCGGCGCGCGCGCGCCGTGGTCCGAGGTTCGCCGTCGGGCCCAGACGCTCTTCTCCGCCACGTGTGAGTGGCGCTCAGAGTTCCCGCGCGCGAACGCGCACGCCGCTCTGGGCGCTCTGGGCCTGCTGAGCGTGCACGCGGAGAATGACGCCGCTCAACGCGTGCTCGCCGCGGCCGCGGCCGCGCTGCCCGGACCCGGCGACGACGCCACCTGGCCCTGGCCCGAGGAGCGCCTCAGCTACTCCAACGCCCTGCTGGCGGAGGCGATGATCGCTCTGGGCCACGCCCGGGGCGATGGAGCCGCCGAGACCCGGGGCCTGGCGCTGCTCGAGTGGCTCGTCGCCCGAGAGAGCCTCGAGGGCCACTTCAGCTTCACCCCGGTCGCGGGACGCGCCGCGCAGGACCTCGCACCGGCTTTCGACCAGCAGCCCATCGAGGCCTGGGCGATGGCCGAGGCCGCGGCGCGCGCCTTCTCTCTCACCGGCCAGGAACGCTGGGCGCGCGTGGTCGAGTCGGCGGCGTCGTGGTTCGAGGGTGACAACGACGTGGGCGTGCCCGTCGGTGACCCGCTGAGCGGCGCGGGATTCGACGGCCTGACGCCCACGGGTGTGAACGCCAATCAGGGGGCCGAGTCGACCCTCGCCTACGTCGCCGTCATGACCCGACGCCGTCGCCTCCGACACGCGCGTGTGCCACGCGCGCGCACGCCAGAGCACCCATCGCCCATCAAGGAGACACCATGACCCACGCCAGCGCCAGCGATCTGCTGACGCGCTATCACAAGAATCCGATCATCACCGCCTCCGACCTGCCCATGAAGATCAACACCGTCTTCAATCCCGGCGCGACGCTGTTCGAGGGCAAGACGCTCTTGCTGATGCGCGTGGAGGACCGCACCGGCATCTCCTCCTTCGCCGTGGCCCTGAGCGACGACGGACTCACCAACTGGACCATCGATCCTCAACGGGGGCTGCAGCCAGACCTGGACGGCTTCGAGGAGCACTGGGGCATTGAGGACCCACGCATCACCAAGGTCGCCGACGAGTACTTCGTCGTCTACGTCGGCTACTCGCCGGCGGGTCCGCTCGTCCTGCTGGCCACCACGAAGGACTTCATCACGTGGAGCCGTCGAGGCGTCTTAATGACACCCGACGACAAGGACGCAGCCATCTTCCCGACGATGTTCGACGGACGCTGGGCTCTGATCCACCGGCCATCGCCCACGTCGGCCGGCCTCGGCTCGCACGTCTGGCTCTCCTTCAGTCCCGATCTTCGCCACTGGGGCACCTCACGCATTCTGCTGCCGTCGCGTCGAGGCGGCTGGTGGGACGCCAACAAGGTCGGACTAGGACCGCCGCCACTGCTGACCGACGCGGGCTGGCTGATCTGCTATCACGGTGTGCGCGTCACCGCGGCCGGCGCGATCTACCGTCTCGGCCTGGCCCTGCTGGACGCCGCGGACCCGCGCCACGTCATCGCTCGGAGCAACGAGTGGATCCTCGGTCCCGAAGCGGAGTACGAGCGCAGCGGAGACGTCGCCGACGTCGTGTTCACCTGCGGCTGGGTCCTGCGAGAGGACGGCGAGACGCTACATCTGTACTACGGCGCCGCCGACTCGAGCATCTGCGTGGCCGAAGGTCGCCTGAGCGAGTTGCTCGACCACCTCGAGCGCCACCCCGTGCAGCCGGCCATCGAGGTCGAGATGGGCTTCCTGGGACACTGGCGGTCCTGAGTCAGCCTCACGCACCGGCGAGGGACTAGGGCCCTTGGGCCCCATGAGCCGCGTCCGGCGCCTCGTTAGCGTGATCTCGTGAGCGAGGAATCTATGCGCCACGTCGCGCTGGAGGACCGCTATCGACAGCTCGAGGGGCGGGTGCTACTCAGCGGCGTCCAGGCTCTCGTACGCGTGCCCCTGGACCAGCGTCGCCTTGACGCTGCCGCCGGACTGGCCACGGCGGGATTCGTCACGGGCTATCCCGGTTCGCCACTGGCTGGCTACGACCTCGAGCTGGCGCGACGGGGGGCTCTGCTCGCCGAGCACGACATCGTGCACCGACCCGCACTGAACGAGGAGCTCGCCGCCACCGCCGTGGCCGGCAGCCAGCTCGCCATGCTGCAGCCCGAGCGCACCCACGACGGCGTCAGCGCGATCTGGTACGGCAAGGCTCCGGGCCTGGATCGAGGCTCCGACGCGCTGCGCCACGGCAATCTGATGGGTACCACCGAGTTGGGCGGCGTCTTGGTCTGCGTGGGCGATGACCCCCAGGCCACGTCCTCGAGCGTGCCATCGACCTCCGAGCCGACGCTCTACTCGCTCGCCATGCCCGTGCTGAGCCCGGCGGATCCGGCCGACCTGTTGCACCTCGGACTGCACGGCATCGCCCTCTCTCGCGCGTCCGGGCTCTGGGCGGGGTTGCGCATCTCGGCCAGTGTCGCCGGCGCGACTCAGAGCGTCGAGCTGGACCTGGCGGGCTTTCGCGTCGTGGAGCCTGACCGGGAGATCGACGGGGTGAGCTTCCGTCACCGCGTGAGCGCCCAGCTTCTTGGCGCCACGCTGATCGAGCTCGAGTCGGGTCTCTACGGTCCTCGCCTCGAGAT
The DNA here is from genome assembly GCA_021782915.1 of Actinomycetes bacterium. Taxonomy (GTDB): domain Bacteria; phylum Actinomycetota; class Acidimicrobiia; order Acidimicrobiales; family RAAP-2; genus RAAP-2. The sequence continues at coordinate 70,324 of JAJXUK010000002.1, read as the reverse complement.
GGCACGACGCTACGGCGTGGCCAACGAGCTCAACCGAGTGCTCGCGCGCTCGCACGACGACGTGCTCGGCGTCGTCGCCGCCGGACCGGCCTACCTCGCGCTGCGCCACGCCCTGCACGCGCTGGGCATCGATGGCCCTGACCTGGCACGCACCGGCGTGCGCCTGCTCAAGGTCGCAATGCCCTACCCACTGGACCGCGCCACGGTGCGCGACTTCGCCCGCGGCCTGCGCGAGGTGCTGGTGGTGGAGGACAAGCGAGCCTTCCTCGAGACCCTGGTGCGCGATGCGCTCTACGGGATGCCCGACGCTCCGGCGGTCACGGGCCAGCACGATGACCACGGCCGAGCGCTGATCCCCGTGACCGGCGAGGTCGACGCCGACGTGCTCGCGCGCGCGCTGGCCCAGCGCGTGCTCGCGCATCGCGAGAGCGCCGCGGTGCGCGCCTGGCTGGAGCGCCCGCGTCCCGCGCCCCCGGCGCCACTGGTCTTGGCGCGCAGCGCGTACTTCTGCTCGGGCTGTCCGCACAGCACCGGTGTGAAGGTCCCACCCGGCACGTACGTGGGCTCGGGCAGCGGGTGCCATGGTCTGGCGATCCAGATGGGAACGCGCCAGGTGGGCACCGTGGTCGGGCGCTTCCAGATGGGCGGTGAGGGGGCCATGTGGAACGGCATGTCCCCCTTCGTCAGCTCGACGCACTTCACCCAGAACCTCGGCGATGGCACGCTGGCGCACTCGGGATCCCTGGCCATTCGTGCCGCCGTCGCGGCCGGCGTGAACATCACCTACAAGATCCTGGTCAACTCGACGGTCGCCATGACGGGCGGCCAGGCCATTCCCGGCGGGCGCTCGATGGCTGACCTCGTGCGTCACCTGCACGCCGAGGGCGTGGCGCGGGTGATGATCACCACGGCCAGTCCCCAGGCGTACCGAGACCTGCCGGCGTCCGTCACGGTCTGGCCCCGTGAGCGCATCATCGAGGCCCAGGAGCGCCTGGCCGCGATCCCCGGGGTGACCGTGCTGCTGCACGACCAGGAGTGCGCGGCCGAGCTGCGCCGCAGGCGCAAGCGCGCCCAAGCCGAGACACCGCGTCGGCACGTCTTCATCAACACCCTGCTGTGCGAGGGCTGCGGTGACTGTGGGGCGTTCTCCAACTGCCTGTCCGTGCGACCCATCACCACACGGCGCGGACGCAAGACCCAGATCCACCAGCAGTCGTGCAACTTCGACTACTCGTGTCTGCAGGGCGACTGCCCGGCGTTGGTCAGCGTCGAGCCCGGCTCACGGGCGCACCGCGAGCTCGCGCCCGTGCCGGACAGTGCGCAGCTGGCCGAGCCGCTCGCGCACGGGCCACGCGATGTGACCGTGCGCCTCGCCGGCATCGGGGGCACAGGCGTGCTCACCGCCGCCCAGCTGATCGCGATGGCCGCGCACCTCGAGGGCCGGCACGTGCGAGGGATGGACCAGACCGGGATTGCCCAGAAGGGTGGCGCGGTGATCTCGGATCTGCGCATCAGCGACGAGGAGCTCGACACGACCAGTCGACTCGGCGCCGAGGAGTGCGACGTGTACCTCGGGGCCGACCCACTGGTGGCCGCCGACCACCGCCACCTCGTCGCCGCGAGTGCGACGCGCACGGTCGCCGTCATGACCAGCAGCACCACGCCCACCGGGCGTCAGGTGGCCGACGCGGACCTCGAGGGTCCCACCCTGGCACAGCTGCGTGCGCGCGTGGACGCGCGCACGCGCGCCGAGCAGAACGTGTGGCTCGACGCGGCCGAGCTGGCCCAGCGACACGTCGGCTCGGAGGCCCACGCCAACGTCCTGCTGCTGGGAGCCGCGCTGCAGAGCGGAGTGCTCGGCCTGTCACCCGCCGCCCTGGAGCGAGCCATCGAGATCAACGGCGTCGACGTCGAGGCCAACCTGCGGGCCCTGCGAGTGGGCCGCGCCGCCGTCTCCGGTCAGCTCTCGGACGCTGTGGCGCCCGTCGCGGATCCCCCGGCCGAGCCCGTAGAGCGCCTCATCGACACCCTGGACCTGAATCCGGAGCTGCGTGAGCTGGTCCTGGATCGTGCCGCGGACCTCGCCGACTACCAGGATCTCGGCTACGCGCGTCGCTACGTGGAGGCGCTGAGGCCCCTGCTGGTCGCCGACGCGCGCCACGGGCGCGAGGACCGGGCCCTCTCGCGGGCCGCGGCCGAGCAGGCGTATCGCCTGATGGCCTACAAGGACGAGTACGAGGTGGCCCGCCTGCACCTGAGCGACCAGTTCCGCACCGAGCTGGCCGCCGCCTTCGGCGAGGACGCGCGCGTGACCTATCACCTCAAGGCGTGGGGGCGGCACAGTGGCCGGCGCACGAAGATCGCCGTGCGCGTCGGCGCACCCAGCGCGTTCCGCGCCCTGCGCGCGATGCGCCGACTGCGCGGACGGGCACTGGACCCCTTCGGACACAGCCACGAGCGCCGCCGTGCCGACGCCGAGCGCGACACCTACCTGAGTGCGCTCGGCACGTGGGCGAACTCACTGGGAGGGTCCGACTACGACGAGATCCTCACGCGCGCGCTGGCCCCGGCGCTCATCAGGGGATTCGGAAACGTGCGGGACGCCTCCCGAGTCGCCCACGACGTGACGCACGCGCCCTAGGGCTCTCGGCCGCGTCACGGGCCACCGTATAATCGAACAAGTGTTCGCTTTATCCAACTGGGACGACGGGCTGACCGAGACCCAGCGCGCCGTGGCCACGCACGGTGAGGGAGCCCTCGTGGTGGCCGCGGGCGCCGGGACCGGCAAGACGCGCACGCTCATCGCGCGCCTGGCGCACCTACTCGAGCGCGGCGCGGCGCCGGAGAGGATCCTGCTGCTGAGCTTCACTCGCCGGGCCGCGGACGACATGCTGGGCCGCGCGAGCGCGCTCGCCGGCTCGGGCGCCGGACGCCTCGCCGTCGGTGGCACCTTTCACAGCGTCGCGCACCGCGTGCTGAGCGCCAATCCCGAGGTCGTGGGCCTCCCACCCGGATTCGGAGTGCTCGACCCGGGCGAGGTCGTCGACTTGATGGATCTGCTGCGAGCCGAGCACGGACTCGCCGGCATCACGGAGCGCTTCCCACGCGCGAGCACTCTCGCGACGATCTACTCACGCTGCGTGAATCGGGGCGAGGCGCTGGGTGTGGTGGTGCCCACCGAGTTCCCGTGGTGCGCGGGACACGTCGAGGCCATGGGAGAGCTCTTTCGCGCAGTGACCGCACGCAAACGCGACACGGGCGTCGTGGACTTCGATGACCTGTTGCTGTACTGGCGCGCGCTGCTCATAGCCGACGAGCGGCGCCACTTCGACTACGTGCTCGTGGACGAGTACCAGGACGTCAACCAGATTCAGGTCGACATCGTGCGGGCCCTCGCCCCGGACGGCCGCGGCCTGACGGTCGTGGGCGATGAGGCTCAGGCGATCTACGGCTTCCGCGGCGCCGACTCGCGACACCTGCGCGAGCTGCTCACCCAGCTGCCGGACGCGCGCGTCATCGCCCTTGAGCGCAACTTCCGCTCGCACCAGGGCATCCTCGACGTGGCCAACACCGTGCGCCCCACCGAGGGGGGCCCGAGCATCCGACTCGAAGCCGCCCGCGGCCCCGGAGCAGCTCCCCGACTGGTGCACAGCCACGACGCGCCCGGGGAGGCCCGAGCGATCGTCGACGCCATCCTCGCCGCCCACGAAGAGGGTGTGGCCCTGCGCGAACAGGCGGTCCTGGTGCGCGCCGGACACCACAGCGACCTGGTCGAGATCGAGCTGTCCGCCCGACACGTGCCGTACCGCAAGTACGGCGGACTGCGCTTCCTCGAGGCCGCACACGTGCGCGACTTCATCGCCGCAGCGCGTCTCGTCGACAACGCGCACGACGAGGTCGCCTGGTACCGCCTGCTGCGCCTGCACCCGGGCATCGGCACGAGCCGGGCCCGCGGCCTGCTCGAGGTCGTGCGCGCCCAGCCTCGTGATCCGCTGAGCCACTGGGCCGACGTGGTGCTCGCCGCGCCCACGTCGGTGCGCGAGAGCCTCGCCGACACGCTGCGCACCCTCGCCCAGGCTCGTGAGCGAGTGCTGGCGGACGCGCGGGCCGACGCCGTCCTCGACGCCCTGCGTCCGCTCATCCGTGCTCACTACCCCGACTCACCGGCCCGCTTGGGCGACCTCGAGCGCCTCGTGAGCGCCGCCGGGCTTAGCGCCCGGCTCTCGGACTGGCTCGCCGAGCTCACCCTGGATCCACCCGCCTCGACGAGCGACTTGGCCGGGCCGCCCGAGCTCGACGAGGACTACGTCGTCATCTCGACCATTCACTCGGCCAAGGGCCTCGAGTGGTCTCACGTGCACGTGCCACACGTCATCGACGGCGTGATCCCCATCGACATGGCCCTGGGCAGCGCCGAGGGCCTCGCGGAGGAGCGGCGACTCTTCTACGTCGCGATCACACGCGCGCGCGACCGGCTCAGCCTCTACGCACCGATGCGCCTGGCCCACCACCGGCGCGCCCTGGACGACCGTCACAGCTACGCGCTGCTGAGTCGCTTCGTCGACGACGTCGTGGCCGCCGGGCTGGTGATCGAGGAGTCTGCGCCCTCGCGCGAGGCGCCGACGGCACCCACGCGACACGCGGTGGTGGACCTCGACGCGCTCTGGCGAGCCGAGGCCACGGGCCCGGCACCGACACCGTGAGCCCCGACTACCCTCAGATGGTCGCGGCGCGATCCGGGCTCCGGCCCCGACGCGGCGAGAGGGAGACGTGAGCGTGGAGGACCTGGTCGTCGAGGCACGGGGCCTGGTCAAGCGCTTCGGCGCCTTCGAGGCGGTGCACGGGATCGACGTCGAGGTCCGGCGTGGTGAGAGCTTCGGCTTCCTGGGACCCAACGGGGCCGGCAAGACCAGCACCATGCGCATGATCTCGGCGGTCTCGACTCCCTCGCAGGGCACCCTGCGCATCCTGGGACTGGATCCGGCCACCCACGGCCCAACGATCCGGGCGCGACTGGGCGTGGTGCCCCAGGAGGACACCCTCGAGCTCGAGTTGAGCGTGCGCGTGAACCTGGAGATCTACGGGCGCTACTTCGACCTGCCCTGGAGCGAGGTCAAGGAGCGCACCCGCGAGCTGCTCGAGTTCGTCCAGCTCTCCGAGCGCGCGAACAGCAAGGTCGACGACCTGTCCGGTGGGATGAAGCGGCGCCTCACCATCGCGCGCGCCCTCATCAATCGACCCGAGCTGCTGATCCTGGATGAGCCGACGACGGGCCTGGACCCTCAGGCGCGCCACCTGCTCTGGGACCGGCTCTACCGGCTCAAGCGCGAGGGCGTGACGCTCATCATCACGACCCACTACATGGACGAGGCCGAGCAGCTCTGTGACCGACTCGTCGTCATGGACCAGGGCTCCATCGTGGCGCAGGGAGCGCCGAGCGAGCTCATCGAGCAGCACTCCACCCGCGAGGTGGTGGAGCTGCGCTTCGCCCAGGACGAGCACGAGCCCCTCCGCGCCTCCCTGGAGGGCTTCGCGTCACGCGTGGAGGTACTGCCAGACCGGATCCTGCTGTACGTGAATGACGGTGACGAGGTCGTCGGCCAGCTGGGCCGCGCCGGCGTCAACCCGGCGAGCACGCTGGTGCGGCGCAGCTCGCTGGAGGACGTCTTCTTGCGCCTGACCGGCCGGACCCTCGTCGAATGAGCGACGTGACGGCCCACCCGAGCGCGGGCTGGGCCCGCTGGCAGCGCAGCTGGTGGTATCACGCGGTGCTCTACGCGCGCACCTGGCGTGGCTCGGTGATCAGCACCGCCGTCTTCCCCCTCCTCTTTCTCGCGGCGATGGGCGTCGGGGTCGGCCACCTCGTCTCCCAGCACGCGGGGCGCGTGCAGGGCCTGAGCTACTTAGACTTCATCGCGCCGGGCCTGCTGGCCACGACGGCGATGCAGATCGGCGAGGGCGAGTCCACGTGGTCCGTGCTGGGTGCCGTCAAATGGCAGCGCACGTACCACGCCGCGATCTCTACGCCCCTCGAGCCCGAGGACGTCCTGCTCGGCAAGCTGAGTTGGGTCGGCACGCGAGCCCTGGCGACGGGTGTCATCTACACCGTGATCATCGGGCTCTTCGGCGCGCTGCACTCGTGGTGGGCGCTCAGCCTGCCGCTCGTGGCCACCCTCATCGCCCTGGCCTTCGCCGCACCCCTGGTCGCCTGGACCTGCACGCTCGAGAACGAGGGTGCGCTCATCACCTTCTACCGCTTCGCCATCGTGCCGATGTTCCTCTTCTCGGCCACCTTCTATCCCGTCTCGGCGTACCCGGGCTACCTGCGCCCGCTGGTGCAGCTGGCCCCCCTGTACCACGGCGTCGCCCTGGCTCGCGCGGGCGCCGACGGCCACGGGTCCCTCGGCGCCCTGAGCGCGCACGTCGCGGTGCTCGGCGTGATGGCCGTCGCCGGGCTCCTCTGGGGTCGCCACACGCTGCGCCGTCGGCTGGTGAACTGATGTTGACTCGCGTCCTGCCGCGCTTCGGCTCGCGCCGCTCGATCCACGTGTTCGAACGCAACCTGCTCGTCTACCGACGCCAGTGGCTGATGATGGTCTCGGGCTTCTTCGAGCCGCTCTTCTACCTGCTCTCGATCAGCATCGGGCTGAACAAGCTCATCGGCACGATCCACGTCGGCGGACACCCCATGAGCTACGCCGCCTTCGTCGCGCCCGGCATGCTCGCCACCTCCATGATGAACGGCGCCGTGATCGACACGATCTTCAACGTCTTCTTCCGCCTCAAGATCGCCCACTCCTACGACGCGATCCTGGCCACGCCGCTCGACGTGAGCGACGTGGCCCTCGGGGAGATCTGGTGGGCGCTCTCGCGCGCCGCCCTCTACGCGGCCTCCTTCATCGTCTGCATGGTGCTGCTGGGCGACGTCGGCAGCGCGTGGGTCGTGCTCTGCTGGCCGGCCGCGCTGCTGACCGGGCTGGCCTTCTCCGGGGTGGGACTGGCCGGGTGCACCTACATTCGCTCCTGGCAGGACTTCGAGTTCGCGACCCTGGTAGAGCTGCCGCTCTTCCTCTTCTCGGCCACGTTCTTTCCCATCTCGCTCTACCCGCGCTGGCTCGGGGCGATCGTGTCCCTGTCGCCCCTGTACCAGTCCGCCACCCTCATGCGGGGCCTGGCCCTGGGCCAGCTCTCCCTACTGATGGGCCTGCGCGCGCTCTACCTGACTGCCGTCGGGCTGGCTGGACTCCGTCTCGCCGCGCGGCGCTTCCGGCGCATCCTTGTTCCCTAGACGCCGGCGCGGGGCTGACACGCTCGAAGCACGCCGACGCGCCGGCAGCTCATCCAGGAGTCCCTCAACGACCTGGGCGATGGCCTCGATGGCCCGCTGGGCCTCCGGGCGCTCACGCTGGGCCGGGCTGAGCGCACCCACCTTGCCCACGAACTGAGAGGCGGCGTCACGCACCTGCGCGGCACTGGCCGGCGGCTCCAGCCCCCGCAGCGGCGTGATGGAGCGGCACATCAGCGAGCCCGGGCCCGCGTGCACGTCGGGGCTCCGGCGCCAGAGACGCCGACGGGGCCCCGGCCGAGATCGGCCCCGCGAAAAGACTCCACCATGCACCCCCTCCGGGCGAAGCCTATCCAGGGCCCCACGGGAGGGTCTACTCCTCACCGAGTGAGAGGTAGCTCTCCTCCTCCTGGGCCGTGTGCAGGCTGAGGATGGCGTGCAGTCCGTAGAGCATGCTGCGCAGATCGACCACGTCGGCGACGTCCACCGCGTCGGTCTCGAGCTCGTCGAGCAGCTGGCCGAGTCGGCGGATGCGGTGGGCGATCTCGGTGTGCGCACGGCTCATGGTGCTGAGCGGATCCGCTCCGCCGAGGAAGCGCTCGAGTGCGGGGTAGAGCTCGGCCTCCTCGGCGAGCTCGTGGGCCAGCACCTCGTCCACCAGGCGCTGGTGGATCCGCCGCGCCGAGGACACCGCTACGCCCGACTCGTCGTCGCTGACGTCGTCAGCGATCTGGTGCAGCTGATCGAGCACCGCGCGCACCGCGCGATGCTCCTCCTGGAATCGCTGGGCGAGTCGCGAGTCCCTCGTGGTCAGACGCGCCTCCTGGGGACCGGGCCGCAGGGCTCGCAGCGCGTTGACGATGACGCCGGCGTCGATGAGCTCCTGGAGGATCGCGCCGGCCACCGCCGGCAGCCAGCCGATCGTCGCCGCGAGCATCGCCGCGAGGGAGAGCCCCATGCCCACCAGCACGCTCTGGGTCGCGATGCGCCGGGTTCGGCGCGCGAGTCGCAGGGCCTCGGCGAGGCGGTCCAGACGATCCACCGTGAGCACGACGTCGGCGGCCTCCGAGGCCGCCGAGGCGCCGCGGGCACCCATGGCGACGCCGACGCTCGCCATGGCCAGGGCCGGGGCGTCATTGATGCCGTCACCCACCATGATCGTCGGGCCCCGGCGCGCCTCCAGGCGCACCACGTCGAGCTTCTCGGCGGGCTGGCGCTCGGCCAGCACCTCGTCCACGCCGATCACTGAGCCGATCGTCTCGGCGACGTCGCTTCGATCCCCGGTCACCAGGACGACGCGCCTGATGCCGCTCTGGCGCAGGGCACGAATGGTTCGCGCCGAGTCGTGACGCAGTGGATCCGAGAACACCAGCAGGCCGACCGGCTCGCCCTCGAGGGCGACGTAGACCAGCAGTGAGCCCTCTCGACGTGCGCGTCGGCGGGCCGCGCGCGCCCAGGCCGGCGTGCTGGCCAGGCCCACCCAGCGCTCGTTGCCCACCGCGACGCGCCGGCCCGCGACGAGACCGCGGATGCCGCTGCCGGCGACCTCCTCCACGTCCCGGGGCATCTCCAGTCGCACGGCGTGGTCCAGGGCCGCGCGCACCACCGCGCTGGCCACGACGTGCGGGGACATCTGATCGAGCGATCCCGCCGCGCTCAGGACGACGTCGGCGGACTGCCCCGGGCCCAACACCAGCTCTGCGAGCTCGGGGTGCCCACGCGTGACCGTCCCGGTCTTGTCGATGAGCAGCGTGCTCGCCCCGGCCAGGCGCTCGAGCACCGCCCCGCTCTTGACGATGATGCCGCGGCGCGCGGCGCGCGACAGCCCGGAGATGAAGGCGGCCGGAGCCGCCAGGATCATCGGACACGGCGTGGACACCACGAGCACGTCCACCGCGCGCGCCGGGCCACCCAGCGCCCAGGCGAGACCGGCCGTGGCCAGGCTGACGAAGAGGAAGATGACGGCGTAGCGATCGGCCAGACGCACGAAGGGCGCCTGGGTCGACTCGGCCTGCTGCACCAGGCGCACGACGCCGCTGAAGGTGCTCTGCTCGGCGCTGGCCACCGCCAGCAGGTCGAAGGGCGCGCCCGCGTTGAGCACACCGCTTCGCACGGGATCACCCTCGACGCGCGTGACGGGCAGCGCCTCGCCGGTCAGGGCGGACTCGTCGAGCACGGCGCTCGGCGAGAGGACCGTGCCGTCAACCGGCACGACCTCACCCGTGGCCACCATCAATCGCTCCCCCGGGGCGACCTCCTCTAAGGCGACGGTGTCCAGCGAGCCGTCGCGATACCGGTGCGCGAGCTTCGGGGCCCGGCCCAGCAGAGCGGCGAGCTCACGTCGGGCCCGTCCGGTGGCCCAGTCCTCGAGGGCCTGGCCGGTGCCAAGCATGACGCTGATGACCGCGCCGGCGAGGTACTCGCGCACCCCGAGGGCGCCGAGCAGCGCCAGCAACGCGATGACGTCGACGCCCAGACGGCGCGCGCGCAGACTGCGCACCATCGTGGCCACGGAGAGGACCACGCCGACGCCCGTCGCGCCGATCCACGCGCCGTCGCCGAGGCGCGACGAGCCGGCGGCGTGACCGAGACCGCCACCGACCAAGCCGAGCACGACGATTCCGAGGATCCACCAGCTCGCCCGAGGCACGCCGACGCGACGCTGCTCGCTCACGCTCTCACGCTACGGCGCGACGGCCTCGCGCGCCCAGGGCTGAACGTCCTGTGCCGCGTAGAACGGCAACGGCCGGCGACCCATCGGATCGCCGGCCGCCGCCTGGGAGGCTCTACGAGCGCTTGATGGCGACTCGGTGGCTCGCGCCACTGGACGACGCGGGTACTGGCATACGGATCTCCAGCACCCCGTCCCTGTACGTGGCCCTGATGTCGGACTCCTTCACGCCGCGCGGGATCGGCACGTTGCGCGTCAGGGATCCGTAGCGGAACTCGCTGCGGTGCACGTCGGCGCCTTCGTGCTCACGCGACTCGGACTTCTCGGCCGAGATGACGAGCATGTCGTCAATGACCTCAAGCTCGACGTCCTTGTCCGGGTCGACGCCAGGCAGCTCAGCTCGCACCACCAACTCGTCGCCGTCACGGAACTCCTCGATGGCGAACATGGGTCGCCAGAACCCGTCGTGGAAGAAGTCGTCGAACCACTGGCGCGACATCCACGGGAACAACGAGGGCACGTTGATCGGCTCACGCGATTTGAGCATCTTGGTGTCTGACATGAAACCAACCTCCGCTCAGAAGGGTCCTCGACCCCACCGTGGGGCCGTGAGCCCTTCCAGTCCGACGGTACCGAGGCAAGGTCTAGAAGTCCAATTGAAAATAATGGGAATGGCTATTGGCGCTTCCTATGCGACGCCGCCTCAGGCGGCCGGGTCGGCCGCAGCGAACTGACTGGCGTAGAGGCGCTGGTAGGCGCCCCCGGCCGCCAGCAGGGCCTCGTGGTCCCCCTGCTCGACCACCCGGCCATGCTCCATCACCAGGATGACGTCGGCGTCGCGGATGGTCGAGAGCCGGTGCGCGATCACGAAGCTGGTCCGCCCACGGCGCAGGTCGCCCATCGCGCGCTGGATCAGTACCTCGGTGCGCGTGTCCACGCTGCTCGTCGCCTCGTCCAGGATCAGGATGTCCGGGTCGGCCAGGAAGGCGCGCGCAATCGTCAGGAGCTGTCGCTGACCCGCCGAGACGGTGGCCGTGTCGTCTCCGAGCACCGTGTCGTAGCCGTGGGGCATCGTGCGCACGAAGGCGTCCACGTGGGCCGCGCTGGCCGCGGCGACGATCTCGTCCTCACTGGCGCCGGGACGGCCGTAGCCGATGTTCTCGCGGACCGTGCCCGAGAACAGCCACGTGTCCTGCAGGACCATCGCGAAGTGCTGGCGCACCTCGTCACGCGTGAGGTCTCGGTAGTCGACCCCGTCGAGCAGGATGTGCCCCGCATCGATCTCGTAGAAGCGCACGAGCAGATTGACCATCGTCGTCTTGCCCGCCCCCGTCGGACCCACGATCGCAACCGTCTGGCCCGGCGCGACGTCCAACGTGAAGTCCTGGATCAGCGCCACGGCCGGGTCGTAGCGGAAGTCCACGTGCTCCAGCGAGACCGCGCCACGTCCCGGCACGCCGAAGGCCGACTCGCGCTCGAGGGACTCCTCGGACGCATCGAGGAACTCGAAGACGCGCTCGGCCGAGGCCAGCCCGGACTGAAGCATGTTCATCTGCCCGGCGATCTGAGTGATGGGCATCGTGAACTGGCGGGTGTACTGGATGAACGCCGTCACGTCACCCAGGGAGAGGAGCCCCGAGGCCACGCGATATCCCCCGATCACGGCGATGGCCACGTAGTTGAGGTTCGAGACGAACTGCATCGTCGGCTGGATGATGCCCGAGAGGAACTGGGCCCGGAAGCTGGCGTGGTAGAGGCGCTCATTCACCCCGTCGAACTCGTGTGAGGCCGCCGCGCGGCGTCCGAAGACCTGTAACAGGGCGTGGCCCGTGTGCGACTCCTCGACCATCGAGTTCAGCTCGCCCGTCTCGCGCCACTGAGTGGTGAAGTGAACTTGGCTGCGTCGAGCCACCAGCAGGCTCAGGAGAATCGCGATGGGTATCGTGATGACCGCGATGACGGCCAGCAACGGTGATATCCACACCATCATTCCCAACACGCCGATCAGGGTGAGCACCGAGGTGAGCAGCTGACTCAAGCCCTGCTGCAGGGTGGTCGTCAGGTTGTCGATGTCGTTGGTGACCCGACTCAGCACGTCACCGTGAGGATGCGAGTCGAAGTAACGCAGCGGCAGACGCGCGAGCTTGTCCTCCACGTCACGACGCAGTCGATACATCGAGCGCTGGGCGACGCCCGCCATGAGGTAGCCCTGGCCGTAGGTGAGGGCCGAGCCGACGACGTACGCCAGTGCCGCCACGCCCAGGATCAGACCCAGTCTCGTCAGGTTCACGCCGACACCCGGGGTGAGGCTCATCGTCGAGATCATCCGGGCGATCTGATCCTGACCGTGCGCGCGCAGCTGGGCCAGGGCCTGGGCCTTGCTCAGGCCGCTGGGGAGCCGAGCGCTCACGATGCCGTTGAAGAGCACGTTGGTCGCCCGGCCCAAGATCCACGGACCGCTCACGTTGGCCGCCACCGCCGCCACACCCAGGATCAGGGCGCTGAGCATCGCCACGCGCTCCGCACGCAGGCGCTCGATCAGCCGACCCAGCGTCGCGCGAAGGTTCACCCCCGGCGCGGGCGGAGCAGCACTGGCGCCCATGCCCGCGCGCCAGGCGCCACCCGGTCCGGCCCCGAAGCTCACGCGGCGCGCCCGAGCTGGGAGACGACGATCTCGCGATAGGGCGCGCACGAGGCCACGAGCTCGTCGTGCGTACCCACGCCCACGACGCTGCCCTCGTCGAGCACGACGATCTGCTCGGCGTGCATGATCGTCGAGACGCGCTGGGAGATGATCAGCACCGTGGACGGCGCCGTGGCCTCGGCGAGCGCGCGGCGCAGGCGGGCGTCGGTCTCCGCGTCCAGGGCGGAGAAGCAGTCGTCGAAGAGGTAGAGGACGGGGCGCTTGACGAGGGCGCGCGCGATCGCCAGGCGCTGGCGCTGACCCCCGGAGACGTTCGTGCCACCCTGGTCGATCGGCGCGTCGAGGCCCCCCGGCATGGAGCGGACGAAGTCAGAGGCCTGGGCGACCTCCAGGGCTCGCCACAGCTCCTCCTCGCTGGCCTCGGGATCCGCGACGCGCAGGTTGCTCGCCACGGTGCCCCGGAACAGGTACGCGGCCTGGGGCACGAGACCAATCGAGGACCACAGCTCCTCGCGCGCCTGCTCGCGCACGTCGAGGCCATTCACGCGCACCACCCCCTGGCTGGCGTCGAGAAACCGCGGGATCAGGCTCAGCAGTGTGGACTTGCCCGAGCCCGTGCCCCCGATGACGGCGCTGGTGCGCCCCGGCTCGAGGCGGAAGCTGAGCCCGGCGAGCACGGCCCGCTCGCTGCCGGGGTAGGCGAAGGACACGTCCTCGAGCTCGACGCTCCCGTCGCGTCGGCCCGGTCGCCGCGGCGCCGGCGGATCGATCACCGTGGGCTGGGTGCGCAGCACCTGCTCGATGCGCTCGGCGCTGGCCATGGCCCGCGGCACCAGGATCGCCAGCATCGTGGCCATCATGACCGAGATCAGGATCTGCAGGATGTAGGAGAGAAACGCCGTCAGGTTGCCGATGGACATGGATCCCGCTGCCGCGTAGCGCCCACCGAACCACAAGACCGCGACGCTGGACAGGTTGAGGATCGCCATCATCACGGGCATCATGAGAGCGAAGAGCCGGTTCACCGAGAGCGTCGTTGCGGTCAGGTCGGCGTTGGCCTGGTCGAAACGGTGGGCCTCGTGGGGTACGCGTACGAAGGCGCGTATCACCCGCACCCCGGTGATCTGCTCTCGCAGCACCTGAGTGAGTCGGTCGATCTTCACCTGCATCGTGCGAAAGCGCGGCACGACACGCATCATCATCAGGCCCAGGAAGCCGATCATCAGCGGCACCGCCACCGCGAGCAGGGGCAGCAGACGCGCGCCCTCGCGGATCGCGAAGACCATCCCCCCGATCATCATGATGGGCGCGATGACCATCATCGTCAAGGCGACCTGCAGGAAGATCTGGATCTGCTGGACGTCGTTGGTGTTGCGCGTGATCAGCGACGGCGTGCCGAACTCGTTCATGTCGCGCAGGGAGAACTCCTGCACCGCACGGAACACGCTGGCGCGCAGGTCCGCTCCCACCCCCATGGATATGCGCGACGCCCAGTACACCCCCGTCATGGCCACCACGCTGATCGCCAGGGTGATCAGCAGCATCCACGCGCCCGTCACCCAGATGTAGTGCAGGTTCCCGACCACCACGCCCCGATTGATGAGATCAGCGTTCAAGTTGGGAAGGTAGAGGTTGCCCAACGTCTGGGCCAGGAGGAGCGTGACGACGAGGCTGATCGGGCCCGCGCGAGGGCGCAGGTACGGACGGAGAAGGCGCACCAGCATCTCCGGCTCACTCTAGGTTCGCCGCGCGACTGCTCCCTGGGGCCCGAATACCTATCGCCGCTCGATGAGGTCCATGTAGTCCTCGCGCCAGAGGTCGAAGAACTCCTCGGGCAACAGCACGGCGTGCGTCGGCTCGAGGGCCTCGACGAAGCCGCGCTCGTGGCTCACGGCGACGATCGTGCCGCGCCAGGAGCGCATCATGGTCCCGAGGGCCTCGACGCTGGCCGGGTCGAGGTTGTTGGTGGGCTCGTCCAGCAGCAGCAGGTTGGCGTTCGAGGCGGCCAGGATCGCCAGGGCCAGCTTGGCCCGCTCGCCACCCGACAACGTGCCCGGCAGTTGGTGGACGGCCGAGCCCTTCAGCCCGAAGGCCCCGAGCAGCTTGCGCCGCTCGAGGTCCCCCTTCACGGTGGCCCCGTCCAGGTGCGAGAGCACGCTCTTGTCGAAGTCGAGCTGCTCGTGCTCCTGGGCGAAGTAGCCCACGACGACATTGGCCCCGAAGTGCACCGCGCCGGCCTGGGCCAGCTGCACGCCGGCCAGACAGCGCAGCAGCGAGGTCTTGCCGGCGCCGTTGCGTCCGACGATCACGATGCGGTCCTCGCGTCGAGAGATGAAGCCGACGTCGCGCAGGACCCGGTGCGCACCGTAGGCGACGCCAACGTGCTCGACCGTCATGGCCACGTCGCCGCTGCGCGGGGGAACCGGCAGCGCGAATCTGACCGTGCGCTCACGCTTGGTCACCTCGACGCGGTCATCGCGCAGTCGCTCGACCTTGCGATCGAGCACCTTGGCCAGACGCGCGCGCTTCTCGGTCTGCCCGCGCATCGAGTCGGCGAGGGTCTTGAGTCGATGGATCTGGGCGTCCTGGGCCCTGGCGAGCTTCTCCTCGCTCTCGATCTGGGCGGCCTCTTGAGCGAGGAACTTCGAGTAGTTGCCGCGGTACTCGCGCAGCTGGCCCTCGCGCAGCGAGAGCACCCGATCGATGGCCTTGTCCAGCAGGGGCAGGTCGTGACTGATCACCAGGACCGTGCCCTCGAACCGGTCGAGCTCGTCGAAGAGCCACCCCTTGGCCGCGCGGTCCAGGTGGTTAGTGGGCTCGTCCAGCACCATGATGTCGGGGCGCTCGTACAGCACACGCATCAGGTCCACACGGCGCCGCTGACCGCCCGAGAGCGAGTCGATGTCCTCCAGCAGGAGATCCTCGGCCAGCCCGAGTCCGGCGGCCAGGCGCGACACCTCGCTCTCGGCCTCGTAGCCCCCGCGCTCGCGGAACTCCGCCTCCAGAGTGGTGAACCGCTCAATCGTCTCCTCGGTGGCACTGGCGGCCAGGTCGTGTCGCGCCTGCTGCATCTGCGCGTCCAGTGCGTCCAGACCTCGCGCCGAGAGCACGTGGGACAGACCAATCGCCTCGACGCCGAGGCCCCGCGGGACCGGCTCCTGGGGCAGGTGGGCCAGCGAGCCCTGGATCTGCACGGTGCCGCTGATGCGCAGGTGATCCGCGCGCGCGCCCAGCAGCACCGCCAGCAGGGTGGACTTGCCCGCGCCGTTGCGCCCCACCAGACCGACCTTCTCACCGTCACCGACCGAGAAGGAGACCGGGGCCAGCAGCTGGCGGGCCCCGATCTCGATTCCCAGGTCGCGGACGATTAGCACCGGTTCAGCCTAGGGTGCGCGCGATCTCCCTCAGCTCGTCGCGAAACTCCGGGTGCGCGATGTCGGCCAGAGCCAGGGCCCGCTCGCGCACGGTGCGACCCCGCAGATCGGCCGCGCCGTGCTCGGTCACGATCACGCCAGCCAGCTGGCGCGGCGAGGTGACCGAGCCGAAGGGGCTCATCGCGCCGGTGATGCGACTCACCCGTCGGCCCTCGACCGTCGTTGTCGACTGCAGGCAGATGAGCGAGACGTGATCGACGCTCAGCGAGGTGCCCTCGACGAAGTCCTGGTGTCCCCCGACGCCGGAGAACTGTCGAGAGCCGATCGAGTCAGCCCCGATCTGCCCGAGCAGGTCGACCTCGAGGGCCGAGTTGATGGAGACCATGCGATGGTTCTGGGCGATCACCGCGGGGTCGTTGGTGTAGGTCACCGGGGCCATCGCGACGATCGGATTCTCGTGGATGAAGTCGTAGGTCTCCCGCGAGCCCGCCGCGAACGTGATCACGCACACGCCCGGATTGATCGTCTTCTTCGTGTTCGTCACCTTGCCCGCCTTGATGAGCTGGCAGAGTCCGTCGGTGAACATCTCGGAGTGCACGCCGTAGTCGCCGCCGGCGCCCTCCACGAGAGCGTGCGCCACTAGGTTCGGCACGGCGCCGATGCCCGTCTGCAGGGTGGCCCCGTCCGAGATGAACGCGGCGGCGTAGGACGCGATGGCCGCGTCCTCGGGGGTGCCCGGCTCGTTCGGAAAGAGGATCGGCTGCTGGTCAGTGATGACCAGCGCATCGACGTCGGCGACGTTGACGGTGTTGGCGTGCCCGGCCAGGGCCCGTGTGCGCGGGTAGTGCGGCGACACCTCGACCAAGAGCAGTCGCTCGGGGTCCCGCCCGGCGCGCCGGCACTCCTCGAGCGTGGCACCGTTGTACAGCGAGACCGAGATGTCGCCGTTCTCGTCGGGCATCGATCCAGCCATGAGCATGACCCGGATGCCGAGGCGCTGCATCATCACCCCGTAGTGGCGGAAGAACGACGGCACGTACTGCACGTCGGCGCCCGCGGCCTTGTAGGCCCGATCCGCCCCACCGAGGAACTGGCAGCGGTAGTGCACGTTGGGGTGCACGAAGACGTCGTGACGCCCGAGGGAGAGACCCCCGCAGAGGGTGAGGTCCTCCCAGTCCACGCGCCGCGACATCGCCGCGAGCAGGTTCATCGGCGTCGCGGTGACCAATCCGAATCCGACGCTGTCGCGCGGGCGAATCAGCGAGACCGCCTCGTCGGCGCTCATGATCCGTGTCGTCATCCCGCTATTCTGCCCGTCGAGAGCTCGCGCGGAAGGATTCGAC
This sequence comes from Actinomycetes bacterium, assembly GCA_021782915.1. GTDB lineage: Bacteria > Actinomycetota > Acidimicrobiia > Acidimicrobiales > RAAP-2 > RAAP-2. The sequence continues at coordinate 53,007 of JAJXUK010000002.1, read as the reverse complement.
GTGGACGACACCCTGAGCCTGGATCTATGGGCCGACGTCGTCTGCCCGTTCTGCTGCCTCGGTCGCCGTCAGCTCGAGACCGCGCTAGGCCGCTTCGCGCACGCCGAGCAGGTGCGCGTGCGCCACCACGCCTTCGAACTGGATCCGAGCGCGCCGCGCGTGTTCGAGACGCCCGTCGTCGAGATGCTGGCCGAGAAGTACTCCACCAGCCACGAGCAGATCACCTCCATGCACGCGCGGCTCGAGGCCCAGGCGGCCGAGCACGGCATGAGCTGGTCGCTGGCGAGCGCCCAGCCGGGCAACACCTTCGACGCCCACCGTCTCGTCAAGCTCGCCGAGACGCAGGGTCGCGGACCCGACGTGCTGGACGCCCTCTACGCCGCTCACTTCGAGCAGGCCCGATGCGTCGGAGAACGCGCGACCCTCCTCGCGATCGCCGAGGATCTCGGTGTCCAGGGCGCAGCCCGCACGCTCGACGGTGCCGACTTCGCCGATGAGGTGCGTGACGACGAGGCTCTCGCCGCGCGCCTCGGGCTGCGGGGCGTGCCGGCCCTCGTGCTAGACAACGCCTTCCTCGTCAGTGGCGCTCAGGGGGTCGAGGCGTACCTCGCTGCACTCGAGCGGGCCTGGGATCACCGCGGCGACTAGTCGTCCTCGCTCGCGACCACGGCGGCCGTGGCCATGCTGTGACCCTCGTCGAGGTTCATCACGCGCACGCCGGTGGCGTCACGGCCCTGGGACGTCACCTCGCGCACGGGCACGCGAATGAGAACTCCGCCCGAGGAGACCAGCAGCACCTCGTCGGTGAAGCGCACCATCATCGCCGCGGCGACGAAGCCACGGGCCGCAGTCAGCTTGATGGCACGAACGCCGAGACCCCCGCGGCCCTGGCGATTGAAGCGCTCAGTCTTCACGCGCTTGCCGTAGCCGGCGTCTGTCACCAGGAAGAGGTCCACGTCATCGCTGATGACGTCGAGCGATATCACTCGGTCGTCGTCCCTGAGCTTGATGCCGCGCACGCCGGTGGCGTCACGACCCATCTCGCGCACCTCGGCCTCGTTGAAGCGGATGGCCATGCCCCGGTGCGTCACGATCATGACGTCATCGGTGCCGCTCGTGGCCACCACTCGCACGACCTCGTCACGCTCGCGCAGGTTGATGGCGATCCAGCCCTCACGACGTGACTTGTCGTACTCGCTGAACGCGGTCTTCTTGACCGTGCCGTTGCGGGTGGCGAAGAGCAAGAACTTGTCCTCGGGGAAGTCCCGGGTGGCCACGATGGCCTGAATCGACTCGCCCGGGGCCAGGTTGAGCAGGTTCACGACGGCGGTGCCCTTGGCGGTGCGCTCCTTCAGGGGGATCTCGTGGCCCCGCAGGCGGAACACGCGGCCCTGGTTCGAAAAGAGCAGCAGGTAGGCGTGCGCCGAGGTGTGCACGATCTGCTCTACGAAGTCCTCGTCGCGCAGCTTGGCCCCCTGCACCCCGCGCCCACCGCGACCCTGGACGCGAAACGAGTCCGACGACACGGACTTGATGTAGCCAGCCCGCGTCATCGTGATGACCAGCTCGACGTCCTCGATCAGGTCCTCAGTGCCCAGCTCACCGGGGTCGTTGACGATGCTCGTGCGACGCGCATCGGCGAACTTGTCGCGCACCGAGGTGATCTCCTCAGCGATCACCGCGCGCAGCCGCTGCTCCGAGCCCAAGATCGACTCGAGCTCGGCAATGGTTTCGCGGAGGCGGGCCATCTCCTCGTCCAGCTCGCGGCGACCGAGTCGGGTCAGGCGCCCGAGCGTCATGTCCAGGATGTGATTCGCCTGCTCTTCGGTGAACTCGAAGGGTGCGCTCATCAGCGCTGCGCGAGCGCTGGAGCGGTCCTCCGAGGCCCGAATCGCCGTGATCACCGCGTCCAGCATGTCGATGGCCTTGAGCAGGCCCTCGACGATGTGTGCGCGCGCCTGGGCCTTGGCCAGGCGATACTGGCTGCGTCGCGTGATGACCTCGACCTGATGGGCGATGTAGTGGCCCAGCACCTGAGCCAGGTTGAGCGTGCGCGGCACGCCGTCCACCAGGGCCAGCATGTTGACCGCGAACGTGCTCTGCAGAGAGGTGTTCTTGTAGAGCTTGTTCAGCACCACGTTCGCGTTGGCGTCACGCTTCAGGCGAATGACCAGACGGGGCTTGCGACCCGCCGAGTCGTTCTGGACCTCGGCCACGCCGTCGAGATCGCCAGACTTGACGAGCTCGTCGATCTTCTCCTCGATGGACTCCACCGAGACCTCGTAGGGGAACTCCGTCACCACGATGCGGGTGGCCCCACGATGCTCGTCAATCTCGGCGACCGCGCGCGTCTTGATCGAGCCGCGTCCCGTGCGATAGGCGTCCAGAATGCCCTGTCGACCCAGGATCTGGGCGCCCGTGGGAAAGTCGGGACCCTTGATGAAGCCCATCAAGTCGTCCGAGGTCGCGCTGGGGTTGCCCAGCAGGTGCAGAGTGGCGTCGATCACCTCGCCGAGGTTGTGCGGCGGTATGCGTGTCGCCATGCCCACCGCGATGCCCTGAGACCCATTGACCAGCAGGTTCGGAAAGCGTGAGGGCAGCACCGAGGGCTGCGTGGTCGTGTTGTCGTAGTTCGGCTCGAAGTCGACGGTCTCTTCGTCAATGGAGTCGAGTAGCTCCAGGGCCAGAGAGTCCAGACGGCACTCCGTGTAGCGCATCGCGGCGGCCCCGTCGTTCGGACCCGTGCCGCCAAAGTTGCCGTGCCCGTCGATGAGGGGATGGCGCATCGAGAAGTCCTGCACCATGCGCACCAGGGCGTCATAGATCGCCGAGTCGCCGTGGGGGTGGTACGTGCCCATCACCTCGCCCACCACCTTCGCGCACTTGGTATGCGGTCGGTCGGGGCGCAGTCCCTGGTCGAACATCGAGTACAGGATTCGCCGGTGCACGGGCTTCAAGCCGTCGCGCACATCGGGCAGGGCTCGACTGACGATGACTGACATCGAGTACTCCAGGAAGGAGCGCTCCATCTCGAGGTTGATCTCGATCGGCTCGATGTAGCCGAGCACGGGCTCCGCGCTCTCGTTGCTGTCCGCTCCGGACGACTTGCGGGCCATGGTCTCTCCTAGATGTCCAGGAACCGGACGTCTTTGGCGTTGGTCTGAATGAAGTGCCGCCGCTGCGGCACGTCGTCACCCATCAGGATCGAGCAGACCTCGTCCGCCAGGGCCGCCTGCTCGACGGTGATCTGCAACAGGGCCCGCTTGGTCGGGTCCATCGTGGTCTCACGCAGCTCGTCGTAGTCCATCTCGCCCAGGCCCTTGAGGCGCTGGAACTCGCCCTTGTGTTCCGGTCGCTCGGAAAGGAACTTGGCCTTGGCCGCGTCGTCGCGCAGGTAGACCTTCTCCTTGCCCACCAGTGTGGAGTACAGGGGAGGTTGGGCGACGTAGACGTGGCCGTTGTTCACGAGTTCGGTCATCTGGCGGAAGAAGAACGTCAGTAGCAGCGTGCGGATGTGACTGCCGTCCACGTCCGCGTCGGCCAGGAGGATGATCTTGTCGTAGCGAATCTTGCTCACGTCAAAGTCGGCCTCGACGCCCGCTCCGATGGCCGCCACGAGGGCCTGGATCTCGGTGTTCTTCAGAATCTTGTCCGTGCGCGCCTTCTCGACGTTCAAGATCTTTCCGCGAATGGGCAGGATGGCCTGCGTGCGCGGGTCCCGCGCGTCCTTGGCCGATCCACCGGCCGAGTTGCCCTCGACGATGAAGAGCTCACACTCGCGCGGCTCACGTGAGGAGCAGTCCACCAGCTTGCCGGGCAGACCCGCCCCGTCCAGGGCCGACTTGCGTCGGGTGAGGTCCCGGGCCTGACGGGCCGCGATGCGGGCACGCGAGGCCTGCACCGCCTTGGCCACGATCTGACCCGCCTCGCGGGGGTTCTCCTCCAGCCAGTCGGCCAGTTTCTCATTCGTCGCGCGCTCGACCAGCGAGCGCATCGACACGTTGCCCAGCTTGCCCTTGGTCTGGCCCTCGAACTGCGGGGACGTGAGTCGAACGGAGACGATCGCCGTCAGGCCCTCGCGAATGTCATTTCCCTCGAGGTTCTCGTCCTTCTCCTTGAGCAGCCCGCGCTTGCGCGCGTAGCGGTTCACGACATTCGTGATGGCCTTGCGAAAGCCCTCCTCGTGCATCCCCCCCTCAATGGTGGCGATGCCGTTGGCGAAGGAGTGGATCGACTCGTAGTAGCCCGTGTTCCACTGGAAGGCGACCTCCACCTCCTGGCTCTCTTCGGACTGCTCATAGAAGCCCACCTTGCGAAAGAGCGACTCCTTCGAGCTGTTCAGGTGGCGCACGTAGTCCACGATCCCGCCGGAGTACTTGAACGTCTCCTTGGCCTGGCGGCCCGGGCGCTCGTCGCTGAAGCGGATCTCGAGGCCCCGATTCAGGAAGGCCATGATCTGCAGACGCTCGATCACCGTCTGGGCTCGGAAGTCAACGTCGTCGAAGATGCTGGCGTCGGGGCTGAAGGTCACTATGGTGCCGGTGCGACCACGCGGGGCCGGGCCGGTGACCTTCAGCTTTCCCTGTGGAGCCCCACCGTTGCGAAACTCCAAGCGGTGGTGCTGGCCATCTCGGTCCACCTCGAGAACCAGGTGAGTGGACAGCGCGTTCACGACGGAGGCCCCCACGCCGTGCAGTCCCCCGGAGACCTTGTAGCCACTGCCACCGAACTTGCCGCCGGCGTGCAGCTCCGTGTAGACAATCTCCGCGGCGGACTTGCCCGGATACTGCGGGTGATCCTCAACGGGGATGCCGCGACCATCGTCCACGACCCGACAGCTCCCGTCGCTCAGCAACGTGACGTCGATACGCGTGCAGTACCCGGCCATCGCCTCGTCAACCGCGTTGTCCACGATCTCCCAGATCAGGTGGTGCAAACCGGCCGGCCCCGTCGAGCCGATGTACATACCGGGCCGCAGGCGAACTGGTTCGAGACCCTCCAGGACGGTGATGTCGCCAGCGCCGTAGCTGGCGGAGCCCTTGGTCTTGTCGGCCACGAAGAAATCCTTTCCGCTCGACGTTCAGGGCAGCGAAAATACCCACGGCGAGGTGTTTTTGACCTCTCTCATCCTACCCGAATGGCTGTCACATCCGAACCGAGACCGGGGTGGGAGAGGCTACTCAGGCACTCTGCACACGGGTCCTGATCCCCCGGGGCGCTCTTGCGCCCAGCACACCGAAGCCGGCCAGGATGCGGGGGGTCTCCTCGTTCACGCGCTGCGCGTAGGCACCCGAGGGAACGGCCACGATCAGCACACCGTCACGAATGAGAAGGGGTGTGCACGAAGAGGCCAGCGAGGCGTCCACGACCTGCGGCCACAGGGTGCGGATCTCGTCGATGAGGCGCAGGTCGACTCGCTTGAGCCGAGAGGCGAGGGAGTTGAGAACCTCGCTGATGCCCACGGGCTCGTCTCGGCGCCTCACGCCATGTCCGTCAGGTCGATGGTGACGGCCGGATGCAGGCCGGACGGAATCGGTGAGGCCGTCGTCACCAGAGTCTGGCCCGGGGGCAACAGGGAGAGAAGCCTCTCGCCCCGTCCGGGGTCCAGTTCGCTGAACACGTCGTCGAGCAGCACCAGGGGATCGACTCCTCGTCGCTCGCGTACGAGCTCGTCGCCAGCGAGGCGGATCGCGAGGGCCAGGGATCGCTGCTCACCCTGAGAGGCCTGATGGCGTGCGTCACGCTCGTCTAGGAGGATCCGCACGTCGTCTCGATGGGGACCTACCGTGGTGAATCCGCGGACACGATCGTCTTCGAGTGTCTGCTCGAGGGCGTCGAATAGGACCCCGGACCAGGACGGAACGTACTCGAGACCTACGTGAGCGGTCTGGCCGGCCAAACGACGGTAGCTCTGGGCCACACGCGGTTCTAGAGCGTCGAGCAACTCCATGCGCGAGTGCACCAGATCCTCTCCCAGATGCGCGAGATCGGTGCTCCAGACCGCGATCTCGTCGCGTTGTTGGAGACTAGGTCTCTCACCTCGCCACGAGCGCAGCACGGCGTTTCGTTGGCTGAGAACCCGGGCGTAGCGCTCGATGAGCTCTCCGGCCTGAAGTTTGACGTCCGTCATCAAGATAGAGAAGAACGAGCGCCGCGCCTCTGGTCCGCCGCGCACGACGTCGACTCCCTCGGGGGTGAAGATCGTGATCGGCAGGGCCTCACTGAGATCCGCGCGAGAACGGGGCCGTTGTCCGTTGACGAGCATGCGCTTGGTCGTACGCGTCCCACGGGTGAGAGTCAGGTCGAGTGACACGCGCCGCTCGTGATGGAAGAGAACACCATGCACCTCGGCTAAGTCGCTCCCGTTGCGAATCATGTCACCCGCGGTGCCAGTACGAAATGACGACGCGGTGGCCAGTGCGAAGACCGCCTCGAGCACGGAGGTCTTGCCGGTTCCGTTGGCGGATACAAAGACCGTGATGGCGTCCGGGTCGGGACGCACCACGAGATGATCGAAGAGCCGGAAGTTACGGACTTCCAGCTCGCGAAGACCCACGTGACTATTGCACTCGCACCGGCATCAGGAGATACCGGAACTGCGAGTCGTCAACCCCGTGCACCATGGCGGGACGCACCGAGTCCGACATCTCCAGGATGATCTCGTCGCCGTAGACCGCCTCGATGCCGTCTATCAGAAACGTGGGGTTGAAGGCGATGCTCAAGTCCTCGCCGGCGTAGTCGGCATCGACGTTGTCTTCGACGTCGCCCGCGTCATGGCTCTGGGTACGAATCTCAATGTTCTTCTCGTGCATCGCGAGACGAACCGAGGAGGTGGAGTCCTTCGCGAGCAACTTCGCACGGCGCAATGACACCAACAGGGTGTCCTTGGCCACGCGAAGTTGATTTGGGTAGTTCGCGGGGATTAGTTGCATCACCGACGGGTAGTTGCCATCGATCAATCTCGAAGAAATGGATGTCGCTCCTACGATGAATGAGATCTCAGAGTCAGTTAGTGTGACGCCAATCTCCGAATCGGCCACCAAGTTCGCCGCCGCCCGTTGGAGCTCCTGAAGTGCCCGGGCGGGCACCAACACGTCGCTGGTGCCAATTAGGTTGCGCACGCTCGGCACGTCACGAACGGCGAGACGATACGAGTCGGTTGCGATGAGGCGGAGCATCCCGTCGTCGGTCGTGAAGAGAACTCCAGTCAACAGCGGGCGGGCGTCATCCGTCGCTGCGGCCCGCACCACCTGATTGATGCCCTGCACCAGATCAAGTGCGGGCACGCCCATCACCACCCCCGTGACTGGGGGAAGGTTCGGGTAGTCGATGACTGCAAACGTGCGCAGTGAGAACTTGGCTCGACCAAGGGTGAGCTCAACGGTCTCGTCCTGGGCGTTCACGGTGACCGCACCCGGCTCAAGTGAGCGCACCGCGTCGACCACGAGGCGCGCCGGCACCACGGCCGCGCCGTCCTCGAGTCCGATCACGTCAACCGTGGTGCGAACCGTGATGTCGAGATCGGTGCCAGTCACCACGAGTTGATTACCCGTGAGCGATAGGAGGATGCCCGAGGTTGCGCCAACCGATCGTGAGGCGACCACACGACTAGCGGCACTAAGGGCCTCTACGAGGAGGTCCCGTTCTGATCTGAACTTCATCCGTGGGCCTTTCTACGGCGACGTTGGTGGTTCATTAATGGAGAAGGTATAGCAGTAGTAGTTCTGTGGATTCTGGGAGTTATGACGATACTCCCTGGTCGAAGCCGAAAGATTGTCCACACCCCACTGTGGGTGACGCGTGGTGTGGTGATTCAACCCACGGGACTCAACCCTCAAGTCATGTGGATCACCCCAGCGCTCCCCACGAGAAATCGACAGACCTGTAGTGAACTTAGCCACAGTGCGTCAGACCTTGATCTCTCCCTGGAGCTGACGCTTCAGTTGGTTGATCTGACTGAGCAGCTCGCTGTTGACGGTGAGCTGCTCCTTGATCTTCTCAACGCCACTGATCACCGTTGTGTGGTTGCGCCCATCGAAGATACGAGCGATCATTGGGTAGGAGTAGTTATCAAGAAGGTCCCTGATCAGGTACATCGCTACATGTCGCGCGTGCACGAGCGGGCGGAGCCGCTTCGAGCCACGAATCTCATCGACGGAGATCCCGTAGAACTCCGACACGGCGTGCAGGATTGTCTCGGGCTTCAGCGAAACCTGATCGTGACCCAGATTGGTGAGGTGGTTCTTCGCGAGCTCGAGGGTGATCGGCTCCTGGCGAAGATTGGCGAAGGCGCGCAACATCGTCACCGAGCCTTCAAGCTCACGGATGTTGTCACGCACGCGCTGGGCGATCCACTCCGCGACCTCGCGCGGCAGCTCAATACCCTCTCGCTCTGACTTGGAGTGCAGGATCGCGATGCGAGTCTCGAGGTCCGGCTGATCAATCTCCGTAACCAGTCCCTGCAGCAGCCGGCTACGGAAGCGCTCCTGGAGACCCGCGAGGTCGCGCGGGGAACGATCTGAGGTCAGGACGATCTGCTTTCCCTCACCGTGCAGGGAGTTGTATGTGTGGAAGATCTCTTCGTGGAACGTCTCGCCACGAGTCTCCATGAACTGGATGTCGTCGATGAGCAGTACGTCGTTCTCGCGGTAGCGCTCGTGCAGTGCCAGTTGCGTGCGCGTTTGGATTGCGCGAATGAAGTCGTTCAAGAACGTCTCGGTGGAGACGTACAGCACCTTTCGGCCGGGGTAGTTCTCGTGCACGTAGTTGCCGATGGCGTGAAGCAAGTGCGTCTTGCCCAAACCCGAGTTCCCGTAGATCATGAGCGGGTTATACGCCCGACCAGGTGTTTCAGCAACAGATTGGGCCGCGGCGAAGGCGAGACGATTGGAGGGTCCAGGAACGAAGGAGTCGAACGTCATGCGCGGATCCAGGCGAGCGGGTCGGTCGACACTGGCCGCGAAGGTCGCCACGATCTCCTCGCGCGCGGGCTCTCGCATCACGACGTCACCAGTGGAGTCATCCGTCGCGACGTCACTCAGTGTTAACGAGACGTTCACGTGATCGCCAACGACTTGCCGAACTTGCTCGGTGATGAATGGCAGGTACCGCTGTTGAACTCGCTGGAGCTGAATACGATTGGGGGCGCCGATGATTAGCTCGTCGTCTCGGTAATCCACAAGGCTCAGTGTGTTCAGCCCCGCGGACCACACGGCCTCGGATGCGTTGCCACGTAAGGAATCGCGTACTGCCGACCAGACCTCGTCCCCGCTGCGCACAATATTCCTCCACAGCCCACGACCGACATTTTCCACAAGCACGACTTCAGCCTCGAGGACGCTGAAGGTGCCCCCGGGGCAGTCACCATACTCCCGTTTTCGCAGCCGTGCCGAGGACGGTGCCCGGTCGGGTAAGATTCGTCGTCTACGTGGCGATTGCCGGCTCCAGGAGCCAAGGCGTCGTTGTTCGATCACCTGTGAGATGAGGTTTCTGTGAAGCGTACGTATCAGCCCAACAGCCGAAAGAGGGCCAAGACCCACGGCTTCCGGGCCCGCATGCGCACCCGCGCGGGGCGCGCGGTGCTCAAGGCTCGCCGTAACAAGGGCCGACACGAGTTGACGGTCTAGGAGAATGCCTGGTCGGGTTCGCACCCGACGCCAGTTCGCCCAGTTCTCCCACCCGACGTCACGGGGCCGCAGCGGACCGCTGAGGATCACCTTCGTGGCGGGTGCGGAAGCCGGAGTGAATGTGGCTTACGCGATCGGTCGCAAGACTGGCTCCGCGGTGGTGCGAAATCGACTCCGGCGCCGGCTGCGCTCGTTGTTTGATGAGCAGCTCAACCTAATTGATCAGGGATTTTATCTGGTCAAGGTTGAAGGGCCCGGCAGGGATCTGACCTATGACGAACTTCGCGTCCACCTCCAGCGCTCACTCGAGCGAGCCGATGTCTGCTGAGTCGGCGCCCACTCGAGCCCTCGTGCGGCTTATCCGCTTCTACCAGAAACTCACCGGCGCACGTGTTTCGCCGTGTCGTTTCTATCCCTCGTGCTCGAACTACGCGCTCGAGGCCGTTCAAATCCATGGCGCACGGCGGGGTTCGGTCCTGGCCGTGCGCCGCATCAGTCGGTGTCGACCCCTTGGTCCGCACGGCATCGACCTCGTGCCCGAGAAGGCAGACAAGGAGCACTGAGCGATGTCGTCGCTTTTCCATACCGTCGGTTCAATCTTTCAGCCAATCTTTCACCTCTTCGGCTGGCTCCTGGCCTTCTTTTACGGGCTGATCCCCAACTACGCCGTCGCGATCACCCTGCTCACGATCGTGATCATGGGCGCGCTGACGCCGTTCACGGTCAAGAGCACGCGCTCGATGATGGCGATGCAGAAGCTCCAACCGGAGATCAAGAAACTCCAGCTGAAGTACAAGGGGCCGGAGAACCGTCAAGTCCTCAATGAGGAGCTGATGCGTCTGTATCGCGAAGAGGGCGCGAACCCCATTGGGGGATGTCTGCCCGTTCTGCTGCAGGCCCCGTTCCTCTTCATTCTCTACAGCGTCATTCGTGGCCTGGCGAACAAGACGGCGGCGGGCCTCGCTCAACCGCGCTACATCCCGACCGGCTCGAAGATGTACCACAACCTGATCGCCTCCAACGGTCAGATCAACGTCTTCGGCATGGACTTCAACCTTAAGCCCCTGGCCAGCCACGGTTCTTTTGGTGCCGCACTCCCCTTCTACGTGATGGTGGCCGCGGCGGTGGGCCTCCAGTACTTCCAGATGGCCCAGATGAACAATCGGAATCGAAAGTCCGGCCAGGCGATTCCGAGTCAGCAGCTCACGATGCAACGCCTGCTGCCCGTGTTCTTCGCCTACTTCTACCTGGTGATTCCCACGGCCGTCGTCCTGTATATGATTATTTCTACGATCATTCGCATAATTACTCAGGACATAATGTTCCGCACTGGAGTGTCGAACCCGAACAAGGCCGGTGAGAAGGCCATCCCATCGGCGAGCAAATCCGAGCAGCCGGCCCCCGAGAAGCCGACGGCCGACAGCGACACCGCGAAACCCTCAACTATGAAGCCACCGCCTCACCCGCGGTCAAAGTCGAAGCGCAAGAGAAAGCATTAGTCCGCATGGAATGGATTGAGACCACTGGAAAGACCGTGGATGAGGCCACCGAACGTGCCCTGGCCCATCTGGGTGTGCACCGTGATGACGCCGAAGTAGAGATCCTGGAAGAACCACGCCAGGGACTGTTCGGGCGAGTCAAGGGTGAGGCCCGAGTTCGCGCCCGGGTTCGGCCCACGGCGCCGCGGCCCAAGCGCCCGCGCCGGGGCGGAGCCCGCGAGGAGCGTCGTGGCGCTCGCAGCACCAAGCCGCGCACCGAGAAGATGTCAGAGAAGACGTCACTCGGAAGCGGTGAGACTGAGGGAGCACCGGGTTCCAGAACCCGCAAGTCCGGTGCCAGGGGTGGGGCCAAGACGGCCACCACGTCACCTCAGGCCAAGAGAGCCGAAGGCGCCAAGGACGTGCCACGGGCCCGGGAAGAGAAATCGGTCAACAAGGAGGAAAACATGGCAGAGGGAATCTCTCTGGCTGAGCAGGGGACGATTGCCAAGGGCTTCCTCGAGGGCCTGCTTCAGTCGATGAACATTCAAGCGGAGGTCTCGGTCCGCGAATTGGACGAGGAGACCGTGGAGATCGCGATTGACGCGAATCCCCCCACGGAGCTGGGCATCTTGGTCGGCCCTCGTGGGACGACGCTCCAGGCCCTCGCGGAGATCACGCGCACGGTGGTTCAGTCCAAGTCACCGGGGCGCACGGATCGGATCCTCGTGGACGTCGCCCGCTACCGGGAGCGCCGTGTCGAGGCTCTGGGCCGATTCGCCAGCAAGGTGGCCGCCGAGGTTCTCGAGACCGGTGAGGAGAGGGCACTTGAGCCGATGTCGGCTGCAGACCGCAAGGCCGTTCACGACGCTTTGACGGAGGTAAGTGGAGTCGTGACCCGCTCCGAGGGCGAGGAGCCTCGCCGCTTCGTGGTGGTGAGCCCGGCATAATCGTCTCGTGACATCTGATTGGTTGACCCGCGCCCTCGAGGAATCGAGGGCGCGGGGCTTTTTAGGCCCCGGGGCGATCGAGCCGCAGATTTCGCACGCCAGGGGATTCGTGGCGGCGTGGGCGAGTCGTCGGGAGACGCCCCCGAGCACCTTTCTGGACTTGGGGAGCGGTGGTGGGCTCCCTGGACTGGTTCTGCTGGAGATCTGGAGGAGCCAAGCCGTCCTCCTTGATTCCATGGCCAAGCGCGTTGCGTTCTTGCGCGAGGTGTTGGCATGGCCGGATGCACCGGGCCGGGCCCGCGTCGAGGAAGGTAGGGCCGAGGATTTGGCCAGGTCAGCAGGCCTGGAGGCTCTCTTTCCCCTCGTGACTTCTCGCTCCTTTGGCCCTCCAGCGGTGACCGCCGAGTGCGCGGCCCGGTTCCTCGTCGTGGGTGGTCTTCTAGTCGTCTCAGAGCCTCCGGAGCGTGAGGAGAGATGGAGTGGCAAGGGACTGAGGGAGCTGGGCTTGGTGGATGAGGGTGACTTCGTTCATGGCCTCAAGTTCCGCATCCTGCGCAAGGACGCCGAGACGCCACCCCAGTTCCCCCGACGAAGCGGGATTCCCGCCAAACGTCCCCTGTTCTGACTGTTTCACGTGAAACAGTCACTCCCCTGGCTGCGCCCCTCGGTCGGTCTGCGGCCCGCGGGTGAGAACGTCGCGCTCCTGGACTGGACTCGGGATCGAGGACAGTAGGGCTTCGGCCCTGACCCTCATCACGGGCCGGAATTCTGGTTTCTCGCCCGCTGCGCGGACTGTTTCACGTGACACAGTCACTCCCCTGGCTGCGCCCCTCGGTCGGTCTGCGGCCCGCGGGTGAGAACGTCGCGCTCCTGGACTGGACTCGGGAACAAGGAAGCTGTGGGGGTTCGGTCCTGACTCTCACCGCAGTCCGGAGTCCTGGTTCCTCGCCCGCTTGGCGGACTGTTTCACGTGAAACCACCACTCCCCTGGCGTCGTCCCTCGATTGGTCTGCGGCCCGTGGCTGAGGGCTGAGAACGTCGCGCTCCTGCACTGGACTCGGGATCAAGGAAGTTGTGGGGGTTCGGCCCTGATTTTCACCACAGTCCGGAGTCCTGGTTCCTCGCCCGCTGCGCGGCAATGTTTCACGTGAAACAGCGGGCGCGCTGGACCGGGCGACTGGCGAGTCTGTCGGGTGGCCTCACGCTTGGTCGGATCTCCGAGAACCCTGCCGGGGATCGAGTGTCCGGGACGGTGCCTCACATCCTTCCTTGACGCGCTGGCGTGTTTCACGTGGAACAGTCAGGGGAAGCTCCCACCACGACGGCTCACCATTTTGTTCGAGCTGGACGGTCCGGTCTTGCGGAGCGGTGTTTCACGTGAAACATCCCTGAGCGACTCCGGCGTGAGCTGAGCACCACGAGCCTTCAGTACTGAAAGACCCGCAATTTCACGGATCCTCACGCATCTGGCCGCTCGTGAAGCGACACGCCCGTCTCTGCGTTTCACGTGAAACATTGGTACTTGACCTCTTCTGGAATACGGTGTTGAATGTCAGGGGACTTGTGGACCGGTCTGGTCTGTCGCGCGGAAAGAGGCCCATGGAAGACGAGAGAATGATGCGGGTCTTCGCCGTGGCGAACCAGAAGGGCGGCGTCGGCAAGACAACCACCACCACATCTCTCGGGGCGGCGTTGGCGGAGCGTGGCAATCGGGTCCTCGTGGTAGATCTGGACCCCCAGGGCAACGCCACCACTGGCTTGGGCGTTGACGGGCGTCAGTTCGAGCGATCGGTGTACGACGTTCTCCTCAACGACATCCCCATGGTGGACGTGGTTGAGCCCACGGGGTTTCAGAATCTCTTCGTCGCGCCGGCCACTCTTGATCTGGCCGGCGTCGAACAGGAGCTGACCTCGGTGATCTCACGGGAACTGCGCTTGAAGCGCGCGCTTGAGTCGGTGGACGGGGACTTCGACTTCGTCTTCATGGACTGCCCCCCGTCCCTCGGTCTGATCACCATCAACGCCTTCGCGGCGGCGACGGAGATCCTGGTGCCGGTTCAAACGGAGTTCTACGCCCTCGAGGGTCTGACACAACTCGAGAGGATCATCGGCCTGGTGCAGCGAAACCTCAATCCCACGCTGCGCATCTCAAAGGTGGTGTTGACGATGTTCGACTCGCGCAATATCCTCTCGGCAGACGTGGCTGCCGAAGTCCGCCGTCATTTCCCTGATGTCTTGTGCAAGACGGTGATTCCTCGGACTGTCCGCCTCGCGGAGGCGCCGTCCTTCGGCCAGCCGATTACCGTGTTTGATCCCAACTCGAAGGGGGCGAAGGCCTACCGCGCACTCGCAGAGGAGATTATGAATGGCTAGGAGACCTGGTCTGGGAAAGGGCCTCGGAGCCCTCATACCCGAGGGCGAGAGTGCGGAGGAGACGGCAGCGCCGGCTGTGGAGAGCTCGGGACCGCTTCGGACGATCTCGGTGTCGTCCATTCGCCCGAATCCCTTCCAGCCGCGCAAGTCATTCAATGACGAAAGCCTTCAGAGCCTGGCGTCGTCGGTGCGTGAGCTCGGAGTGCTGCAGCCCTTGATCGTGCGCCCGGTTGAGGGCGAGGAGGGCCAGTATGAGCTGATCGCGGGGGAGCGGCGCTGGCGCGCCGCCGCCCTGGCCGGACTCGAGGACGTGCCAGTCTTGATCCAGGACGAGGTGAACGACCGGCTCTCCCTGGAGCAGGCCGTCGTGGAGAACCTGCACCGAGTGGACCTGCATCCGCTCGAGGAGGCCGCCGCCTACCAGCAGCTCATCGATGAGTTCGACTTGACCCACGAGCAGGTCGCCCAGCGCGTCGGCAAGAGCCGGGCAAATGTTACGAATACGTTACGACTCCTACAGCTCGGCGAGGTGGCGCAAGCTGCCCTGGCCAACGGGGAGATCAGTGCCGGTCACGCTCGTTCGCTGCTGGCGATCGGGGAGCCCGCCGCCCAGGCCACCATGGTGGCGCGCATCATCAAGAACGACATGTCGGTGCGCGCGACGGAGGAGGCCGTCAGGGCCTTCAATGAGCCACGACCGGTCCCGACGCCCGAGGCTCCCGCGGTGAGCGGCGCGCCGCGGCTGCGACCGGTGCCGGACGCGAGCGTGGCCGAGCTGGAGCACCTGTTGGAGGACTACCTGAACACCCGCGTTCACGTGGATCTCAAGGGGCGCAACGGACGCATCATCGTGGACTTCGCCGACCTGGACGACCTGGAGCGCATCTACATCACGATGACGCAGTCGCGCTAACCCTCAACCCTCAACCTAAGGCTCTCGTTGAGGTTTTCCCCAAGTTGTGGACGAAGTTGTGGGTTACCCCCGTCGGATGCCCGAATTTCGTTGAAAACACTTGGCTTTCAGGGCTGTGAATCGAGCGAGATTAGGGCCGGTTGTGGATAAGTCGGTCGACGACCTCGGCGATGTCGTGAGCAATCGCGGCGAGGGCCTCCTCGCTGGCGGGGCCGTGCTCGATGTGCAAGGTGGTCATCGCGGTCTCGCGCAGGATCGGAAGCGCCATCCCCGTGACCTCGACGCGGGGCAGGTCGGCGGTGCGCGACAGGCGGCTCGCCAGGGCGCTGGCCAGGCGCTCTCCGCGCCGAGAGTGGGAGCGGTAGCTCGCCCAGTAGTGCACGTGGACTCCGTCGACGTCGTCCTTGGCGGCCAAGGAGAGCACGAGAGAGGCGCCGAGCGCGTTGGCCCGCTGGGCCACGTCGGTGCAGCCCAGGTCGTCCAGGACCTCGACCGCACCGGTGGGTGAGCAGGCGCGCGACACGCGCGCCACCAGCGGACCGTTGCCGCACACCACGATCGGGCCGCTCAGCTGATTGGTCACCATCGCCAGGTCCAGGGCGTCGGTCACCAGGTGGCGCGCGCTGTCACGGCGCACCATACGGCGCAGCTCGGCCAGGGTGGCGCGTGTGAGTGTCCCGTCGACCTCCAGGCCCCGGTGCTGCTGGAAGTCGCGCAGCGCGGCCTCGGTCGCGCGTCCGAAGATGCCGTCGATGCGACCCGGGTTGAATCCAATCTGGGCGAGTTGAACCTGCAAGTCCGCCACGTCGTCGCCCCGCTGTGCGGGCCGAGTCAGGAAGAGCAGGCGGTCGCCGAGTTGCCAGCCAGCCTCGACGAGACGTCCCCACGTCGTGTCGTCGACCTCGCCCGTCAGGGGCAGGCCGCGCGCGTGCTGAAAGGCCTCGACGAGTGCCGTGGTCGCATCGCCGTAGACGTCGATCGGATCAGCGGAGCGGTAGCCGAGCACCTCAAGGCGCTGACGCAGCTCGCGCACTCGCGCGCCGGAGTCACCGTGGCGCACGCCGAACCTACAGGTTGCGCGTGATCTCTTGCAGCAGCGCGCCCTTGGGCTTCGCGCCGACGAGGCGCGCAGCGACCTGGCCATCCTTGAAGAGCAGCAGGGTCGGGATGCTCATGACCGAGTAGCGCGTCGCGGTGGCCACGTTGCTGTCCACGTCGAGCTTGGCGATGCGGAACTTGTCGGACTGCTCGAGGGAGAACTCCTCGAGGATCGGCGCGATCATCTTGCACGGGCCGCACCACTCGGCCCAGAAGTCGACCAGGACGGGCTTGTCCGCCGATCCGATGATCTCATCGAACGTGGCGTCGGTCAGGATGGTGATCGGGGCGCTCATCGGGTCCTCCCGCTCGGTGACAAGTGCGACCACCTTACAGCGTGTGTCCAATTTGGACCCACCGGTTCGCCTTGACCAACTGAACCATGTGGCTCAGCGGGGCTTACTCACCGGCTGACTGCGCGGTCCCGCGGTCCACTAGCACGAGTTCGAGGCGTTCGTCAGACCCCATGCGCGAGAGGTCTGCGAGTATGAGTTCGACGGCCCGTGCCTCGGACGTCGAGGCGGGGACAACTCTCACGCAGAGTGGCAGACCGGTGACGTCCACGCAGACGATTCGCTTGGCCCCGTTGGTTCGGCCATAGGGACCACCCTGGTTGTGGAAGGTGGCCCCTCCGTTCGATGCTCCTCGTGGAGGTGGATGTCGATGACCACCATCGAGGGCTGCGCGTCTCGTCGAGCAAGGGCGGTGCGTGACGACGCGTGCAATGAGGCGAGCACCCGGGCCCACGTCACGTTCCTCGACCACCGGCGAAACTGGGACCACACCCTCGTCCAGGGGCCGAACTGGTCGGGCAGGAAACGCCACTGGCACCCAGTGTGCGAACTGTAGAGCATCGCATCGACGACGTGGCGCAAGTCATCGCCGTGTTTCGGCCCTCGCTTGGAGGAAGTTGCGAGCAAGGGTTCGAGGAGGTTCCACTGGGCGTCGGTCAGATCACTTGAATAGGCCACGACGTGATGGTGCCGGTCGTGCCCCCCGACGCACTCGCCAAATGGGACACAGCCCCTCAGCGAGTGGCTAGGAGCCTCGTGCCTCGAGCCAGCGCTCGGCGTCGATGGCCGCGGTGCAGCCGGAGCCAGCCGCCGTGATGGCCTGGCGGTAGACGTGGTCCTGGACGTCCCCGGCGGCGAAGAGCCCGTCGATGTTCGTGTAGGAGCCCGGACCCGTTCGCACGTAGCCGTTCTCGTCCAGCTCGGCCGTCCCGGCGACCAGGCGGGTGTTGGGGATGTGCCCGATGGCGATGAAGACGCCGGTGACCGGCAGGGTCCGCTCCTCGCCGCTTAGCGAGTCCGCCACGCGCAGTCCCGTGACCTTCTCCTCGCCGAGCACCTCGAGAACGCGAGTGTTCCAGGCGAAGCGGATCTTGGGGTTGTCGAAGGCTCGTTGCTGCATGATCTTCGAGGCGCGCAGGGCGTCACGTCGGTGAACGATCGTGACGCTGGTGGCGAATCGCGTGAGGAACGTGGCCTCCTCGATGGCCGAGTCGCCTCCGCCGATGACCGCGATGTCCTGGCCGCGGAAGAAGAAGCCGTCGCACGTCGCGCACGTGGACACGCCGTGACTCAAGAGGCGGTCCTCTCCGGGCACGTTGAGCATGAGCGACTGGGCCCCGGTGGCCAGGATCACCGCGTCGGCACTGATGCTCGCGTCCACGTCATCAGAGAGCCACGCCCGAAACGGTCGCTCGGCGACGTCGAGGCGCGTGACCTTGCCCACGCGCAGGTCGGCGCCGAAGCGCTCGGCTTGAGCGCGCATGTTGGCCATCAGCTGCGGTCCGTCCAGGCCCTCGGGGAAGCCGGGGAAGTTCTCGATCTCCGTGGTGAGCATGAGCTGGCCACCGGGCTGGTCGGTCGTCGAGGAGGGCTCGCCCTCGATGACGATGGGCTTCAGCTGAGCGCGCGCGCTGTAGATGGCGGCGGTCAGGCCGGCGGGGCCGGAGCCGATGACGAGTACGCGCGTGTGTTCCACGATGTGTCGGTCTACTTTCTCAGTTCCACCGGCCGACGCTTGCGCCAGATCACCAGGCCCACCGTCAGGGAGAGCGCGCCGACCAACACGTCGGTGATCCACGGGTGCGCGGCGAAGGCGTAGACGTCCAACAGACGCACGAGGCCGATCACCAGGGCACTCACCAGCACCACGGCGGCGAGAAACAGCACGCTGGAGAACGCCACGATGCGCCCGATGAGGATGATGGGGCGCAGCACCTTGTCGTGCACGACGTCCAGGACACGGTCCAGCGAGGCGAGGACCTTGTTGACGACGTCCTCGTTCTCGGGGGGTGGGGTCGAAGTCTCCACGACTACGAATGTAGCGGTGCGCGCGCGGCGGTGATCCAACAGAAGGCGACGATGCGCGGACCACCGTGGGTGCCCACCACCGGTCCCACGTCGGTCACGATCAGGGGATGCCGGCTGGGAATGGATCGGGCGAGCTCGATGACCTCGGCCACGTCGGGGGCGTCGCCGTGGGCGACCGCCAAGCGCTCGAGGGGTCCCTGGGCCCGCACCACGTCGCCGACCGCGGCGAGAGCGCGCGCTCGGGTCCGCGCGCGTCCGGCCTCGGCGACGACGCCATCTTTGAGAGCGAGCAGGGGCTTGATCGAGAGCACCTGGCCGATCAGGGCCTTGGCTCCACCCACGCGCCCTCCCTTGACGAGGTGCTCGAGGGTGTCGAGGGTGCCGCAGATGCCGACGCGCTGCTCGAGCTCCGCGAGGCGGCCCACCAACTGATCGGCGTCCGCCCCGTCGCGCGCGGCCTCGGCGGCATCCAGGACCATCAGGCCGAGCGCCATCGACACGGCCTTGGAGTCGATCACGCGGACGTCGAAGTCGGGCACCTGGGCGGCGGCCAGGGCGGCCGACTGGTTAGTGGCCGACAGCGCGGCGGAGAGGGTGATCACGACCGCGGCGTCGAAGCCGGCGTCCCGGGCGCGCTGGTAGACCTCTACGAAGGCACCGGGCGGGGGAGCCGCCGTCTCGGGCAGGACCTTGGAGGTTGCGCAGCGGGACCAGAACTCGTGTGGGCTCAGTTCGACGCGATCGAGGAACTCCTCGTCGCCGAATCGGATGCTGAGCGAGACGACGTCGATGCCGAACTCGCGCACGAGCTCCTCGGGCAGGTCGCAGGCGCTGTCAGTGATGACGCGGACTCGGGCCATGTCTCCTCCTAGTTGGGCACCAGCCTGTCACCTCCGGAGTGCAGGCGCGCGTGGCGCCGCGCCCCGAGGGCGATGGCCAGGGTGTAGGCGAGCGCGCCGAGCACCAGGGCGACGCCCAGGCGCAGCACGAGGCCCGTGCCCCGCGAGGCGCTCGAGGCCGCCAGGGCCACCGCGATGGCCCCGACGGCGATCAGCGAGGCCGTCAGGCTGCGGCGCACGTGCACCGACCACAGGGCCGCCGCGATGCGCACGTCGAGGCGGGCCAGCGCGCCCAGGGCGACGATGGCCGCGCCGGTGTAGGAGATCGAGACGCTGGCGCACAGCGCGCCCATGCTGTGACGCCCGAGGCCCAGGGCGAGGATGATCGTCAGCGCGTTCTCCAGTGCGTAGAGGTAGAAGACGTCCCGGGCGCGCTGCATGGCCTGCAGGCCGCGTACCGCGACCTGAAAGACGGTGAAGCCGGGCAGCCCGGCGGCCAGCATCGCGAGGACGGTGCCCGCCAGCAGGGGTGCGTGGCCGTCGAGGTGGTTCAGCAGGATCGCCACCAGGGGCTGGGACACCACGAGCAGCACCAGGGTCGCCGGCAGGATGATGACGAGTGACTGGCGCAGCCCGAAGCGCAGGCGGTCGCTCAGACCCTCGAGGTCCCCGGCGGTGGACTGGGCCGCCAGTTGGGGAGTCAGTGAGGCCAGCACCGAGACCACGACGACGGCGTAGGGCATCTGCATGAAGGACCAGCCGTAGGTGTAGGCGCTCACCGGCCCGTGCCCGCCGGTGCCGAAGGCCAGGGCGAGGATGACGAAGAGTGAGGCCTGGTTGGCCACCACCACCATCAGGGTCCAGCTGCCCAAGCGCGCGACCGAGGCCACGGCCGGGTCGGCGAGGTCCAGGCGCGCCGAGAGGCGCCCGAGGTTCGCGCGCGCCAGCGAGGGCAGGAGCAGGGCGAACTGCACCGCGACGCCCGCCGTGGTGCCCAGGCCGAGCCACAGCAGCGACCGCGTGCCGTTCAGGGTGTCCAGCACGGGATTCGGGTCGACCAGGTGGAACCAGACCAGCACGATCACGCACACCACGTTGTTCGCCACGGGCACCCAGGCCGGCGCGCCGAAGCGCTGTCGCACGTTGAGCAGGGCCGTGGCCAGGGCGATGACGCCGTAGAAGAAGACCTGGGGGGCGAACCAGCGCAGCAGGTTGACCGCGACGGCGCGCTGGGGCGCCACCGTGGCGGCGGTGGCGCTGAGATGGTTCAGCGAGGTGAACGCGTCGATGATCCATGGGGCCCCCAACCACGTCAGGGCAGTGGCGAGCGCGAGAATCACCACGGCGAGGGTGACCACACTGGAGATCGAGCGCCACGCGCGGCGCTCGCCCTGCAGGGCCAGGCGCTCGACGAAGACGGGGATGAAGGTCGCGCCGGCCACGCCACCCAGGACGAGGTCGAACAGCATGTTCGGCACCGTGTTGGCGAGGTTGAACGCGTCGGCCAGGGGAGTGAAGCCCAGGACCCAGGCGAGGACCAGGACCCGAACCAGGCCGGTGAGGCGCGAGGCCAGCGTTCCACCGGCCATCGAGAGCACGCGCGAGCCGTGCGCGCTCATCGTGCGTGTCGTCCCGGCCGGCGTCGGCGCACCGTGCGCCACCACCAGGCGCCCAGCACCAGAAGTGAGGCGGCGCTCAGCAGGTAGCCGACGACGGAGGCGCCCGTCACGCGCACCTGGATCGCCGCGTGGGCCAGCTCGACCTGGTTGTTGGGAGTCGTCACGATGACCACGAGGGTGGCGTTGGAGGCGCCCCGACTGGTCACGGGCACGCGCAGCGAGGTCGCGGGCGAGCTCAATGTCGCGGTCACCGTCGAGCCGCCCGGAAAGCCCAGACCGGGTGCTTGCAGGTGGATCGCGACGGTGACCGGATACGGAGCGCGCGAGAGCAGCGTGATCGGCAGCGCCGTGCCGGCGCCCGCGAGGGTGACCGCGCTCTGATCCACCGCGAACTGGTCCAGCTGCGTGCTGAGGTGCGCGCGCACGGCGTCCAGGAGGGCTTGGCGCTGCGCGGGCGCCCCGACGATCTCGGCGCTGGCCATCGCCACGCGCAGGGACTGCGCCACGCTCTTGGACGCCACCGCGTCGGCGTAGGAGTTCAGCGAGCCGATGAGAAGCTGAAGGGCCGTGACGTTGCGCGTGGACCAGGCCGGCTCGGCGGCCCTGGCCAGCGTGCGCGTACTCGGCGCGCCGTTGGTTCCCACCAGGGACGAGTCGAAGGCGGGGGTCAGGTTCGCGAGGTGGGCGAAGGGGTCCCGGGCCAGACCCGCGAAGAGCTGGCCGAGGTACGTCGGCGAGGTGCTCGCCAGGGGTACGTCGAGCACGACCGTGCGCCCGGCGGGCGCGTTGGGGGCCTCGAAGTGCAAGAAGGCGAGCAGCGCCAGTGTCATCGCCGCGCGACGCCCCGGCTCGATGCCCACGTCCTGGGCTAGGGCCGCGAGGGGATCGTCCGTGGCCAGGGCCAGGAGCTTGGTGCCGGCCACACCGAAGGGTGCACCCCAGTTGAGCGTGCTGGAGGGCGCCACGCTGAGTGCCGTCTCGGGCAGCACGACGTCGCGGATGCCGATGTTGGACAAGGCCGTGAGGCTGGCCAGCGAGGGCTGGCCCGACAGGACGATCGGCGAGTCAACGTAGCGCCCGGTCGCCTCGGTCAGCAGGTTGTTGGTCAGGTTGAACTGCAGGGCGACCTGGGTGCTCAGCCCGTTCGCGGCCAGGCCCCCGAAGTCGATGTTGTCCGGCGGCGCGCTCAGTGCGCGGTGCAGGGGGTTGCTCAGCGCGCTATTCAGCGCGCTGCGCCACGAGTTCGCCTCAGCCGAGGTGCTGGCGAGGGCCGCGCCCAGGCTTCGGTAGTCGAGCCCGATGTCGAGTGGCAGGTTCTGTCGGCTGAGCACCTTGAGGTCCGCGATGGCGCGCACCGGGTGCGCCCAGGCGTCGGGGCCGAGTGAGGAGATCCACACGAGCGAGAGCGGGCGCACGACGGGCGTGGCCCGCACGGCGAGCAGAGACCATTCGGTGCGCGTGAGCCCGTTCATTCTCACGCTGATGCGCAGGGGATAGACACCGTCGCAGGCGCCAGCCCGACAGGCCAGTCGAAGGTTGAGGCTGCGCGCGTGACACGGCTCGGGCACCGGGCTCGTTCGGCCCGTGGTGAGGCTCACGGTGAAGCGAGCCGAGCGTGTCGCGCAGGCGAGGGACACGGTTCCGGTGCTGGCAATCGCTCGGGCGGTGTCGCCCGCGCCGCTGAGCACCGGGGCCAGACCCGTGAGGGTGAGCGCGTGGGGGAAGAGGGCGAGGGCCAGTGTCGCACGAGTGGGCACGCCGAAGTCCAGCGTGAGCTGGACTCTCGCGCGCCCGCGCGCGTCGAGCTGTGCCATGGCGTCCTGGTGCAGCACGCTCAGCGACGCGCTCGCGCTCGCGGCGCCGGCGCGGGACCCGGACCACCCAACGAGGCTCAGGAGTACCGCGCCAAGCACCCGCCACCAGGAAGAAGGTCGCCGGAGCATGTGACACCAGGCTACCGTTGCCACACCGGCGAACCGAGAGCCGGTACCCTACAGGGGCCGTGAGCTCACCCGATTCCGCCCTCGAGCGTCTCAGCGAGATCGCGCGCCTCGCGAGCCCGCTGGCGCTGGCCTTCGACGAGGCGGGATATCGCCTCTACGCCGTGGGCGGCTCGGTGCGCGACGCGCTGCTGGGCACGCTGAGCGGACCGATCGAGGAGATCGACTTCACCACGGAGGCCCGTCCCGAGCAGGTCGAGCAGATCATGCGCCCGCTGTGTCGGGCGATCTGGGAGCAGGGCCGAGCCTTCGGGACCATCGGCGGGACGCTGATCGACAGCGGGATCGTGGCCGAGGTGACCACGTTCCGCTCGGAGGCCTACGTAGACCACTCGCGCAAGCCGGCCGTGGAGTGGGGCGACTCGCTCGAGGTGGACCTGTCGCGCCGCGACTTCACCATCAACGCGATGGCCCTGGACGTCATCGCACTGGCCCGTCAGACGCCCGGTGTGCAGACCCTGTTTGACTACTTCGGCGGCTTCGCGGACCTGCACGAGCGGATCTTGCGCACCCCGACCGAGCCCGGGGGCCTCTTTCGCGACGACCCGCTGCGCATGCTGCGCGCCGCGCGCTTCGCCGCGCGCTTCGATTTGCGAATCGACCCCGCCGTGGAGGCCGCGGCCGCGGCCAACGTCGAGAAGCTCGCCATCGTCTCCGCGGAGCGGGTGCGCGGCGAGCTGGACCTTCTGCTGGTGAGCCCGCGACCGTCCATCGGCTTGGAGTTCCTCGTGCGCACCGGGCTGGCTGACCAGTTCCTGCCCGAGCTGAGCGGGCTGCGCCTCGAGCAGGACCCGATCCACCGGCACAAGGACGTGCTGGCCCACACGTTCGCCGTCGTGGAGCGGACCTCCCCGGACCTCGTGCTGCGCCTGGCGGCGCTGCTGCACGACATCGGCAAGCCCGCGACCCGAGCCATCACGGAGGAGGGTGTGACGTTCCGCTTCCACGACGTCGTCGGGGCCAAGATGGCCCGCAAGCGCCTGATCGCCCTGAAGTACTCCCAGGAGGTCATCGACGACGTGACGCGCCTGGTCGAGCTGCACCTGCGCTTTCACACGTACCAGCTCGGCTGGAGCGACGCGGCGGTGCGGCGCTACGTGCGTGACGCCGGACCTCTGCTGGAGCGACTCAATGAGCTGACGCGCTGTGACGCCACGACGCGCAACCAGAAGAAGGCCACCACCTTCGCGCGGCGCATGGACGAGCTCGAGGAGCGCGTGCTCGCCCTGCGGGCTCAGGAGGACCTCGCACGGCTGCGCCCGGCCCTCGACGGCGTGGCGGTGATGGCGATCCTCGGGTTGGCGCCGGGCCCGGTCGTGGGCCGCGCACTCGAGTTCCTCATGGAGATACGCCTCGAGGAGGGCGAGATCAGCGCCGAGGAGGCGACGAGTCGTCTGCGCGAGTGGTGGGACGAGACCGGCTCAGGCTGAGCACGCCCGTGACGTACCTGAGGCGGACCTCGATCTGGCGCGGGAGCGAGCCGTGAAGAGGGCCCGCTCCCGGGCGGGCTAGCTCGGCCAGACCGGGTTGTCCGCGCCGTCGTTGGCGAAGGACTCGACCATGTCGTGGGCCACGTCGTCGTGGTACTGCACCGGCGGGGACTTCATGAAGTAGGCCGAGGGCCCAATGATCGGCCCGCCGATGCCGCGGTCGAGGGCGACCTTGGCGCAGCGCACCGCGTCGATGATGACGCCGGCCGAGTTGGGCGAGTCCCACACCTCGAGCTTGAGCTCGACGTTCAAGGGCACGTCGCCGAAGTTGCGACCCTCCATGCGGATGTAGGCCCACTTGCGGTCCAGCAGCCACGGCACGTGGTCGCTGGGCCCGATGTGCACGTCGTCGGGTCCCAGGTGGCTCAGCTCGAGCTGGCTGGTGACGGCCTGGGTCTTGGAGATCTTCTTGGACTCGAGGCGCTCGCGGTCCAGCATGTTCTTGAAGTCCATGTTGCCCCCGACGTTGAGCTGGTACGTGTGGTCCAGAGAGAGGCCGCGGTCCTCGAAGAGCCGTGAGAGCACGCGGTGCACGATGGTCGCTCCGACCTGGCTCTTGATGTCGTCGCCAATGATCGGCACACCGGCCTCGGCGAACTTGCGGGCCCACTCGGGGTCCGAGGCGATGAAGACCGGGATCGCGTTCACGAAGGCGACCCCCGCGTCGAGGGCGGCCTGGGCGTAGTAGCGCTGGGCGACTTCGGAACCCACCGGCAGATAGGACACCAACACGTCGGCGCGCGCGTCGCGCAGCGCCTGGGTGACGTCGACGGACTCGGCGGGTGACTCCTCGATGGAGGCGCGGTAGTACTTGTTCAGCCCGTCCAAGGTGGGTCCACGCTGGACGGTCACGCCCAGGCTGGGCACGGTGGCGAACTTGATGGTGTTGTTCTGCCCACCGTCGATCGCCTTGCCCAGGTCGTTGCCGACCTTGGAGGCGTCGACGTCGAAGGCGGCGACGAACTCCAGGTCGCTGACGTGGTACCCGCCCAGGACCACGTGCATCAGGCCCGGGACGTTGTCCCCAGCCTTGGCGTCCTTGTAGTAGGTGACGCCCTGAATGAGCGAACTGGCGCAGTTGCCGACTCCGGCAATCGCTACGCGGATGTTCTTCATGGCTTTCCTTTCCTTACTTCGCGTCTCGCACGAACTGTTGAGGGGTGTTGTCGGAGCGCTCGCTCGAGAGAAGCCCCTCGATCCAGGCCAGATCCAACTCGACGCCGCGCGCGGCGTGCTCCATCACGCTGCGCGCGTAGCCGTCCAGCTCGGCGTTGGCCACGCTCGCGCGCAGCTCGCCGAGGCGCTCGAGCAGGTCGGCACGCCGGCGCTCGAGCAGGCCTACGCGCAGGCTGGGTGTGAGGTACTTGGCGAGCGCCACGCGCATCGAGAAGCTGCGCGCGTCGTCCAGTGTGGCCGGGTTCGCCAGCAGCTCGACGAACTCGCGGCGCCCGCGCTCGGTGATCCGGTAGACCTTGCGCCCACGTCGCCCCAGGCCCGACGAGGTCCGTCGACTGCGCAGGGTGGCGCGCTCGCCGCTCAGCGAGCCGGTCGACAGCGAGCTCAGGCGCGGCTCGGTGGCCACGGCCTCGACGCTGCCCTGGCGCTCGAGACGAGCGAGTGCCGGGTAGATGGAGCCGAAGGAGACGTTGGCGGAGATCCCGAGACGGTCGCGCAGCTGGGCGCGAATCTCGTAGCCGTGGTGATCGCGCTCCATCAGGAGTCCCAGGATGGCGATGTCCAACACGCGGATCATCATATCACTTCGATATATCGAACCGAACAAGTTGCGCCGGCCGAGATACCGTCCGGCGGTAGTGTCGCCGGTAATGGAACGGGGGCTGGGCTCGAGCAGCGCAACCGGCGCGGTCGTGGAGTACGGCCTGGTGCGCCACGCGCTGCTCGCGCGCCTGGCGAGCGGGCAGATCGGGCGCGAGGACGTCTGTGACGCGCACCCCGAGCTCGTGCGGGCCGCGACCCACTTCGGGCGCCCTTCGGGCGAAGCCTGCCCCGTGTGCTCCGGGCGTGAACTCGTCGAGGTGACCTACGTCTTCGGCGCCCGGCTGGCCCCGGGCGGGACCTGCCCGTCGAGCCGGGCCGAGCTGTCACGTCTGGAGCGACGTGAGGAGCCGGTGCAGTGCTACGCGGTCGAGGTGTGCCTGGGCTGTCGCTTTCACCATCTGGCGCGCAAGTGGGCGGCCGGTGGGCGCCGCGCGCGCCGCGCCGCGCGTGAGGCGGGCCAGTGAGCCTGTCGGCCCCGGCGATCCGCGCGCGCAAGCGCTCCCGCGGCGACGCGCCGATCGTCATGCTCACGGCCTACGACGAGCCCTCGGCGCGCTACGCCGACGCCGCCGGCGTGGACATCCTGCTGGTGGGCGACTCGGTGGCCAACGTGGTCATGGGCCAGGCGGACACCCTGCACGTCAGCCTCGACGAGATGGCCCACCACGTCGCCGCGGTGGCCGCGGCGCACCCTCGCGCGCACATCGTGGCGGACATGCCCTGGCTGAGCTATCACGTCGGCGCCCACGAGGCGGTGCGCTCTGGGGCCCAACTGGTGCGTGCTGGGGCTCAGAGCGTCAAGCTCGAGGGGGGACACCAGCGCCGCGAGGTGGTGCGCGCGTTGCTCGACGCCGAGATTCCCGTGATGGGCCACCTGGGCTTGACACCCCAGAGCGTGCTGGCCTTCGGGGGCTTCAAGGTCCAGGCCAAGAGTCACGACGCGGCCAGCCTGCTCGTCCAGGACGCCGTGGGCCTGCAGGACGAGGGGGTCTACGCGATCGTCATAGAGGGGGTGCCCGCACGCGTGGGCACCGAGGTGACCGCGGCCCTGGCGATCCCGACGATCGGCATTGGCGCCGGGCCGGACACCGACGGCCAGGTGCTGGTCTTCCACGACCTGTTGGGAATGACCAGTCGTCCTCCGGCGCGCTTCGTGCGCCAGTACGCCCAGCTGGGTGCGGCGATCACCGAGGCGATCGGGCGCTACGCGGCCGATGTGCGCGCCGGGAGCTTTCCCAGCCCGGCCGAGTCCTACCCGAGCCCCGAGGAGCCGGCCTAGATCGTCCGGGCGCGATGGATTAGACTGACGTGCCCGCAATTCGCGGGTCACACAACCCTGCTCTGTTCTTTCGCAGAGCCCGGATTCGTCCGGTCCAGAGGGAAAGGAAAGCCCATGGCCCTACGGCCCTACGAAACCATGATCGTGTTCGACACCTCCGTCGACGCGCAGTCCATCCAGATCGCCCTCGACCGGGCGCTCGAGACCATCAGAAACCACGGCGGAACCCCGGGAGCGATCGACCGTTGGGGAAAGCGCCCACTGGCGTACGAGATCAAGAAGCGCAAGGAGGGCTACTACGTCCTCGTCGAGTTCAGCGGTGAGCCGAGCACGGTCAACGAGCTCGACCGTATCCTCACCCTGGCCGATGAGGTCTTGCGTTTCAAGATCCTCAAGCGAATCACCAAGCCAGCCCCGCGCGTGAGCGCGGAGGCCTAGAGCCGCCAAGGAGAGGACATGCCCGACAACGCCATCACCATCGTGGGCAACATCACCCGCGATCCCGAACTGAAGTTCCTCAACTCCGGCCAGGCCGCCGTGCGCCTGTCGGTGGCGGTGAACCGCCGCTGGCAGAACCGCCAGACCCAGGAGTGGGAGGAGCGCGTCTCGTACTTCGAGGTCGTGGGCTACGGCGCCCTGGCCGAGAACGTCGCCAACTCACTGGCCAAGGGCACCCGCGTCGTCGTGACGGGCCGCCTGGAGCAGCGCAGCTGGGAGACCGACAACGGCGACAAGCGCTCGATCGTGGAGATCAACGCCGACGACGTCGCTCCGTCGCTTCGCTTCGCGACGGCCGTCGTGACCAAGACCCCGCGCGCCGAGGGTGGCTTTCGCAGCGAGGCCCCCAGCGCGCGCCCCGACACCAGTGCTAGCTACGCCTTCGATGAGGAGCCCTTCTAATGCCACGCATCAACAATCCCAAGCCGCCGAAGCGGGCGCCGAAGATCGACAGTCGGCGCATGAAGAAGAAGCCATGCTCGTTCTGCGCGCACGGCGTGGGCACGGTGGACTACAAGGACCTGGCCCAGTTGCGCAAGTACATCTCGGACCGCGGCAAGATCCGTGGGCGGCGCGTGACGGGCAACTGCCAGCAGCACCAGCGCGACGTGACCGACGCGATCAAGACCGCGCGTGAGCTGGCGCTGCTGCCCTACACGCAGCGCACGGTGACCGAGCGCCGCGGCCGAGGCGGGCGCGAGGATCGCGGGCGCGGCCCGCGCCCCGAGCGTGAGTCGGCGCCGGCCGCTGAGGCCACCGAGGTCGAGGCCGAGGCTGAGGTCGAGGCCGTGAGCGAGGAGGAGAGCGAGTGAAGGTCCTACTGCGCAGTGACGTGCGCGGCATCGGGCGCCGCGGCGACATCGTCGAGGTCAAGCCCGGCTACGCACGCAACTACCTCGTTCCCACGGGCCAGGCCATCCCGGCCAACGACACCATGGAGTCCCAGGGCTCTTGGATGCGCAAGGCCCGCGACCTCAAGGACGCGGCCAATCGTGGTGCGGCCGAGACCCAGAAGGCCGTCATCGAGGCGGCCTCACTGGTGATCGCGGCGCGCGCGGGCTCCAACGGACGCCTCTTCGGATCGGTCACCGAGGCCGACGTGGTCAACGCGATCCGCAGCGCGACGAGCATCTCGCTGGATCGACACGCGATTCACATGGACGAGCACCTCAAGGCGGTCGGCCCGGCGACGGTGAGCGCGACGCTCTTCGAAGGCGTGGTCGCCACGGTGACCGTGGAGATTGTCGCGAAGTAGCGCCACCCCAGTGATGCGACGCGCCGGGGCCCTCGGGCCCCGGCGCGTCGCGTCACAGCGACCTGGCACGATGCACGCGTGCGCCAATCCACAGCATTTTCCCCATCTTGTTGTTCTTGTCACGCACAACGTCGATGCGCGACCGTTGAGTCCTCATGACCCAAGTTGACGTCGAGCGCAGTCGCGGTGGTGGCGGGCGGATCCCGCCGAGCGCCCTGGAGGCCGAGGAGTCGCTGATCGGTGCGATGCTGCTGTCGAGCGAGGCCATCAGCGTGGCCTACGAGGTCGTCACGGCTGAGGACTTCTACCGTCCGCTGCACGGGCAGATCTTCGGCGCCATCGTGGCTCTGGCCAACGCCGGTGAGCCGGTGGACTACGTGACGGTGCAGGCGAAGCTCCAGGAGCGTGGCGCGGGATCGGTGGAGCTGTCGCTGCTGTCGTCGCTGCAGATGAACACGCCCTCGCCGGGCAACGCCGCGCACTACGCCGAGCTGGTGCGCGACAAGGCCCAGCAGCGGCGCCTGATCGGCGCCGCGGGCGAGATCGTCGACGAGGCCTACCAGGCCACTGATGACGTCTCGGGTCTCATCGACGAGGCGGAGCGCAAGATCAACGCGATCGGCGACAACCGAAAGTTCGACTCGGTCTCGCCGCTGCAGCACCTCCTGCTGGCGGAGGCGGACATCCTGGAAGAGCGCGGTGAGACGCGTGGGCAGTACAACGGGCTCGCGACTGGTTACCGGTCCCTGGATGGCATCCTGCAGGGCCTGCAGCCGAACTCGATGACGATCATCGGGGCCCGTCCGGGCACCGGCAAGACCGCCTTCGCCCTCGGGATCCTCGTGCACGTCGGGGCCATCGTGCAGCGCCCCGCGCTCTACTTCTCCCTGGAGATGAGTCGCCAGGAGCTCGCCGAGCGCATCCTGGCGTCCACGGCCCGCATCGACTCGTCCAAGCTGCGCACGGGGGACCTCTCCGAGGCCGACTGGGACCGCGCGCACCAGGCCTTCGGCTTCCTGCAGTCGGCCAAGATCTTCATCGACGACAACCCGGCGCTGACGGTGATGGACGTGCGCGCACGGGCCCGGCGCATCAAGCAGCAGAATCGTGATCTGGGCGTGGTGATCGTGGACTACCTGCAGCTGATGAGCTCGCGGGGCCGCGCCGAGAACCGTCAGGTCGAGGTCTCGGACATGAGCCGCTCGCTCAAGATCCTGGCGCGCGAGCTGGAGTGTCCCGTCATCGCGCTCTCGCAGCTCTCGCGCAAGCTCGAGGAGCGCGCGGACAAGCGACCGGTGATGTCGGACCTGCGCGAGTCCGGCTCACTCGAGCAGGACGCCGACGTGGTCCTCTTCCTCTTTCGTCCCGAGCAGTACGGGGAGGTCTCCAATGATCGCAAGGCCGACGCCGAGGTGATCGTCGGCAAGAACCGCAACGGCCCCACGCGCACCGCGCACCTGACCTGGCGGGGGGAGTTCGCTCGTTTCGACAACGTCGCCGACGCGCGCGACATCTAGGCGTGTCTCCCGTGGAGCCGGTGACGCTCGCGGCCTGGCAGGACGGCCCGCAGAATCGCTGGGCGTTCCAGCACGTGCGCGAGCTCGTGCCGAGCGTGCGCGTGCGCCGCTCGCCGCGTCCGTGGCGCCTGAGTCGCCAGGAGCGAGACGTGCGTGGGGTGAGCCTCGGACGGGGCGGGCCGCGCGACGTGGGCGAGATGCTCGAGACGACCTACACCGACGGCTTCCTGGTCCTGCACCGGGGTCGGATCGTCGCCGAGCACTACGACAACGGCCTCGAGCCCGATACGCCTCACCTGCTGGAGTCGGTGTCCAAGTCGATCACCGGCGCACTGGCCGGGGCCCTGGTGGGCCGGGGCCGTCTCGATGTGCAGGCTCGGGTGGGCGAGATCGTCGCCGAACTGGCGAACACATCCTTTTCCCAGGCCACGGTCCAGGACCTGCTCGACATGCGCGCGGGCACGCGCTTCAGCGAGGACTACGACGACCCGGCCTCGGACGTGCGAGCCTTCGAGGAGGTCTACCTGTGGCGCCCGCGCAGCGGCGCGGACCTGCCGGGTGACGCATTGGGCTACTTCGCGACACTGGACAACGACGCCGAGCACGGCGGAGCGTTTCGCTACCGCTCGGTCTTGACCGACGTCATGGTGCCCGTGCTCGAGGGCGCCGGTGGGGCCCGCTTCGCCGAGCTGCTCGAGCGCGAGCTGTGGGGCCCGCTGGGCGCCAAGTTCGACGCTGAGGTCACCGTCGATGGGCACGGCAACGCGATGGCCGACGGGGGCATCAGCGCGTGCCTGCGCGACCTGGGACGCCTCGGCCAGCTCTACCTGCAGCGCGGTCGGCGCGGCGCGAGGCGCGTGTTGGCGTCCAGCTGGATCGACGACACGGCGCGTGGAGCGCCGGACGGACCGGCGGCCTTCGCCGCCACGATGCGCGCCACGAGCCCCGGGGCGCACTATCGCAACTTCTGGTGGGTCGACGAGCCGGCGGGGCCGGTGCTGCGGGCCTGGGGCATCTACGGCCAGAACATCATCGTGCACGCCCCGACGGGCACCGTGCTGGTGAAGCTCTCGAGCCAGCCGACGCCGAACGACGAGCCGGCCGCGGCGGCCGCGATCGCCGCCGCGGCGGCGATCGGGCGCTTCCTCGAGGGCTGAGCTACTTCGGCGGCATGCGGATGCCGGCGTCGATGCGCACGGTGGCCGCGTTCATGTAGCTGTTGGCCAGCAGCTCGACGGCCAGCGAGGCGAACTCGGCGGCGTGGCCCAGTCGCCGCGGAAAGAGCACGCCGCTCGACAGGCGCGCCTTGAACTCCTCGGAGGCCTCGCCGGTGCCGTAGATGGGCGTGTCGATGAGCCCGGGCAGGATGCAGTTGGCGCGCACGCCGATGGCGGCCAGGTCGCGCGCGAGGGGCAGGGTCAGGCCCACGACGCCGCCCTTGGACGAGGAGTAGGCCACCTGGCCGATCTGGCCGTCCTCGGCGGCCACCGAGGCGGTGTTGAGGATCGCCCCGCGCAGCCCGTCGGGGTCCGGTGCGTTGTGGCTCATCTTCGTGGCCGCCAGTCGGCAGACGTTGAAGGTCCCGATCAGGTTGATCTCGATCACCTTGCGATAGACGTCCAGGTCGTGGGCGCTCGCGTACTCGCCGTCCTTGCCCACGGTGCGCGTGGCCCAGCCCACGCCCGCGCAGTTCACCGCGCTCCACAGCGGCGCCAGGGCGCTCGCCGCCTCGATCGCGCCGATCACCTGGTCGGTGTCGGTGACGTCGCAGTGCGCGTAGACCCCACCCAGGCGCGCGGCGACGGCCGCGCCGTGCTCGTCGTTCAGGTCCGCGATCACCACGCGCACGCCGCGCGCGGCGAGGGCCTCGGCGGTGGCCTCGCCCAAACCCGAGGCGCCCCCGGTGACGACGGCTGACGTGTTGCTCAGTTCCATGGCTCTCTCCTTCTGGGCGATCCCACTCGAGTCAAGCAGAGTTCACGCCCCCCTCGGAGCCCTAGCCTGGAGCGGTGGGGTCGCTGTATGAGCTGAGTCGCGAGGAGCTGGGCGAGGCGCTCAGTGGCGAGGCGCCATATCGCCTCGAGCAGCTCTGGCGTGCGCTGTGGCGCGAGGACCGCACCGTTGCTGAGATGACGACCCTGCCCCGGGTGGTGCGCGAGCGCCTCGGCGCGGAGTATCCCTCCGGGCTCAGCCCGATCAACGAGGTCGTCAGTGACGGGGGCGCGACGATCAAGTGGGTCTTCGCCCTGCACGACGGC
Organism: Actinomycetes bacterium; assembly: GCA_021782915.1. Classification (GTDB taxonomy): domain Bacteria; phylum Actinomycetota; class Acidimicrobiia; order Acidimicrobiales; family RAAP-2; genus RAAP-2. The sequence goes on along the minus strand of JAJXUK010000002.1, from coordinate 19,714 downwards.
GCAACCATCGAGACCGTGCTGATGAGCTACGCCGACCGGGTGACCGTGTGCGTCTCCTCCCAGGCCGGCTGCGCGATGGGCTGCAGCTTCTGTGCGACCGGCCAGGCGGGATTCCGCCGGCACCTGAGCGTCGGTGAGGTGCTCGAGCAGGTGAGCTACGCCGCGCGCGCCGGCGCGCCGCGACGCCTGTCCAACGTGGTCTTCATGGGCATGGGCGAGCCCCTGGCCAACTACGAGGTGACGGTGCGTGCGCTGCGGCGCCTACATCAAGAGCGGGGAATGTCCGCGCGGCACCTCACCGTCTCGAGTGTGGGCGTGGCCCCGGCGATCGAGCGACTCAGCGAGGAGGGCCTGGCCCTCACGCTGGCGGTGAGCCTTCACGCGGCCAATGACGCGGACCGCGACGCGCTGGTGCCGCTCAACCGTCGCTACGACCTGGCGCGCCTCGAGACGGCGTGTCGAGCCTGGATCGAGCGCACGGGGCGTCGCCTCAGCTTCGAGTGGGCCCTCATCGACGGGATCAACGACACGAACGCGGCCCTGGGCGAGCTCGCCGACTACGCGCGCGGCCTCGGCGCGCACGTCAACCTCATTCCGCTGAACCCGACGCCCGGCTTCTTGGTGCGTGGCTCGCGTCCCGAGCGCGTGCGGGCCTTCCGCGACGGGCTCCTGGCCCGGGGCGTGAACGCCACCGTGCGCGACACGCGCGGGCGCTCCATCGCGGCAGCCTGCGGTCAGCTCGCCTCGGTGAGTGGCGGGCGCCACGGCCTGCGCGCCCCGGAGTCGACCCGGGTGGCGCTGCGCGCGCGGGCCTAGGGCGCGCGCTCGGCCTCGGCGCGCCAGAAGCTTCGTCGCCAGCGCGCCAGGGCCAGCACCCCGAGGATGCAGGCCAGGCCCCCCGAGACGATGGAGACCTCGGTGCTGGTGAGCGTGGCCACGACCCCGGACTCCAGGTCACCGAGGCGCGGGCCGCCGGTGACCACGGCCATCTGGATCGCCGAGATGCGGCTGCGGAACTCGTCGGTGATGGCCAGCTGGAGGATCGTGTTGCGCAGCACCGTCGAGATCACGTCCATCGCGCCGGCCACGGCCAGGCAGCTCAGGCCGAACCACACCACGTGCACCAGGCCGAAGAGGCTCATCGCCGCGCCCCAGGCCGCCACCACGTAGACCACGAGGCGCCCGCGGCGTCGCACGCGGGCGATCCAGCCCGTCACCAGGGCCATGGCCAGCGCCCCGGCGCCGGGCGCGGCGTAGAGCAGGCCCAGCGTGGTCGGCCCGGCGTGGTAGACGCTCAGGGTCATCGCCGGAAAGAGCGCCCGGGGCAGGCCGAAGACCATCGCGTTCAGGTCGGCCAGGTAGACCGCCTGGGCCAGGGCGTGGCGACGCACGTAGGCGAAGCCCTCGCCGATCGCCCGCAGCACCGCCACCCCCGCGTGCTCCTCGCCTGCGGGCAGGCTCGACATCGAGCGTGTGGCGAGGGCGAGGACCAGGAAGGTTCCCGCGTCGATCCAGTAGCACGCGGCCAGCGAGGCCGTGGCCAGCAGCACTCCGGCCAGGGCCGGGCCCAGCACGACCGCCACGTTCATGATCACCTGGTTGATCGAGTAGGCGGCCACCAGCTCGTCCCCGGCGACCAGGCGGGGGATCGTCGCGCTGCGAATCGGTCTGGCGAAGCCGCCGGCCCCGGCGGCCAGGGCGGCCAAACAGAGCAGGAGCGCGAAGTGCGTCTGGGCGCTCTGGGCGTTGAGGGCGAGGCCCGCCGAGAGTGCGCCGAGCACGAGTGAGCTGAGAACCAGCAGCGTGCGTCGGTTGAGCCGGTCGCCCATCGCCCCACCCCACAGCGAGCCGGCGATCAGCGCCGGCAGCTGAAAGAGGCTGGCCAGCCCGACCCAGAGGCTGGAGTGGGTCTCGCGGTAGACCTGGTAGGGAATCGCGACGATGGTGAGGTTACTGCCCAGTAGTGAGACGAGCTGACCACCCACGAGCAGGCGCAGGTCGCGGTGTCGGCGCAAAGGGCCGACGTCTACGAGCAGGCGAGACACTCCCTGATGGTAGAGGGGTATGGTTTCACTCGGTACTTTCCACCAAGGAGGCTGGATGGTCGGCGAGGAATTGGTGCAGCTCCTGACGCCCGAGGGCGAGCGCGTCAGCCATCCCGAGTACGAGAGCAGCCTGAGCGGCGAGGAGATCCTCTCCTTCTACCGCGACATGGTCATCGTGCGGCGCATCTGCAACGAGGCCACCTCCCTGCAGCGTCAGGGACAGCTGGCCCTCTGGGCACCCGTGCAGGGCCAGGAGGCCGCCCAGATCGGCGCCGGGCGCGCCCTGGCGCCCAGCGACTTCACCTTCCCGAGCTACCGCGAGCACGGCATCGCCTGGACCCGCGGCGTGCCCCCGGCGGACATGCTGCGGGTCTTTCGCGCCACGTCCACCGGTGGCTGGGACCCCCAGAAGTACCGCCACAACGTGCCCACCGTGGTCCTGGGCAACCAGGCCCTGCACGCCGTGGGCTACGCCATGGGCGTGCAGCGCGACGGCGCCGAGGAGGCCGTCATGACCTTCTTCGGCGACGGCGCCTCGAGTCAGGGCGACGTGCTGGAGTCCTTCGTGTGGGCGGCCTCGTTCAACGCGCCGGTCGTCTACATCCTGCAGAACAACCAGTGGGCGATCTCCGAGCCGAGCTCGCTGCAGGCCAAGATCCCGCTGTATCACCGCGCGCACGGCTTCGGGTTCCCGGGCATCCGCGTGGACGGCAACGACGTGCTGGCCATGTACGAGGTGACCCGGCGAGCCCTCGAGAGCGCCCGGGTCGGTGGCGGGCCGACGCTCATCGAGGCCTACACGTATCGCATGGGCGCGCACACCACCTCCGATGACCCGACGCGCTATCGCATCGACGCCGAGGTCGAGATGTGGAAGCACCGCGACCCGGTCGAGCGCACCAAGCGCCTGCTCACGCGCGAGTACAAGGTCAAGAAGGCGGCCTTCGAGACCATCGGCGAGGAGGCCGAGGCCGTGGCGCTGCAGCTGCGCGCCGACGTGCTGGCGATGGACGCGCCGGACCCGATCTCGATGTTCGACTACGCCTACGCCGCGGAGCATCCGCTCATCGAGGAGGGCCGGCGCGAGATGATCGAGCTGGGCATCAGCGGGGGTCCGGCATGACCAGCACCACCATGACCATGGCCAGAGCCCTCAACGAGGGCCTGCGCCGCGCGATGGAGCGTGACAAGCGAGTCCTGCTCATGGGAGAGGACATCGGCAAGCTCGGTGGGGTCTTTCGCATCACCGACGGGCTGCAGAAGGACTTCGGTGAGGACCGGGTCATCGACGCGCCCCTGGCCGAGTCGGCGATCGTGGGCACCGCGGTCGGTCTGGCCGTGCGCGGCTATCGGACCGTGGTGGAGATCCAGTTCGACGGCTTCGTCTACCCGGCCTTCGATCAGATCGTCTCGCAGGTGGCCAAGCTGCACACGCGCACCGACGGCGTCTACACGATGGGACTGGTCATCCGCCTGCCCTTCCAGGGCGGCATCGGGGCCATCGAGCACCACTCCGAGAGCCCCGAGGCCTACTTCGCGCACACCGCGGGCCTGCGGGTGGTGTCCTGCTCGACGCCCAACGACGCCTACTGGATGATCCAGCAGTCCATCGAGCACGACGACCCGATCATCTTCTGCGAGCCCAAGAGCCGCTACTGGGAGAAGGGCGAGGTCGACCTGGACAACCCGCCGCGCGGTCTCTTCGAGGCCGAGGTGCGCCGGGCGGGCACCGACGTGACGCTCATCGCCTGGGGCTCGCAGGTCAAGACGGCCCTGCGTGCGGCCGAGGCGGCCGAGACCGAGGGCGTCTCGGCCGAGGTGATCGACGCGCGCACCCTGGCGCCGTTCGACTTCGGGCCCATGGTCGCCTCCCTGGAGAAGACCGGGCGCCTGGTCGTGGTGCAGGAGTCACCGAAGACCGCCTCACTGGGCTCGGAGATCGTGGCCGAGCTGAGCGAGCGCTGCTTCTACTCGCTGCGCGCACCGGGGATGCGGGTGTCGGGATATCACGTGCCCTATCCGCCCTCGCGCATCGAGGACGCGTATCGGCCCTCGGTGGACCGGGTGCTCGACGCGATCGATCGAGTGATGGGATTCGAGTCGTGAGCGAGAGCGTCTTCCTCCTGCCCGACGTCGGTGAGGGCCTCGTCGAGGCCGAGATCGTCGCCTGGAAGGTCGCCGTGGGCGACACGGTCAGGCTCAACCAGCCCCTCGTGGACATCGAGACCGCCAAGGCCGTCGTCGAGCTGCCCAGCCCGTACGCCGGCGTGGTCAGCCAGCTGCACGGCGGCGTCGGCGACACCATCGAGGTGGGCCAGCCCCTCATCACCTTCGACGCCAGCGAGCCGGCCGGTCCCTCGCTCGAGCTGGCCGCACCCGCGCCGGCGAGCACGCCCGCACCGGAGCGCTCGGCCGTGCTGGTCGGCTACGGCGTGGCCAACGAGGACGCCGTGCCCGCGCGCCGGCATCGACGCCGCGACACGAGCGCACCGACTCCGGCGACGGGTCCCGCGCCCCTGAGCGCGCGCGCCGTGCGCTCGACGCCGCCCGTGCGCCTCTACGCCAAGCAGCACGGGCTGGACATCGGCACCCTCGTGGGCACCGGACGCGACGGCCTGGTCACGCGCGCCGACGTGGAGGCCGCCCTCGGCGGGCTCGTCGGGCCGAGCGCACGCCCGGCGCCGGTGAACAGCACGTCGCGCTTCGTGGGCCGCGAGCTGGCCCCCTGGGACTCCGGGCCGGCCGAGGAGCGCATCCCCGTCAAGGGTCTGCTCAAGTCGATGGCCGAGTCGATGGTCCAGAGCGCCTTCAGCGCGCCGCACGCGGTGGTCTGGCTGCGCGTGGACGCCACGCGCAGCGTCGAGCTGCTGGACTCGCTCAGGGCCCGCGAGTCGATGCAGGGGCTGCGCCTGTCGCCGCTGACCATCGTGGCCCTCGCCCTGTGCGACGCGGCGCGTCACTACCCCGGACTCAACTCGAGCTTCGACGAGGCGGGCGGGCAGGTGGTGGTTCGGCGCCGCGTGAACCTCGGCATCGCCGCCGACACGCCGCGCGGGCTCATCGTGCCCAACGTCAAGGGTGCGGACCGCCTCGGCCTGGTGGAGATGACCCGAGCCATCAACGAGCTCGTGGATCGTGCGCGCACCAACGCGACGTCGCCGGCCGAGATGGCCGGCACCACGCTCACGATCACTAACGTGGGTCCCTTCGGGGTGGACGCGGCGATGCCGATCCTGCCCCCGGGCACCGGGGCGATCCTGGCCGTGGGCCAGCTGGGCCCGGCGCCCTGGGTCGTCGAGAACCAGGTGGTCGTGCGTCAGGTGGTCGAGCTGGCGATGGCCTTCGATCACCGTCAGATCGACGGTGCGATGGCCTCGCGCGTCATCGCCCACGTCGGGCGCTTCCTGAGCGATCCGGCCGCGGCGATCATCGCCGGCTAGCCCAGGGCTGCCAGCACGGCCAGGGCCCGGTCGGCGTGCACGTTCATGCTGAGCTCGCTGGCGATGATCTCGCGCACCACGCCGTCGGGGCCGATGACGAACGTCGTGCGCTTGACGCGCAGCAGGTCCAGGGAGCGCTTCACCCCGTACTGGCGGGCCACCACGCCGCCCGGGTCGCTCAGCAGCGGGTAGTCGAAGGAGTTCGCCGCGGCGAAGTCGTGCTGGGCGGCCACGGAGTCCATCGAGACGCCCAGGCGTGACGCGCCGGCGGCCGCGAACTCGCCGGCGAGGTCCCGGAAGTGGCACGCCTCGCGGGTGCAGCCCGCGGTCGAGGCGGCGGGGTAGAAGAAGAGCACCACCGGCCCGCGCGCGAGGAACTCGCCCAGGGAGCGCTCGAGGCCGTCTTGGTCGTGCAGGCGGAAGTCCGGGGCGGGCTGGCCGACGCGCATGGGCCCAGGTTACGGGTCGAGGCGAAAGCCCACCCCACGCACCGTCACCAGGTGCCGCGGCGCGCTGGGCACGGCCTCGATCTTCTGGCGCAGGCGCTTGACGTGCGTGTCCAGGGTGCGTGAGTCGGCCAGGTCCAGGCCCCACCAGAGCGCGTCCAGGCACGCCTCGCGCGTCACCACGTCACCCAGGTGCGCGCCCAGCAGCGCCAGCAGGTCGAACTCCTTGCGGCTCAGCTCGACGCTCTGGCCGGCGCGCGTGACGCGTCGACGCGCCAGGTCCAGGTGCAGCTCACCGACCTCGATGGTCTCGGGCTCGCTGGGCGCGGGGGGCCGGCGCAGCACGGCGCGCATGCGCGCGACGAGCTCACGCAGCCGGTAGGGCTTGAGCACGTAGTCGGCCGCGCCGATCTCCAGGCCGAGCACCACGTCGACCTCGCTGGTGCGCGCGCTGACCATGATCACGGGCAGGCGCGAGCCGGCCAGCTCGCGGCAGTAGTCGATGCCCGAGCCGTCGGGCAGCATCACGTCCAGCAGCATCAGGTGGGGCCGGTGCGCACTGAGCTGGTGGCGGGCCTCGGCCAGCGAGCCCGCGCCGATCACGGCGAAGCCCTCGTGGCTCAGGCCGATCTCGAGGGCCTCTCGGTAGGAGGGCTCGTCGTCGACCACGAGCACGACGGGGCGCGAGCCCCCTCGCTCCGCCGGCTCTACCAGGCGCGCCGCGTCCATGGGCTCAGGGTACGAAGGCCCGGTTACGCGAAGGTGACCGCGATGCGATCGCGTGGTGTGGGGAAGATGAAACCTACTGGCCGCTGACGACGAAGCCCTGGTAGGTGGAGGGCCCGGCCAGGTAGCTGCCGAGCGCGGTGCAGCGCGCGCTCGTGCAGGCCAGCGCGTAGATGCCCCCGGCCACGCCGACCTGGCTGGCCCCGTCCGGCAAGGTGACGGTGCTCGCGCTCCAGACGCCCTTGCGCTGGCTGAGCAGGAGGCCCTGGTAGTGACCGGCGGCGTCCAGGTAGGCCGCCCCGGCCCGGCAGGCGCCACTGCTCGGACAGGCAAAGGCCACGACGCCGCCGTTGGCCCCGGCGCTGGCCCCACGGGGCAGCACGACGCGCTGGGCGGGCTGCCAGACGCCCTTGATCTCGCTGAGCACGAAGCCCTGGTAGGCCCCGGACGCGTCGCGGTACTGGCCGCCGGTGGCGCAGTTGCCCGCGCTGGCGCACGCGATGCCGCCGTAGCCGTAGAAGAAGACGTGCGGGTTGACCGCACCCGAGACCGGCAGGCGCATCATCTGGGCCGTCGCCCACTGTCCGGCTCGCTCGTCGACGGTGAAGCCCGCGGCGCGCCCGTCGGCCGTCTCGTACGTGCCGATCGCGCTGCAGTCACCGGTGTCCGGGCAGGCCACCGAGCTCACCTGGGCCAGCGCGTAGGGACTGGCGTTGGGCGGCGTGGCCAGGTCGCTGGAGCGCCACACGCCGCTCGCCTCGCTCACCAGGAGTCCCCGGTGCACGTTGTTGGCGTCGAGGTAGCTGCCCGTGGCCGCGCAGTTGCCCGGACTGGAACAGGCCAGCAGGTTGAGCGCCACGTTCGGGTCCGCGTTGGTGCTCGAGGGCAGGGCCACCGTCTGGGCGCTGGCCCAGCTGCCCGCGGTCTCTGAGAGGGTCATGGCCTCGGTGTGGGCCACGGGAGTGCTGGCGTCGAGATAGGTGCCCACCGCGCTGCAGGCCCCGATCGCCGTGCACGCCACCGCGTGCAGCACCGCGGACTGGCCGACGGCTCCGGCGTCGCTCGGCAGGCTCACCTCCTCGGCTGGCCCCCAGATCCCGGCGACCTCGTCGGCGACGAAGGCCTGGCCGTTGTTCGAGGCGTCGAGGTAGGAGCCCACGAGCGCGCAGTTGCCCGCGCTGGCGCACGAGACCGAGTAGGGCGTCAGCGTCGGGCTACTCGCCGCGTTGGCCGGAGCCGTGATCGCCCGGGCCCGCTGCCAGACGCCGTTGACCTCGTCGAGCACCATGCCGACCGCAGTGCCCGCCGCGTTGAGGTAGGTGCCCGCGGCGGCGCAGTCGGTCGCGTCCGGGCACGACAGGGTGGGCAGATAGCCCTGGTTGAGCCCGGTGGCACCCGCCGGCAGCAGGACGCGCGTCGCGGGTGACCAGGCGGGCGACACGGCGCCCGCGGGCGACGCGCCGGCCAGGAGAAGCGTGGCGAGAACGATCGACCAGCGGGCCCGAGTCACCCCTCTACGCTACCCAGGGCTCCTCGCGTGTTGGGCCCGGTCAGGGGCAGGCGGGCGTCGATGCGCGTGCCGGCGCCCACGCGCGAGGCCACGGCCAACTCCCCACCCAGCAGGCGCGCGCGCTCGGCCATGCCGACCAGGCCGAGGGACGGTGAGGGGCTGGGCGTGCGCGGTGCGTCGGCGTCGAAGCCGGTCCCGTCGTCGTGCACGTGCAGGGCGAGATGGTCGGTCTCGAAGTCCACGATCACGTCCAGGTGCGTCGCGTGGGCGTGGCGCAGGGCGTTGCGCAGCGACTCCTGGACGATGCGAAACGCCGCGAGCTCGATGTCCGAGTTGAGGCGCCGGGGCGTGCCGTGCACGCTCAGGTCCGCGTCGGGGCCCTCCTCGGCGTCCTCGATCTCGGCCACCAGGCTGGACAGGGCGGGCACGAGACCCAGCTGGTCCAGGGCGGGCGGGCGCAGGTCGCGCGAGAGGGTGCGCAGCCGCGCGGCCGCCTCCAGGGCCTGGCCGCGGGCCTCGCTCAGGCCCTCGGCGACGTCGCCGGGCACGTCGCCCTGGCCGGCGAGCTGCTCGAGCCGACGCGCCAGGTGCAAGAAGAGCTGGAGGGGCTCGTCGTGCAGCTCGCGGGCCAGCTGGCGGCGCTGGTTCTCCTCGGCCTGCACGACGCGCGCGGCGAAGTCACGGGCGCGGCGCTGCTCGGAGCGCTCCTCGGTCACGTCCTCGAAGGTGATCTGGCGGTCGAGCTCGTCCACGCCTCCGGGCAGGCGCACGACGTCGATGCGGTAGTCGTGCTCGGCGCCCAGGGCCACCACGGTGCCCGCCAGCGTGGCCAACGACGGCGTGCCCGGCACCACCGCGCTGGCCGGGCGGCCCAGCACGTCGGCGCCGAAGATCTCGAGTGCGGCCGGATTCGCGTTCGTCACCACGTCCTCGGCGTTGAGCACCAGCGTCGGCGCGTGGCTGGTCTCGAAGAGGCGCCGGTAGCCGGCCTCGACGGCCAGGGCGAGGCGTGAGCCCTCCTCGACGCGCTGGTGATTGATTCGCTCCGACTCCATGCGCTGGCCGAAGACGAAGGACACGATCAGCACGATGAAGAGGTTGGTCAGGTCCGAGCCGGTGTGGCCCTCATTGTGCGGCAGGAGCAGGTCGGGCAGCCACAGCAGCGTCGCCCAGACGGCCGTCGCGAAGGACCCGGCCAGGCCGAAGCGCAGGCCCGCGTACCCGATCGGCAGCACGAGCACCGCCACCGGGATAGCCGAGGCGAAGGGCCCGCCGGCCAGCTGCTGGTTGAAGTCGAGGAAGAAGTGGGCGGTCACGATGACCACGACGATGCCCTGGAGCACCCAGAAGCGCGGCTCGCGCACCGGCGGGCGCAGGATCCGCCGCAACGCGGTCGGGTAACTAATCTGCGGCGTCAGCGTCGTCGTCATAGCTCGAAGCACCCACGAGGCGGTGGTTCAGAGCGTACGTGACCGCCTCGGTGCGTGAGGTAACGCCCAGCTTGCCCAGCAGGTTGGACACGTGGCTCTCCACCGTGCGAAGCCCCAGGTTCAGGCTGGCGGCGATCTGCTTGTTCGAGCGGCCCTTGGCCAGCAGCTCGAGCACGTCCGTCTCGCGCCTGGTCAAGGCGCTCACGGTGTCCGGGCCGCGGCGCCGGCGCCGGATGAGGCGTTGGGACACGGCCCGGTCCAGCACGAAGATGCCGTCGGCCACCGCGCGCACCGCGTCGACGAGCTCGCGGCCGCTGGTCGTCTTGAGCAGGTAGCCCCCGACGCCCAGCTCCAGGGCCTCGGTCACGTAGGCGTGCTCGTCGAAGGCCGACAGGATCAGCACGTGCATCAGCGGCCAGCGCTGGGCGGACTCGCGGGCCAGGTCCAGGCCGCTCAGCCCCGGCAGGTTGATGTCCACGAGGGCCACGTCGGCCGTGACGCTGGCGAGGATCTCGAGGGCCTCCTCGGCCGAGCCGGCGACGCCCACCACGTTCAGATCGGGCGCCATCTCGAGGATCTGGCGCGTGCCCTCACGCACCAGGGCGTGGTCGTCGACGATGACAACCCTGATGGGGGTGTGTGCTCGCGCGCTCGAGACGCTCTCGGGCGCCGTCATGCGCCCGCCTCGCCCCGCGTGCGGCGCCCTCGTGGTGTGCCAGCCCGTCTCACCGAGCAGAGTCTTCCACGGTCCCCGGAGAGCGCACTAGGGACTTTGTGCGGTGTCCGGGCCCTGGACGCGGCTCAGTAACGGTGCTGAAATCAATCAGTAGTAATACGGTATTCATTCAGTGGTTCACTACGTATTCCACTGAGTGAACACGGAGAAGGGGGCGCCATGGTCCTGCAGGCAGAGCAAGAGGGCTTCCGGGGCGGCCGTGAGGTCTACCTGATCGACCCGATCCCGGTGGCGATCCGCACCCGGGCGCCCCAGGACCCCGGGACGCACTTCGCGCTCACGGACCCGGCTCCCGGGCGGGACCTGGCGGCCAACTCGCACGTGGCGCGCCTGCTGCGCAATCGCAAGTTCCAGTTCCTGCTGATCCTGCCCAACCAGATCATCTTCTGGCTGGTGATCGGCATCGGGCTGCTCGGCACGGTGGTGCCGGGTCTCAACTTCGCCACCGCCATCACCTGGTACGTGTGGTTCTGCCTGGTCTTCGTGATGATGGTGGTGGTCGGGCGGGCCTGGTGCGCGATGTGCCCCTTCGGCGGCTTCGGCGAGTGGGTCCAGCGCCACACCTTCTTTAAGCGCACCACCAAGCCGATCGGGCTCAACATCAAGGTCCCCGAGAAGGTTGGCCAGTACGGCTTCCTCATCTCGGTGGGGGCCTTCCTGCTGCTGACCTGGATCGAGGAGTACTTCAACATCGCCGGGCCGGGCAACCCGGCCGCGACGAGCTTCATGGTCCTGGGCATCGTCGGCAGCGCGCTGGCCTCCTTCCTCATCTTCGAGCGGCGCAGCTTCTGTCGCTACATCTGCCCGCTCTCCTCGCTCATCGGCACGGTGGGCGCGATGGGCTCGGTCGCGGGCTTTCGCACGCGCGACCGCGACGTCTGCCAGAGCTGCGCGACCAAGAGTTGCATGCGCGGGGGCGAGGACGGCTTCGGCTGCCCGTGGTACACGTGGCCGGGCAGCGCGGACTCCAACCTGGCCTGCGGGCTGTGCAGCGAGTGCTACAAGGCCTGCCCGAGCGACAACATCGGCCTCTACGTGCAGACGCCCCTGACCTCGGTGATCGCCCCGACGCGCCGGCGCGCCGACGTGGCCTGGGCGGTCGCGCTGCTCTTCGGCCTCGTGGTCTACCAGCAGGTCAACGCGTTGAGCTTCTTCGCCCACGTGGACGACTGGCTCAACGCGCACACCGGCTTCCCGCAGTACCCGAACCCGCTGGACTACGTCGGCGGGATCGCGGTGGTGGCCCTGGCCATGGCCGGCGCGGCCCAGCTGGTCCGCGCGCTCGTCGGGCGTCGCGACGCGGCCCTGCCCGCGGCCGGGTCCTCCTTCGTGGACCGCACCAGCCCCTTCCGTTCCTTCTTCGTGCCCCTCATGTACGGCATCATCCCGGTGGTCGGCGCGGACTACTTCGCGCGTCAGCTGCCGAAGTTCTTCCAGCACGCCACGCGCGTCGTGCCGGCGGTCGGGCATCTCTTCGGTGCCGGCACGACCAGCTCGGCCCTGTACAACACGTCGATCATCGGCTCGAACTCGGGCATCATCACCGTGCAGGTCGGTGTCATGGCCGCGGGCACCCTGGCCGCGATGTACACGAGCTGGCGGGTGGCCGGACGTGACCTGGCCGGCCTGTCCACGAGCCGGCGTCGCGTCCAGGTGACGGCGGCCGGGCTGGCACTCGCGCTCGGGGTGATCACCGCCGTGCTGTACGTGATGATGAACGCCGCGGACTAGGAGGAGCCATGACGATTCTTGAGAGCCCCGTGCACGTGGCGGTGGTGGCCGATCGCTGTGCCGGCTGCCAGGAGTGCGTGATCCGCTGCCCGAAGGGCGCGCTCAGCATGGACAGCGTCACCTGGACGGTCCTGGCCGACGACGCGGCCTGCGTGGGCTGTCGCCAGTGCGAGCGGACCTGCCCCTTCGGCGCCATCTCGATCGAGGGCCCGGTCCAGCTCGCCGAGCGCGCCGAGGTCTCCCTGTACCACCCGGCTCGCCTCCTGGGCGACGTCGGCGAGACGCGCCGGGGCTTTGCCGACGAGGCCGCGGCCCTGGCCGAGGCCGATCGCTGCCTGAGCTGCCTGGACCCGACCTGCGTGCGCGGCTGCCCGGCGCACAACGACATCCCGGGCTTCATCGGGGCGATCCGGCGCCGCGACTACGCCGGGGCCCAGACGATCCTGCACGCCACGAGCGTGACCCCGGACATCTGCTCGCGCGTGTGCAACCAGGCCGCCCAGTGCGAGGGCGCCTGCTCGTGGAGCCTGGCCGGGGCCGCGCCGGTGGCCATCGGGCGCCTGGAGCGCTACATCACCGAGCGCGCCGCGGTGCCCGCGCCGCGGGTCTCCACGTCGGGCGCGGGGATCTCGGTGGGCATCATCGGCTCGGGCCCCGCCGGGGCCGGAGCAGCCTGGGACCTGGTCGAGGCCGGCTGTCAGGTCACGGTCTACGAGGCCGACGCCACGCCGGGTGGACTGCCGGTGTGGGGCATGCCGGACTTCACCCTGCCCGACGAGATCGCCCGACGCCCCTGGGTCCAGCTCGAGGACGCGGGTGTCGAGGTCGTCACCAATCGGCGCATCGCGGCCAGCGAGGTCGACTCGCTGCTTAACGTGCACGACGCGCTCATCGTCGCGGTCGGCGCGGGGATGCCCATCCGGCCCAAGGTGCCGGGCATCGACGCCGACGGCGTCACGGACGCGACGAGCTTCCTGAAGGGTGCCAAGTCGGCCCTCGACGGCACCGGGGACGCGGCGAGCTTCCTGGAGAGCCTCGGGGTGCACGCCGGGGCCCGGGTGCTGGTGCTCGGGGCGGGCAACACGGCCATGGACGTCGCGCGCCTGGCTCGACGACTGGACCTGGGTGCGCTGTGCGTGGACTGGATGGACGAGCGCTTCGCGCTGGCGCGACCCGACGAGCTGGCCGAGGCGCGCGCCGAGGGCGTCGAGGTGCGCTTCACGCGCACCCTGGCCGCCCTGCACGCGCGCGAGGGACGGGTGGCGCGCGCCGAGCTGGCGCGCACCGAGCAGGCCAGCGCGAAGCGGGTGCCCACGGTGCTCGCCGAGGACCACGAGCTGCTCGACGTGGACCTCGTGGTGATGGCCATGGGCTATCGCAACGACCCGAACTTCCTGAGCGTGCTGCCGGGAACGCCGGTGCGCAAGGTGGTGGCCGCCGTGCCCGACGCCACGTGGCGCGCGAGCGGCCTCATGGCCGCGCCGGCGCCGACGCCGGGACGCGCCTCGATCGGCGAGCTGGCCCTGGGGCGCGAGAGCGGACTCTGGGCCGCCGCCCTGGCCCGGCGCGATCGCGTCTGGGTGGCCGGCGACGCGCTCACGGGTCCGGCCACCGTCGTCGAGGCGATGGCCCAGGGTCGGCGTGCCGCACGCTCGATCCTGGACACGCGCCCGTCACGCACGGGACAGCCCGGTGCGCCGCGCGTGCTGGTGGCCTACGAGAGCGTCGGCGGCACCACCCGCAAGGTGGCTGAGACGATCGCGAGCCGCTGCTTCGGGCGCGGTCTCGACGTGAGCGTGCGTCCGATGGGGGATGTGGGGGCTCGCGAGATCGCCGCCGCCGACGTGCTCGTGATCGGCACCTGGGTCGAGGGCTTCGTGCTCGCCGGGGTGCGACCGGCCAAGGCGGCTCGGGCGTGGTTGGCCTCGTTGCCGCCCCTGGCGGGCCGATCGGTGGCGGTGTTCTGCACCTACGGCGTGAACCCGCGCGGCGCGCTCGACGAGATGGCCGCGCTGGTCGAGGCCAAGGGCGCTCGGGTGCTCTCGCGCGAGGCCTTCCGGGCCGGGGACCTCAAGGCGACCGGAACCTCCGGCCCGGAGTCCTTCGCCGCGCGAGTCGTGTCGCGCGTGCTCGAGGAGAGCCTCGCGCGAGTCGTGTCGCGCTAGTCCTCGAGGGCTCGGGCGATCCGGCGCAGGAGCGAGCGGATCGTCGCGCGCGCCACGCGCGCGAGCAGCACGTCGTCGAGGGCCGCGCCGGCGCGGCCCAGGGGCGGCTGGTAGTGCCCGACGAAGCCGACCTCCGTGCGCTGCTCATCCAGTGCCCGCACGCGCAACTGGCCGTCCAGTCGCGGGAAGAACCCGCTCGAGCCCGTGGCCTCCCAGGCCAGTGGGATGACGGTGCTCGACGGGGCGCGCTGGAGCTCACCCAGGTGCACGCGGACGGTCTTGGCCAGCCAGCCCGGCGCGCCCGGGCCGACCTTGACCAGCAGCTCCTCGCTCTCCTCGCCGGCCGCCGCGACGTGGGGGGCCAGCCACTCCTCGGCCCTGGCCAGGTGCGCGAGCACGCCCTCTAAGGGGCGCTCGACCTGGATCGCGTCGGTGACCTCGACGGAGGCGCCCCCGCGACGGTGCCCGATGACGTGGTAGTCGCCCGCGGCGATCAGCCGGTCGCGCTCGACCAGGGTCGCCAGGCTCGTGCCGGAGAGCTCCGCGCGCAGGGCCCCAGTCGCACTCGCCCAGGTCTCGTGCACGGGACAGACCGACTCCCAGTGACAGGGCTCGTCGCCCAGCACGCAGGTGTCCGGCTCCAGGGGCCCCTCGCCGGCCTCGACGATCTCGAGCAGGGTGATCTCGCCCGGAGACCGGGTGAGGCGGTAGCCGCCGTTGGCGCCGAAGAAGGAGGTCGCGATGCCCGCCTGGACGAGGTCGCCCAGGATCTGGGAGACGAACGTGCGCGGCACGCCCATCTCCAGGGAGATCTGGCGCAGCTTCTTGGGACTCGGCGCGTCGTAGCTGTGGGCCAGGGCGATCGCCGAGCGCACCACGTAGTCGCCGCGCTTGGACAACTTGAGGCGCATAGAGCAACAGTAGTGGGCGCTCGGCGCGAACGACCTGACCACTCGGACCCGGCGATGCCGGGCCCACGGGCGCGACCTGCGTAGTATCAACGCGTGGAGAGTGCAGCGCGACGAGTCACGCCGGGGCGGATGGTTCCGCGATGACGACCGTGCTCATCGTCGAGGACGACGTCGAGATGTCTGGACTGCTCGCCCGGTACCTCGAGGACCAGGGTTTCGCGACCCTGACCGCCTCGTCCACCGCCACGGCCCTGGCCGCGACGCTGTCGACCGAGCCGGACATCGTCCTGCTGGACATCGTCCTGGGTGAGGAGGACGGTCGAGAGGTCCTGACCGAGTTGCGACACCTCAGCGACGTCCCGGTCATCTTCTTGACGGGCCGGGGACTCGAGTCCGAGCGCGTGGCGGGCCTCAAGCTCGGCGCCGACGACTACGTCGTCAAGCCCTTCTCCTTCGCCGAGGTGGAGGCGCGCATCGAGTCCGTCCTGCGCCGGGCGGGAGCCTCCAGCACGGGCCACGAGGCGGTCGTGCGCCGCTTCGGGGACCTGCACATCAACGAGACGACCCACGAGGTGCGCCGCGCCGGGGATCTGATCGACTTGACCTCCAAGGAGTTCGCCCTGCTCGCGTTCCTCGCGGCCTCGCCGCGCCAGGTCTACACCCGCGCCCAGCTGCTCGAGCACGTCTGGTCCTCCTCGAACCAGTGGCAGAACGAGGCCACGGTGACCGAGCACGTGCGTCGCGTGCGCTCCAAGATCGAGCTCGACCCGGACCACCCGCGCTGGATCAAGACGGTGCGCGGCGTGGGGTATCGCTTCGAGCCCGACGTCCAGACCGCCTAGGCGCGCCGCGCGCGCACCAGCAGCGCGTTGACCCGGTCGGCCAGCTCGCTCGGCCGGAAGGGCTTGGCCAGAAAGTCGCTCGTGCCCGGCGTGAGCTCGCTGGTCGTCGAGGCGTCGGCGTGGCCCGAGACCAGCAGCACGGGCAGGGCGGGCCGTCGGGCCTGCAGGGTCAGGGCCAGCTCGATGCCGCCGAGCAGCGGCATGTCGACGTCGCTGACGAGAGCGTCGAGCTCCTCGTCCGCGGCCGCCACCAGCGCGCTCTCGCCGTTGTCGGCCTCGAGCACGCGGTAGCCGGCGCGCCGCAGGACCTGGACCATCAGGCGGCGCAGCACGTCGTCGTCCTCGGCCACGAGCAGAGAGCCACTGGCGGACACGCGAACCGTCTCGAGCACGTCCGAGGCGGCGGCCTGATCCGTCGCCGGCAACGTGATCGTGAACGTCGTGCCCGCACCGAGCGCGCTCTCGGCCACGATCGTGCCCGCGCTGGCCTCCATCAGTCGGCGCGCCGCGGCGAGGCCGACGCCGGTTCCCTTGAAGGGGCCCTTCGTGGTGAAGAAGGGCTCGAAGCAGCGCGCGAGGGTCTGCTCGTCCATGCCCGAGCCGGTGTCGGCCACGCGCGTCACCACGCTCGGGCCCTCGCCGGAGCTGACCGAGAGTCGCAGGGTCCCTCCGTCGGGCATCGCGTCGCGTGCGTTGATGACGAGGTTGAGGATCATCTGCTCGAACTGGTCGGCGTCGACCATGACGTTGCCCGCGCCGGGGTCCAGCTCTCGCTCGACGAGAACGTGGGGTCCGACGATGCGCTCGATCACCTCGGCGTTGGACTCGATGACGCGGCGCACGTCGACAACTTTCGCTTCGCGCGCCTGGGTTCGCCCGATGGTCTGCAACTGCTGGGTGATCTGGGCCGCGCGTCGCGTGGTGGCCTGGATCTCGCGCACCAGCTCGACGGCGGCGTCGCCCACCGAGTGCTCGAGCAGCTCGGTGTAGCCCGTGATGAGGGTCAGCAGGTTGTTGAAGTCGTGAGCCACGCTCGAGGCCATCTGCGCGCGTATCTCTCCGCCGCGCGCCTGGCGCAGCTCGGCCAGCATCTCGCGCTCGTCGGTGACGTCGTCGAGCAGCGTGAGCAGGCTGGCGCCCCCACTACTCGTGCCGAGGGAGGAGACCGAGACGCGCAGCTCTCGTCGTCGCCCGTCGCGCTCCAGCACGACGTCACCGCGCGCGACGTCGTGGCTCGCGTCACGCCACAGCGGCGCGAGCTGCTCGTCCAGACCACTGATCCAGGACGGCGGGTGACTAGTGCCACCCGCTGCGGGCTCGGGCCAGCCCAGGGTGGTCGCCGCCGCGCGGTTCCACCACTGCGCACTGCCGTCGGCGTGGACCTCGACGATGCCGATGGGCGCCGAGTCCACCAGGGCGCGCCAGCGCGCCTCGCTCGCGCGCACGCCGTCGCGCAGTCGCGTCTCGGCGAGGGCCGAGGCCGTCATCTGGGCCAGCAGCGAGAGGATCTCCTCGTCGTCGCTCGTCGCGTCGCTCGCCAGCCCCCGCACCGCGATGAGACCCAGTGGCTGGTTCCAGGCCTGCAGCACGGGCGCGGTCATCCACTCGCGCACCGTGCGGGGCCCCTCGCCGATCTCCTCGAGACGGGGCCAGTCGTCCTGCTCGGACCCCACGACTCTCGTGGGAGCGCCTCGGCGCGCCAGCGCGCCGAGGCCGCCGGAGCCCTCGACGCGCACGAGGGCCTCCTCGCAGTCGAGCAGTGTGCGTGCGCGGCTGGCCACCGCGGCCAGGATTCGCTCCTCGTCGGCCACCCCACTGGTGGCAATCGAGGTGGCGACGAGCTGGTGCAATTGACTGGCGATGCGCTGGGCGCGGCGCACCGAGCCCGGCGTGGCCGCGCCGGGCTCGTCGCTCCGTTGAGCGCCGGTCTCGCTCACAGGGGTTCGCCGGTGAAGATCGAGAAGCCCTGGAGGTAGTCGTCGATCTCGAGCGCCTCGCGCGGCTGGGAGAAGAAGAAGCCCTGTCCGCTCACGACGTGCTCGCCGAGCAGCGCCCGACGCTGCTCGGCGTCCTCGATCCCGGTGGCGACCACCGCCAGGCCGAGAGAGTCGGCTTGGCTGATGAGCTCGTGCAGAGCCGTCTGCGCACCGCGCGCACCGTGGAGTCGGCTCACCACGTCGCGGGCGAGCTTCAAGACCCCGACGCCGCTGCGGGCCCAGGCGTCCAGCGAGTCCGTGTCGGGATCGAAGTTGTCGAGGGCCACGCGCACGCCGAGCTCGCCGACACGGCGCAGTTGCTCGGCGAGCACCTCAGTGACGTCGTCGACGCCGATCTCCAGGATCAGCGCCGGTGGGGTGAGCCGGCTCGCGCCGAGGGCGACCGCGACGTCGTCGAGGAAGCTGGCCGAGGCGACCTGGCGGGCCGAGACGTTCACCGACACGGAGAGCCGGTAGCCGCGGCTGTGCCACTCGGCGCCCTGGTTGCACGCGGTCGCCAGCGCCCAGCGCCCAACCGCGCCGATGAGACCCGAGACCTCGAGCTCGTCGAGGAACTGCGCCGGAGCCAGGACGGCTCCGTCGTGGCGCCAGCGCATCAGCGCCTCGACGCCGGTGAAGCGCCCGCGCGAGAGATCCAGGACCGGCTGATAGACGAGGAAGAACTCGCCCGCGACGAGCGCGCGGGCCAGGTCGGCCCCGCGTGCGGCTCCGGTCGGGCGCTCTTTCTCAGGATTCTCAGCCATGGAATGCCCCCGCGTCGCTCGGCGCTGTCGAGTGAATCGTACAGATCTGGCACGACACGGCTGGTGCGAAGCCCCTCGGGACCAGGATGAGGGACGATCTGGCGACCTTCTCGTTGTGAATCAAGTTGTCAACAACGGATTCGAGACCCTGTTCTCCCGTCTCGACAGGAGTCTAAGGAATTTCTCAACCCCAAAACTTGGAATTGACAACTAGGACACAATCGCCAATAATGGACTTTCGCAAGGGCTGAGGAGGGATGGGCAGTGATGAAGGTAAGCCGTAATTGGCGAGCACTGCTGTCTGTGGCTGGAGTCTTGACGTTGGGAGCGGCCGCGGTACCCATGCTCAGCGCGAGCGCAACTGTTGGCACATCAATGAGCGGGCCGGTGTCCTACATTCAGGGACCCAGTGGACAGAGTGGCAACATCACTTCATGTTCTGACGTGGCGAACGCGGTCCAGGGTCTTGATAATTACCAAGTGGCGAGCAATAGCATCTTTCCTAGCGCCCCCTACTTCAGTGGTACATCTCTGGATTCGGTCGTTACATCAGCGACCACTTCGGGCCCCGTGCAGATCACAGTGGTTGGCAACACCATTACGGTGACGGCTGACGCGTCCGTGATCGTTGACTATGTATGGGTTCACGGAGGCAACGGTGGCGGCGGCGGAGCTTCTACCAACGTCTACTGGGGTCAAGCAAGCGATTTCGGACAGTCTGGTTTTCACGCTCAGCAGGGATTTAGTGGTTACGGAGTCTGCTACCGACCCAACGATGAGGTGACGTCGACCACGACGACTACGACGCCGACCACCACGAGCACGTCGACCACGACGACTACGACGCCGACCACCACGAGCACGGCGCCGACCACCACGAGCACGTCGACCACGACGAGCACGTCGACCACGACGAGCACGTCGACCACGACGACCACGACGCCGACCACGACGAGCACCGCGCCGACCACGACGAGCACATCGACCACGAC
>JAJXUK010000053.1 GCA_021782915.1 Actinomycetes bacterium | reverse complement strand
CGCGTCTGCTGGATCGTGATGGTCAGCTTCTCGTTGTTCGAGCGGGTTTGGGCCAGCTGGCCGCGCGCCTCGAGCAGCTGTTCTTCGAGCAGCTCGATGCGCCGAAGGGTGCCGGCCAGCTCGGCGAACTCGCGAGCCGGGCGCGGCACGCCGAGGCCGCTTCGGGGCTCCTCAGACCGGGGAAAACGCTCGGGGCCGTTCATGGCTTCACCATACGTGAGAGTCGGAGGGTCCGCCCGTCAACGCGTGCGGGACCGGCCCACTAGAGTGACTCTGCGACGCGCGCCACGGAGGACGTTCATGAAAGTTTGGATCGATCAGGACCTGTGCACGGGTGATGGCCTGTGCGAGGAAATCTGTCCTCCAGTCTTTACGCTCTTGGACGACGGGCTGGCCTACGTCAAGGAGGACGGCGTCGTGCGCAACAACCCGGGCGGCTCCCAGGGCATGGCCGTGGTGCCGAGCGAGCTCGAGGACGCGGTCGTCGAGGCCTCCGAGGAGTGTCCCGGGGAGTGCATCTTCATCGAGCGCGACTAGGCCGACGCGGGCGTCGCCAGACGCCGGGCGCTGGTGAGAAAGCCGGTGTGGGCCACCATCCGGTGATCGGGACGCACCGAGCGCGCCTCGACGTGCCAGGTGCGACGCAGGATCTCCACCGTCTCGGCGAGACCGAAGGCGGCCTCGCGCATCGCCTCGCGCACGAGCTGAACCTGGTTGATCGTGGGCAGGTACGCCAGCAGGATGCCGCCGGGACGCAACGCCTCCTCGGCGTGGGGCACGACGAGCCACGGTTCGGGCATGTCGAGTATGACCCGGTCAAAATCTCGATGCTCGATGCCCACCGTGACGTCGCGGATGTGTAGGTCGTAGGCGACGTCCGGGCCGAGCTGATCAACGACGTTGCGACGCGCCTGCTCGGCGAAGTCCTCGCGGATCTCGTAGCCCGTGATGCTCGCGCCCGCGCGCAGCAACGTCATGGAGAGTGCCCCGGAGCCCACTCCGGACTCGAGCACTCGCATTCCGGGGCCAACGTCGGCCTGCATCAGGATTGCGCCGAGGTCCTTGGGGTAGATCACCTGGGCCCCGCGGGGCATCTTGAGCACCACGTCGGCCAGGGTCGGACGCAGGACCAGGAACTGGCGCGCTCCCCCACCGCTGACCAGTGATCCTTCGCGAAGGCCGATGACGTCATCGTGCTGCACGATGCCGGCGTGGGTGTGGAAGGCTCCACCCTCGCGCAGGGTCACCAGGTAGCGACGATCCTTGGCGTCGACCAGCATCACGCGCTCGCCCGGGCGCAGCTCAGAGATCACGTAGAGGGCCTCTGGCTGCGTCGCCGGCCACGGCGCTCCAGGGCGCTCAGCACGCTGAGCATGACGCCCACGAGCGCCCAGCGCAGCGATCGGTGGGCGCTCGCGCGCAACGCCGCGCCACGCAACGCCGCGCGCAGGGTCCGGCCGATCAACGTTGGCGGCGTCGCTTGGCCAGGCGCCGGCCGCGCAGGCGGCCCCAGAGGTATCCCGTCAGCAGTCCGCCCACCCCGGCGCTGGCCAGGCTCGCCGGTCCCTCATTGACGTGCTGGAGCGGGTCGAACACGGGCACGACCTCGCGCAGGCGCGCTTCGAGTTCACGCCGCGTCGGCGAGTCGTGGCTCACGAGGGCTTCTTCAGGCGCCGGCGGGCCTCGCCACTCAGGATGCGCCACGCCGTCAGGGCGATGACGCCGGCCGCCAGCACCGCGATGACCAGGTACGGAATCCATGACAGCGATCCGTCAAGAACCGGGAAGACGTCCTGGAGCATGCGCAGGGCTCCCAGGAGCAGCATCACGGTGCCAAAGCCGACGAAGACCGAGCCGAGCGCCCCGTACAGAGCGAAGCGACCCAGGTCCTTGAGTGGCTGGACCGTCTCTTCCTTGATGTAGCGCACGACCAGGTCGCGTATCTCCTGGACGTCGCGCTGGATCGACGGCCCCTTGAGCAACTTGCGCCACGCCGGCATCTTCACGTCGCCAGCCTACCCATGGCGCTCGCGCACGACGTAACTGGAGCTGGCGGTCGCCACGAGCTCGCCGCGGGCGTTCTCGATCTCGGCGCGCACGGTCACTACGCTGCGGCCGGCTCGCAGGGTCGTGGCCGTGCAGGTCAGCCGGTCCCCGACCGCGACGGGGCGAAGGAACGACACGCGCAGGTCCGTATTGGACACCCGGACCCGGCGGGGCGCCACGCTGGAGACCGCGCACGCACCCATGGCCGAGTCCGCCATGGCCGCCAGGAAGCCACCCTGCACGGCGCCGGTCGGGTTCGCGAAGCGCTCGTCGGCGCGCATGATCCACACGCTTCGTCCCGGGGAGGACTTGTCCGCGCACGTCAGGCCCAGGGTCAGGTCGCAGTTGGGCGGCACCTGGAGTCCCACGCCGTCAGGTTAACCCTGGTTGGCGGGGTCACTTCACGCCAGTCACTACTGTTCTAGCCATGCTCGACGATCTCTATCCCGGCGCCAGCGAATTGGAGGGCCGCACGATTCGCGAGATCGTCGCCCTGGCTATGGACGCGCCGGCTGCCGCGAAATCCGGTCACAGCGGCACGGCGATGGCGCTGGCGCCGCTGGGCGTGACCCTCTTCTCGCGCGTGCTGCGCCATGACCCGACGGCCCCCGAGTGGCCGGATCGCGATCGCTTCATCCTGAGTTGCGGTCACGCCTCGATTCTGCAGTACGGCCTGGCACACGCCTTCGGCTACGACGTCGACGCCGAGGACCTGCGCAGCTTCCGCCAGCCTCACTCAAAGACGCCCGGACATCCCGAGAACGGAGTCGCGCCCACGGTTGAAGTCACCACGGGCCCGCTCGGACAAGGAATCGCCAACGGAGTCGGGATGGCGCTCGCTGAGAGAATGCTGCGCGCCCAGTTCGGCTCGCAGCTGGTGGATCACCGCGTGTGGGTACTCGCGGGCGACGGTTGCCTCGAGGAGGGCATCAGCCACGAAGCCGCGTCCTTCGCCGGAGCCCAGGGCCTCGATCGGCTGACCGTCTTCTACGACGACAACCACATCACGATCGACGGACCCACCGAGCTGGCCAGTGCGGACGACACGGCGGGCCGATTCCGCGCCTACGGATGGCACGTCATCGAGCTGGGCGAGAGCGCCAATCAGCCCGACGTCCTGGAGGCGGCGGCCCGGTCCGCCATCGAGGAGACCACGCGGCCGACCGTGGTGATCCTGCGCTCGCACATCGGATTCCCGGCGGCGGCGATGATGGACACGCGCGAAGCCCACGGCTCTCCCTTCGCCCCGAACGTCATCAGCGACGCCAAATCGGTCCTCGGCGTGCCCGATCACGGTTTCGTCCTGGATCCGGCACTGCCCGCGGCCAACGTGACGAATCTCTTAGCTCGCCAGCACGAGCGCATTGGCTGGTATGAGCGCGTCGGCGCCGCCGGCGAAGAGGGACATCATCTGCACGCTCAACTCGAGAGCAACGGAGCCCTGCGCTCGAGCGTGCTGGCCAGCCCCTTTGAGCCAGGAGCGATGGTCGCCACGCGCAAAGCGCTCCAGCGCGCGATGGACACCTACTTCCCAGCGTCTCAGGGCATCAGTGCGGGCTCGGCCGACCTAACCGACAACACGGGCGTCGTGCTGAAAGGCACGTCTCCTCAGAGTCGCCGCGAGCCGGGCGGTCGGCAGATCTACTACGGCGTGCGAGAGTTCGCCATGGGAGCCATGCTGGTCGGTCAGGCCCTGCACGGGGGCCTGCGCCCGATCGGATCGACGTTCTTCGTCTTCAGCGACTACATGCGCCCGGCGATTCGTATGGCCGCGCTGAGTCACGCCAGCGCCCTGTTTGTCTTCACGCACGACTCGATCGGCGTCGGTGAGGACGGCCCCACGCATCAGCCGGTGGAGCACCTGATGAGCCTTCGCGCGATGCCTCGGTTGCACGTCGTGCGCCCCAGCGATGCCAATGAGACGTTGGATCTCGTGCAGCGCTACTTGGCCAAGTCCCATCCACCGGCGACGGCACTGGTCCTGAGTCGCCAGGACGTGGCCGTGCTCGGCGGAGAGGACGCGAGGGCCTCAGCCGAGGGTGCGCACCGGGGCGGCTACGTCGTGCGCGAGGACGCCGCGGCCCGCTTCACGCTCCTGGGCACGGGCACCGAGGTTGTCCAGTGCCTGAAAGCGCACGACGCCCTGGCCGAGCGCGGAATCTCCACCCGGGTCGTCGCGATGCCGTGCTGGGAGTGCTTCGAAGAGCAGAGCGCCGACTACCGAGCGGCGGTCCTTCGGCGGGATCTGCCGTCGGTCTCCCTCGAGGCCGGAGCGACGTTGGGCTGGGAGCGCTACGTGGACGCGGCGATCGGCATCGACTCCTTCGGCCTCTCGGGTCCCGGTCCCTACCTGTTCGAGCACTTCGGTCTGAACGCCGACGCCCTCGTTCGTCACGTGAGCGAGAGGCTGGGCGAATGACGCGCCTGAGCGATCTCTTTGACGTGCACGGCCAGAGCCCGTGGATCGACAACATTCGCCGTGACTGGCTGAACGACGGCACCCTCGCCCGACTGGTGGCCGAGGGGGTGCGCGGTGTGACATCCAACCCGTCAATCTTCGCGAAGGCCCTAAGCTCCTCGAACGCCTACGACGCGGCCATTCGCGAGGCCGAGGCCCCCGATGCGGAGTCGCTCTTTGAGACCCTGGCCGTGCGCGACGTGCAGGATGCGTGCGACGTGCTCGCAGCCGTGTACCGTGCGAGCCAGGACGACGTGCTCGGCGCTCGGCGTCGCCACGGGGACGGATACGTCTCTCTGGAGGTGTCCCCCCATCTCGCCCACGACACCGAAGGTACGATCGCGGCCGCGCTGCGCCTATGGGCGAGCGTGGACCGGGCTAACGCCATGATCAAGATCCCGGCCACGCCCGAGGGGCTGCCCGCGATCACCGAGGTGCTGTCGCACGGCGTGAACGTGAACGTCACCCTGATCTTCTCGGTGGACCGCTACGCCGACGTCATCAGCGCGTGGGCCGAGGGTCTCATCAAGGCGGCCGAGGCGGGCTATGACCTGAGAGCTATCGCGAGCGTGGCGTCGTTCTTCGTCTCGCGCGTGGACAGCGCGGTCGACGCCCTGCTGGCCCCGGACGATCCTCGACGCGGGCACGTGGCGAACGCTCAGGTGGCGTTGGCCTACGAAACGTTCCTGCGCCTAAGCGCTCAGGTGTCCGTCACCGCGCTGCTGGCCGCTGGCGCGCAGATCCAGCGGCCCCTCTGGGCTTCGACGTCGACCAAGAATCCGCACTACGACGAGTTGCTCTACGTCGAGGCGCTGGTGGCGCCCGAGACCGTGAACACGATGCCCGACGCCACTCTGGCCGCGGCCCAGGCGCACGGCCAGTTCGCCGACTCGATGCTGGCCAACGAGCGCGAGCGCCACAGCGCGCTCCGCCTACTGGACGATCTGGCCCCGGAGGTAGACCTGGGCGCGCTGACCGCTCGCCTCGAGCGCGAGGGAGTGGCGGCCTTCGTCAGCTCCTACGACGAAGTGCTGGCCACCGTGGCCGCCACCCGGCTGCGCGTCGCGGGCTCGTGAACCTCACCCAGCTCACGGAGCGCCTGCACCGCGCCGAGCCCGAGCTCTTCCGGGGCCCGAGCGCCTCGTCCTCCCTTGGCTGGCTGCGGAGTCCGGCCCGCTACCTGGGCGACTGGCTCGACGAACTCGCGGAGCGCCTGCCGCGACGTCACTCCCGCAGCATCCTGCTCGGCATGGGCGGATCGTCCTCGCCAGCGCGCTTCTTCGCCGAGGCATCAGGATCGAGTGCGCTGGCGGTGCTGGACACCTCGAATCCCGACACCGTGGCCCAGACTGACTTCTCGGGCGCCACGGTGCTGGCCTCCTCGAAGTCTGGGACCACGGTTGAGACCCAGACCCTGCTCGCCCACGCCTTGGCCCACGGTCTAGATCCGCGTGACCTGGTCGTCATCACTGATCCCGGGACGAGCCTGGCCGAACTGGGCGCCACGCTGGGTGCAACGGTGATTGAAGGGGATCCACATACCGGGGGGCGCTTCTCCGCCCTGACGCCCTTCGGACTCGTGCCGGCACTCTACGCGGGCTGGAGCCCGTCGTCGCTGCGCGATGAGCTCGGTGAGGTGGCCCTCAACGAGGCTGTGGTGGTCGGCGCCCTCGAGCAAGTGGACCGATTCGTGCCCGGGCCGGACCCGTCACTGCTCTGGGACACTCTGCGCCAGGATCCCGCTCTGTCCGGTGGCGCACTGTGGCTCGAGCAGCTGCTGGCCGAGACGACCGGCAAGTCCGGGCGCGGCGTCGTGCCCCTGGCGGGTGCCGAGGGGCACTACCGGCCGGCGGAGATCTTCACATTCCACCTCGCGGCCGTCCTGGCGGCGCGAGAACTCGACGTCGACCCCTTCGACCAGCCCGACGTCGACAGCGCCAAGCGCGCGGTGTTCGACCTGCTCCGGGCGGGCGTGCCAGAAATCGAAGAGGACCGAGGAGATCTCCTGCGCCTCAGCGAGGCCGCGACCTACCGCGCTCTGCAGGTGTACGCCCCAGTGGCGCTCTCGGCCCAAGTGGCCCAGCTGCGCGAAGGCGTGAGTCGTCGCTTCGGGCCCACGACGGCCAACCTGGGTCCCCGGTACCTGCACTCGACCGGCCAGTTGCACAAGGGCGGGCCCGCGGGCGTGCTCGGAATCCAGATCGTGGTCCGCCCGAGCTCGATGCCCCAGCGCATCCAGGGACGCGCCTACAGCTTCCACGACCTGCATCGTGCGCAGGCCCTGAGTGATCAGATGGCGATGCGCCAGAGGAATCGTCAGGTGCGCGTGCTCGTGGTTGATGCGCTGGACGAGGCGGCCGAGGTCTTAGAGGTCGCGCCCTAGGATGACGCCATGGCATCTCGGGTCTCGTCGCTAAGCGCCGCAGACCTGCTGGAGCAGCCGCTGGGCGAGTTGGGCGCACGCGCTCGCGAGATCGCCGCGCAGAGATTCGGCGACGTCGTGACGTACTCGCCCAAGGTCTTCATCCCTCTGACCAAGCTCTGTCGGGACCGCTGCGGCTACTGCACGTTCGCCCAGGCCCCGGCCCGAGTGGAGAGCCCGTATCTGGACCTCGAAGAGGTGATGGCTATCGCTGAGGCTGGCCGGGCCGCCGGCTGCACCGAGGCCCTCTTCACGCTGGGCGAGCGTCCGGAGCTGCGCTACGACGAGGCGGCCCGCTGGCTGGCCGCGCGCGGCTACCGGTCCACGGTGGATTACGTGGCCAACGCGGCGCAGATGGTCCTGGAGTCCACGGGACTGCTGCCGCACGCCAACGCCGGGGCTCTGTACGCACATGAGCTGTCACAGCTGCGCACGGCCACCGCCTCCCAGGGCATGATGCTCGAGACTCTCGCCGATGTGCCGGCCCACCGTCTGGCGCCCGACAAGTCGCCCGAGCGCCGTCTGGGGACCCTCGAGGCCGCGGGCGAGCTCGGCATCCCCTTCACCACGGGTCTTCTGGTGGGTATCGGTGAGAGCCGTGTGGATCGGCTCGCGACCCTTGAGGCCATCGCCACGTCTCACCGCACCCACGGCCACGTCCAGGAGGTGATCATCCAGAACTTCCTGCCCAAGGCGCGCACCGCGATGGCCCACGAGGCGCCCGCGAGCGAGGAGGAGTTCTACTGGACGATCGCGG
>JAJXUK010000028.1 GCA_021782915.1 Actinomycetes bacterium | reverse complement strand
CGAGCGGCTGCTGAGTGATCCGGCGGCACGAGTCGCGCGCGACTACTTGCGCTCACGAGGCATTGCGGGTGAGTTGGCTCGGCGCTTTCAGCTGGGATGGGCTCCGGATGACTGGGATGCACTCACCCGAGAGCTCTCGCTCAACGAGCGCCAGCTCGCGGGCACGGGTCTGGGCTTCGTGAACAAGGCCGGGCGACGTCAGGACTTCCTGCGCGCGCGCATCATCTTTCCCATCTTCGACGCCTCCGGTCACGCGATTGGGGTCGGTGGCCGGATCCTGCCCGCCGCGACCTCGCCGGACTCCGGCTCCTCGACTCGCGTCGAGGCCAAGTACAAGAACTCTCCGGAGACCGCGATCTACTCAAAGCGCCGTACTCTCTACGGGCTCAACTGGGCCAAGGACGACGTGGTGCGCAGCGGAGAGATCGTGGTGTGCGAGGGCTACACCGACGTGATCGCCTTCTTCGGAGCCGGCATCGAGCGAGCCGTGGCCACCTGTGGCACTGCCTTGGGTGAAGATCACTTTCGCACGATGCGCAATTTTGCGTCGCGCATCGTCTTGGCCTACGACGCGGACGCCGCGGGTCAGAGCGCGGCCGCCTCGGTGTACCAGTGGGAGAAGCAGTACGAGGTTGACGTCTTTGTGGCGCGCCTGCCCCGGGGCATGGACCCGGCGGATCTGGCGCGACAGGACCCGGTGGCGCTGCGTGAGGCGGTGAGTGGGGCGGTTCCTTTCCTAGAGTTTCGTCTTGAGCGCGTCCTGGAGGCGGCGAACTTGGCCACGGCCGAAGGTCGCGCGCGCGCCGCCGGCGCGGCCGCCTCGGTGATCGCCGAACACCCCAACGACCTCGTGCGCGACCAGTACGTCATGAGCGTGGCCGATCGTCTGCGCATCGAGCCCACGTCGCTGCGCACGGCGCTCGAGGCCGCGCGCCGGGGCGAGACGCCCGCGCCAGCAGCGCCGCGAGTACGAGCGAGTGCGTCGAGTCTGCCGCGGCCCGCCCTGGTGGCCTTGCGACTCATGATCCACCGGCGTGCTCAGGTCGACGAGCGCCTGGTACCGGCGATGTTCGACGGCGAGGTGCCGCGCGAGATCTTCGAGGCCCTGAGTCAGAATCGAGACGTGTCGGCGGCGGTGGACACACTCGGGGCTCGCGGGGAGGCCGAGGCCGCGGACCTGCTCGCGCGTCTCGTCGTTGACGACCTCGAGCGTGTCTACGAGGCACCAGACGTGAGCGCGATCGTCGCGCAACTCCTGCGAGCGGCCGCCCAGCGCGAGCTGCGAGAGCTGGAGCGCGACCTGCGCAGTGGTGTGATCAGCCCGCAGGAGGCCCACGCCACGGTGCGTGACGTGAAGGAGCGCCTGGGGGCCCTCGAGACTGACGAGGGTGATCTGGCCGAGGCGGACCTGCGCGAGTGGCTCGTGTCGCGTCAGGGGGTGCCGCGAGCGTGACGTCTCGTGTGGGGGGCCTCGAGATCTCGGCTCCGCTGGGTCTGGCGCAGGAGCGCGAGCTGTATCCCGTGATCACCCAGGGACGCGAGGCGGCACGTCGCCTCGCTCAGGGCCATGTCGACGCGCGCACCAGACTTCGCCTCCAGCGCGCCCGCGAGGCCGGCCAGGAGGCGGAGTCCCAGCTGTTGCGAGCGACCCTTGGCCTCGTGCGCACGCGAGTGCACGAGCGTGGCTACCGCTTCGGCGATGAGGAGCTCGAAGCCGCGGGCGTCGAGGGCCTGGTGAACGCCCTGCACCGCTTCGATCCAGCCCGTGGCGTGCGTTTCGCCACTTACGCCAACTACTGGATCGTCAAGATGGTGAACCAGGCCATTCAGTCCCAGGTCGGCATCAGCGACGCGGAGATGCGCCTGGTCCTGGCCTTCGAGAAACTCCAGCGCGCCGCGACGGGTCCGCTCGGGCCCGGCGCGGTTGCGCGCACGCTGGGCGTTCCTGTCGCACGCGCTCGCGAGGTGATGGGCACCGCTCGTGACGTGGCCGCGCGTCGCTTCCTTCCCGCTCGGATCGCCGAGGATGCGGACGTGCACGCGCCGCCGGAGCCCAGCGAGGCACCCCCGTGGGTCATCGAGGCGCTCAAGCGACTCTGTGGCGAGGACTTTGACGCCTTCTGGCAGAGCTCGTTTCGCACCACCTCGCTGGACGAACTCGCCCGTGCTCGCGGAATGAGTCGCCAGGGGCTCGCCAAGCGCCTGGAGCGCTGCCGCCGAGCGGTCCTGTCAAGTCCGGACGCGAACCGTCTACAGGAGTGGTTCGACCGACAGTGAGCGCAGGGGGGAGTGCTAGAGTTGCGATGCTTTCTAGCAATCCCAGATAGCTCAATTGGCAGAGCAAGCGACTGTTAATCGCTAGGTTGCAGGTTCGAGTCCTGCTCTGGGAGCCAGCCAGTGGGGTCACGCCTGGCCAGGTCACAGGGCCGTAGCTCAGTGGTTAGAGCAGGGGACTCATAATCCCTCGGTCGTGGGTTCGATCCCCACCGGCCCTACCGGTGAGCCGCTCAGGCTCTGTGAGGCGTCCATCGCCCGAATCTGAGCCAGCGCCTGCGGGCCCTGTCGGCGCGTGAGACTGGCCCCGCGGCCCCGCGGCCCCGCGGCCCCGCGGCCCCGTGCGTCGCGCTCGGGGCGCCACGGGAGGCCTCGCTGGCCGTGTGCTCGTTCACTCTGGCCGGGTCGTTTCGCACGATGAGGCATCGGTCGAGTGGGTCGGACCTCGTAGCGCGCCGATCATCGGCGGCCCGAGGGGGGACCGGCCAGTGAGGCGGTTACACTGCGAAACAGTTGGGCTCGCCCGACCTCACCAGGAGGTGCAACGTGGGTCTCGTATTCGCCATCGTGGCTGGTGTCATCGTTCTGCTGGCCTTCGGGGCCATCATCAAGTCGATTCGAATCGTGCAGCAGGGCTTCGTGGGCGTCGTTACGCGCTTCGGAGAGTTCCGCGACATCAAGAATTCCGGCTTGACGTTCATCATTCCGTTCATCGAGGTCATGCGCATCATCGACGTGCGTGAGACGCCGCGCACGGGCGATCGCCAGCAGGTGATCACGCGCGACAACGTGGCCGTGATCGTGAACGCCACCATCTTCAGTCAGGTGGTCGACGTGCGCCTCGCACTGTTCACCAATGCCGACTACATGGTCAGTACGGACAACCTGGCGCGCACCTCGGTGCGAGCAGTCTTCGGCTCGATCACGCTGGACGAGGCATTCTCGCAGCGCGAGAAGATCGGCGTGATGCTCCAGAGCCAGATGGAAGAGGCCACCGACAAGTGGGGAGTGCGCATCAACCGGGTCGAAGTGCTCGAGATCACGCCGCCCGACCAGATCCTCCAGGCGATGGCTCTGCAAAAGCAGGCTGATCAGGAGAAGCGAGCACGCATCCTCGAGTCTGAAGGTCAGCAGCAGTCGGCCGTCAACGTAGCCGAGGGACAGCGCCAGGCCGCGATCAAGGAAGCCGAGGGGGCCCAGCAATCCGAGATCCTGCGCGCTCAGGGCCGACGTCAGGCGCTGATGCTGGAGGCCGAAGGTCGCGCCCAGGCGATTGCCTCGATCTACGCAGCGATCAAGCAGCAGGCGCCGGATCCCACGCTGGTGGCCATATTGCAGCTGGACACCCTGGCCAAGTTCGCGGAGAGTCCCAATACGAAGCTGGTCGTGCCCGTGGAGAGTACGGCGCTGCTCGGTGCGGCCCAGGCGCTTCGCATGGTGATGGGGGACGTGCCCGCGGGCGGGCACTCGAGCGACTAGAGCGGATCGACCCAGAGGGTCGTGCCGTACGCCTTCTTGACCACTATGGGTGTGCCGCCGGGCAACTCTGCGGGCCAGTCAGTCACCGCCCGCCAGGACTCGCCCTGAATTCGCACTCGCCCCGGGTGGGATGGGTCGCCCACGGGCATCTCCACGAAGCCCTGCAGGTTGGTCATCGCGGAGTCGGCCGGGCGGCTCATGTCGAGCTCGGAGCGCCGTCGGCGAAGACGTCGAATTGCGAGCGGGCGCAACGTCGCGACCGTTACGGCGGAGACCGTCAGCCAAATCAGTGACTGGACCACGAAGCCGAAGCCACTGATGGCGAAGACGAAGGCCAGCGCCGCCGCGAAGCCGAGGAAGACGCCCAGGAAGGCGTTGGTGTGCACCTCGACCACGAAGCCGAGGACCGCGACCGCGATCCAGAACAGAACCGCCAGCATGAGACGGAGTATACGGCTCGCCTCCGGCGAGATTGCAGGTCGGGTGTGTCAGGACGTCGTGCGAGCGGACAGGAGGGTGTCAGTGGGCAGCAACCAAGGAGATCGCGATGGGTGAGTCAGCACGAGGGCGGGTGTGGTGGGTGCCGTGGATCGCGGTGGCGCTCGTGGGCCTGGCGGCCCTGGCCCTGGCCCTGGCGGCACACCCTCGTGCCGCCTCGGCTGTCGGCACGGTCAGCGTCACCGGCGAGGGCAGCGTGCAGGCGGCGCCGGACACCCTGTCGTTTCAGATCGGCGTCAGCGCGACGGCACCGACGGCGGCCGCCGCCCTCGGTCACACGAACTCTCGCCTGGCCTCCGTCGAGGCGGTGCTGTTTCGAACCGGCGTGCGTCGCGCCGACGTGCAGACCTCGAACGTGAGCGTCAATGACAACACCAACGCGACGGGGGCGATCGTCAGTTTCACGGCGAACGACATGCTGACGGTCAGCACCCACGACATGTCCCACGCCGGAGCCATCCTGGACGCTGCGGCGCGAGCGGCGGGCAACGAGGTGCAACTCTACGGCGTGAACTACTCGCTGTCCCAGCAATCACGAGCCATGGCCAGTGCGCGCCAGAAGGCGATGCGCGACGCTGGTGCGGCGGCGGGGAACCTCGCGCGTGCAGGCGGGGCCCGCCTGGGTCGCGTCCTGTCGATCTCGGAGCAACAGAACTCCTGGAGTTACCCGGTCCCGGCCGGTGAGGCGTTCGCATTCAAGGGCGCCCACGTGCCGCTGCAGTCCGGCTCTCAGACGGTCAGTGTTCAGGTGAAGGTCGTCTACGCCCTGAATGACTAGAGCGCCCGTCCTCGCGGTGCTGGGCGAAGCGCAGCACCAGCAGGCCGACGAGGAGCATGACGACGACCCCGACGCCGACGCCCAGTGAGATGAGCGTGTTGCGGAAGTCGGGTCCCACCAGGGTCGTCGAGAAGGTCAGATGCGCGGACGCCGAGAGGATGTCCCGAATGCCGGCGAGGACGCCGATGACCAGGAAGGGGCGCACGGGGAAGGAGAACGTGCGCAGATTGCCGAAGACGGTGTGGGCGATGTCGAGCAGGATGATCACGACGAGTATCCCGTCGATCGCCGCCATGACCGAGTCGGCGAAGCCGCCCGTGCCGCGCACGAAGTTGATGATGGTGCGAACCAGCACGTCGCTGGCCACGAAGAGCAGGCTGACGACGATGGCGTACTCGATGATCGTCATCAGGAGCCGGATGGCGGCGTCGGGACCGCTGAGGCGGGACCGGGTGGAAGGCGTCTTGACGTCGGCCATGAGGTGACCCTACTGGCCTCCGGGGCCGACCTGGCGCAACTGGCGTAGGTGGGGCGTCAGGCGCACGGCCTCGTCCAGCAGGACACCCAGCTGGTGCTGCAGGCGCGCCGGGGGCTCGAGGCGTCCCTCGGTCACGTCGACCTCGGAGAGTCCCACGGCGACGTCGCCGACGTGGATCATGCGAAGGGCACTGAGCACGGGCTTGAGGTGCTGGGCGGCGCGCGTGCCGCGCGCCCCACCGCCGTAGCAGACGATGCCGACCGCCTTGTAGCGCCACTCGTGATAAAGGAAGTCCAGGGCGTTCTTGGTCGCGGCGTTGAAGCTGTGGTTGTACTCGGGAATCACCAAGATGACAGCGTCGACGGGTTCGATCATCGCGGACCAGCGACGGGTGTGCTCGTGTTGATAGTCCCCGTCCGAGGGCTGGCGGGGCTCGTCGAGGAAGGGCAGGTTCACCTCGGCGAGGTCGATGAACTCGGCGGCCACGTCGTGGCGCTGTTGGATCGTCTCGAACACCCAACGCGCAACGGGCTCACCCGCGCGCACGGGTCGGGTGCTGCCGAGGATGACGCGTAGTTGGCAGGGATCGGGGCCGGACATAGTGATCCCAGTCAAGCAGGCTCGACCAGCCGTCGGCGCGTTCGGGGCCGCGCCGCTCGAGGCGCACGCTCCCGCAGCGGCTCACCTGATGGCGATCGAGGCGGCCTGCCGGGTGCGTCCTAGTCCGCGCGACGTCGACGTCACCGTCTCGGTGGCGCAGCACCCGACGCTACGGGGGAACCTCTCTTCGCGGCGCTCACGTGTCGTCGCCGGGCTCTCGCAGCCCGGCGCGGGGTGGCGCGCGCCGGGAGGGCGCGCTGTGGTGAACTGATGGTGATGGCCATCCGTCGGATCCTCAGCGTGGTCGTACTCATCGGTGCACTCGCTCTGGTCGCCACTCGGGCGACCGCGACCACGTCTGGGCCGCCCAGTGCCGGGCCGTGCACCGCGAGTGCTCTGACGAGCAACCTGATCAACGTCGCCTCGGTGCAGAAGTTCGGGTGCGAGTCCACGTGGGCCTACCTGTGGGCCACCGTGGGGGTCTCGGGCAACGAGATCGGCGTCACCGAGTTGATGGCCTACGCGAACGGGGCCTGGCAACCGGTGTCACGTGCGACGTACTGTCACCCGGGCTCCCTGCCCGAGGCCGTCTATCGCGGGGCCTGCTTCTCCAACTGAGCCGACCCCGCCAAGTCGATGTCCTAACCTCGGTGCGTGCGGGGTCGCGGACTGGCTTCCTTGGCGTGGGCCTCGACGCAGGACCTCTTTGACCAGTCCACGTCCTTCGGGCGCCTCGCGCTGGTTCACGTGCTGATGATGGCGGGCGACACCATGGTGACGGTGTCTCTGGCCGGCTCGCTGTTCTTCTCCGTCTCGCCCACCGAGGCCAAGGGCCGGGTGCTGCTCTACCTGCTGATCACCGTCGCGCCCTTCGCCGTGGTGTCCCCAGTACTCGGACCGCTCATCGACCGGTCCTCGAATGGACGTCGCATCCTGGTCGCGCTGTCGGCGGGTGCCCGGGCCCTGCTGTGTTGGTCCATGGCTCAGCACTTGAACTCGCTGTGGCTCTATCCCGAGGCGTTCCTCGTGCTGATCTCCTCCAAGCTCTACGTCGTGACGCGGGGCACCCTCGTGCCGGAGATGGCACGCTCCGAGCAGCTTCGCGTGACGCCCGGTCGCGTGGGGGGAGCGGGCTGGCCCGAGAACGATCGACCTCAACCGGGCGGCTTCGCCGGCTTCAATGCACAGCTCACCCTCCTGGGCACGCTGGCCGGCCTGCTCGCCGGCTCCCTGGGCGCGGGCATTCTGAAGTCGCTCGGTGCGACCAGCGTTCTGATCGTGGCCGCCGTGGTCTACGTCGCCTCGACGGTCGCCAGTGCTCGACTGCCGCGACCCGAGCGCGTGGCGCACGCCGGAACCCTGCGCATGAGTCAGGACGAGGCCGACGTGCACGCGCTGAGGCCCCTGGGCGAGTCGGAGGTGGCCTGGGGCCTGGTCGCCGCGACACTCGAAAGGTTCAGTGTGGGCTTCGCGACCTTCCTGCTGGCCTTCGGCCTGCGACGCCTGCACGCGGGGCTGGGCTGGTTCGGTGCCGCGCTCGTGCTGAGCGCCCTGGGCGCCCTGGGCGGTCTGGGTCTCGTGGCGCGTGTGCGCGAGCGCCTGAGAGAGTCCACACTGCTGGCGCTGTCCCTGCTGGGCACCGGCCTGGGCGCGGCCCTGGCGTCACTCAATGCGAACCTGGTGGTCCAGTCACTCTTTGCGGGGTGGATCGGTCTGTGGGCCGCGGTGGCCCAGCCCAGTTTCGACGCGATCACCCAGCGTCTCGTGGCACCCGGCGCCCAGGGGCGCACCTTTGCTCGCTTCGCGGTGCGCCAGCAGCTCGGCTGGGTCATCGGGGCTCTGGTGCCCGTGGGAATCTCGCTCTCCTTCAGCGCCGGCGATCACCTGCTGGCCGTCGTCACCCTGCTGGGCGCGGTGCTCTACGCGCTGCGTCGGCGCTGAGTTCCTATGCTGGGTCGATCATGGCGAGCCCGCTTGAGCCCCCTGCTCACGTTGTAATCATCGGTGGCGGCTTCGCCGGCGTCGCCGTGGCCCGAGGGCTGGCGGACCAGCCGGTGCGCGTGACGATCATCGACAAGCACAACTTCCACACCTTCTTGCCCCTGCTCTATCAGGTGGCCACCGCGGGTCTGGAGCCGGCCGACGTGGCCTATCCGATCCGGACCATCTTCGGGCACGCGAACAACATCCGTTTTCGTCACGCCACGGTGCGCGAGGTCGATCACGATCGCAGTGTCGTGATCTTCGACGGTGGCGCCGAGCTCGCGTTTGATCACCTGGTGGTCGCCACCGGCGCCACCGCGGCCTACTTCGGGATCCCCGGTGCGTCGCGCTTCGCCATGCCCCTCTACTCCCTGGCCGACGCGCGTCGGCTGCGCAACCGGCTCCTGGCGAGCTTGGAGGAGGCCGA
This sequence comes from Actinomycetes bacterium, assembly GCA_021782915.1. Classification (GTDB taxonomy): domain Bacteria; phylum Actinomycetota; class Acidimicrobiia; order Acidimicrobiales; family RAAP-2; genus RAAP-2. Next base: position 23,301 of record JAJXUK010000028.1, on the reverse strand, counting down.
CGTGGCGGCCGAGCACGCGGCGATCAAGTTGACGTTCGTGGTCGTGGGCGGAGGTCCCACCGGCGTCGAGACGGCCGGAGCCCTGTCGGAGCTCGTGCGCATCGCGATTCGCCGTGACGGACTGCGCATCCGACCCGAGGACGTGCGCGTACTTCTCGTGGACCTCGCACCGCGCCTGCTGACCGCGTTCCCCGAGAGCGCCAGTCGCTACGCGCTGCGTGAGCTCACGTCCATGGGCGTGGAGGTCAACTTCTCGCGTTCCGTGGTCGAGGTCGAGCAGGGACACATCCGCTTCGATGACGGTGAGCGCCTGGCCGCGGCGGCCGTCGTGTGGGCCGCGGGCGTGACCGCGAGCGGCACGATCGCCCACGAGCTGCAGGTCAGCGCCGGGCCCGGCGGTCGAGCGCGCGTGACGCCGGACCTGCGCCTGGTGGACAGTGCCAACGTCTGGGCGGTGGGCGATGCGGCGGCCGTGCCCCAGGACGAGAGCACCGTCTGCCCGCAGTTGGCGCCGGTGGCGATCCAGTCCGGGCGTCACTGCGCCGAGCAGATCCTGCGAGTGCTCTCCGGTGAGCCGACCCAGCCCTTCCGTTATCGCAACAAGGGCATCATGGCCACCATCGGCCGCCAGGCGGCGGTGGCCAAACTGCCCCGCGGGGGCGTCATCAAGGGCACGCTGGGTTGGCTGGCGTGGCTGGGCCTGCACCTGTTCTACCTGGTGGGATTCAGGAACCGACTGCGCGTGCTGATCAACTGGACGTGGCGCTACTTCGACTGGCCCTCGGGGCCGCGTCTCATCGTGGCCGACGCCGAGACGGCCGACTAGGACCGCGAGCAGCACGCGCGCCCGGCGCCGCGCCGCGCCGCGCACGTGCTCGTCTACGACAGGCGTCTCTCCAGCTCATCGATCTGCTGGCTCAGCCGGGTGGGAATGCGATCAGCGAACTGCGAGTAGTGCTCGCGAATGAGGGGCACTTCGCGACGCCAGGCCTCCACGTCCACGTGCAGCAGGCGTTGCATGTCCGCCTCGCTCACCTCGAGTCCCTCGACGTTGATGGCCCCGGGCGCCGGCAGGTAGCCGATGGGCGTCTCTACGGCCTCGCCGCGTCCGGCGACGCGCTCGAAGACCCACTCCAGCACGCGCGAGTTCTCGCCGTAGCCGGGCCAGATGAACTTGGAGTCCTCTCCCTTAAGGAACCAGTTGACGTAGAAGATCTTCGGCAGCCGGGACTGGTCGTAGCGGTCCGCGAAGCTGAGCCAGTGCCCGAAGTAGTCGGCCATGTTGTAGCCGCAGAAGGGCAGCATGGCGAAGGGGTCCCGACGCAGGTTGCCGACCGCGCCCGTGGCCGCCGCGGTGGTCTCGGAGGCCATGATCGAGCCGAGGAAGACCCCGTGATCCCAGTCGCGTGATTGAAAGACGAGCGGCACGACACTGGCGCGCCGGCCGCCGAAGAGGATGGCGTCGATCGGCACTCCGGCCGGGTCCTCCCACTCTGGTGCGATCGCCGGGTCCTGGGAGGCCGGGGCGGTGAAGCGCGAGTTCGGGTGCGCGGCCGGTGTGCCCAACTGCGCCGACCACGCCTGGCCCCGCCAGTCGATCAGGCCCGCGGGTGGCTCGCCCATGCCCTCCCACCAGACGTCGCCCTCGGGCGTGCGCGCGGTGTTGGTGAAGATGGTGTTGGCCTCGATCGAGAGCATGGCGTTGGGATTCGTCGCCATGTTGGTGCCCGGGGCGACTCCGAAGAAGCCGGCCTCGGGGTTGATCGCGTAGAGACGTCCGTCCGGGCCCGGCTTCATCCAGCAGATGTCGTCGCCGATGGTCTCGACCTTCCAGCCGGGCAGGGTCGGCACCAGCATGGCGAGGTTGGTCTTGCCACACGCGCTCGGGAACGCACCGGCCACGTAGCGCGACTCGCCCGTCGGGTTGGTGAGCTTGAGGATGAGCATGTGCTCGGCCAGCCAGCCCGCGTCGCGCGCCAGGACCGAGGCGATGCGCAGGGCGAAGCACTTCTTGCCCAGCAGGGCGTTGCCGCCGTAACCAGAGCCGTACGAGATGATCTCCTGCGTCTCGGGGAAGTGCACGATGTACTTGTTGTTCGCGTCACACGGCCAGGTCACGTCGGCCTCGCCGGGCTGCAGCGGCGCGCCCACCGAGTGCAGGCACGGCACGAAGAAGCCGTCCTCACCCAGGACGTCAAGGGCGCCGGTGCCCATGCGGGTCATGATGCGCATCGAGACCACGACGTACGGCGAGTCGGTGATCTCCACGCCAATGTGCGCGATGTTCGAGCCGAGCGGGCCCATGGAGAAGGGAACGACGTACATCGTGCGGCCCTTCATCGAGCCCGCGAAGAGCCCGTCGAGCGTCGCGCGCATCTCGGCTGGCTCGACCCAGTTGTTGGTCGGCCCGGCGTCGATCTCATCGTGCGAGCAGATGAAGGTGCGGTCCTCGACGCGCGCCACGTCACCCGGATCCGAGGCGGCGTAGTAGCTGTTGGGTCGCTTGGCGTCCGACAGGCGAAGAAAGGTGCCGTTGTCCACGAGCTCCTGGCAGAGCCGGTCGTACTCCTCGGCCGAGCCGTCGCACCAGTGGATACGATCGGGGGTCGTGAGAGCGGCGACCTCCTCGACCCAGTGGATGAGTCGCTGGTGGCGGGTGGGATACGTCACGTCTTGTCCTCCAGTTGCGACGACCGTCGTCGCGTCACGATACGTCAACTGATGCCATGAGCTCGCCGACGGACCCACCCGCTCCTCAGGAGCACTCCCGGCGTGAAGATGACGTACTGGAGCGTATCGCCGCCATCGTGGGTCGCCGGCGCGTGCCACGTGGCGAGGTGCACGTGGGCGACGACTGCGCCGTGCTGGCCCCCTTCGTGGGCGAGGCTCTGATCAGCACGGACGTGGCGGTCTGGGGCGTGCACCTGGACCCTGAATTCTTTCCACTCGAGGATCTGGGCTTTAAGGCCGTGGCCGCGGCGGTGTCGGACATCGCCGCGATGGGGGGCCGGGTGCGCGCGTGCGTGGTCGCGGTGACCTCGCCGCCCGGCACCGACCTCGAGGAACTGCACCGTGGGATCGCGGACGCGGCCGCGATGACGGGCTGTCCGGTGGTGGGAGGGGATCTGGCGCGGGCCAGCGACGTCTGCGTCGCGGTCACCGTCCTGGGTGAGTGTCCCGGAGGCGGCGCGGTGCGCCGCAGCGGGGCCCGTGCCGGAGACGAGATCCTTGTCACGGGGCCGCTAGGCCGCGCGGCAGCCGGCCTGCGGCGCCGTCGAGAGGGTGCGAGCCTCAGTGACGAGCTGGTGGTGGCCCACCGGCGCCCGTGGCCCCGCCTGGCGGAGGGCCAGGCCGCGCGCGGCGCGGGCGTGCACGCGATGATGGATCTCTCCGACGGAATCGGCCTGGACCTGCATCGTCTGGCCGACGCCTCGGGGGTTGGCTTCGAGCTGTCGACGCTGCCGGTGGCCGACGGGGCCACGCTCGAGGAGGCCCTCGGCGGGGGAGAGGACTACGAGTTGGTGATGACCACGGACGACCCGGGTCGGCTACGCATGCTCTTCGTCGATCGAGGACTGGCCACGCCGCTGAGCATCGGGCACGTCGTGGCGGATCCCTCGGTGCGCACGCTGGGCGCACACCCCCTGGCTCGCCAGGGCTACCAGCACGAACTGTAGAGCTCCGGGGCCCCTAGGCCTGAGGAACCGCGCGACGCGCCGGCTTGGTGACTTTGCCGGCGCGCAGGCACCCGGTGCAGACGTTCACGCGCCGGGGCGTGCCCGCCACGACCGCGCGCACGCGCTGGATGTTGGGGTTCCAGCGGCGCTTGGTGCGACGGTGCGAGAAGGAGACGTTCATGCCGAAGTACGGCTTCTTGCCGCAGATTTCGCAGACCGATGCCATGCTGAACAATCTCCTTGTTGGCCCGGGGGATTTCGTGGACCCCCGGGTAGAAACCGAAGGGTCATTGTAGCATCGCTAGCGATGAGCGCACTCACCAAGTTGTCGGCGCGGGACGTTCATTCGGCTATGACCACTTTCGCCGGCCTGCTGCGTTCGCACCGTGAGGTCATCAATCGGCTCAACGTCTACCCGGTCCCGGACGGGGACACGGGCACCAACATGGCCCTGACGGTGGAGTCCGTGGTCGCGGCCCTGGAGGCCGAGCCGGCCGAGGAGACGATGGAGTCGGTGTGCTCGGCCATCGCTCAGGGCTCCCTGATGGGTGCGCGCGGCAACTCCGGGGTCATTTTGAGCCAGCTCCTGCGGGGCCTGGCGGAGCGCTTCCGCAACGTGGCCAGTGTGACACCTCAGGTGCTCGCGGAGTCCCTGGAGCACGCGGATCGCCTGGCGCGCCAGGCGGTGCTGCGCCCCGTGGAGGGAACGATCCTCTCGGTGGCTCGCGCGGCCGCCCAGGGGGCCCAGGGGGCGACGTCGTCGTTGACCCATCTGGTGCGCACGGCGCGGGACCGAGCCCGTGAGGCCCTGGCGCGTACGCCCGAGCAGCTCCCGGTGCTGGCCGAGGCGGGCGTGGTCGACTCCGGCGGCACCGGCCTGGTCCTGCTCTACGAGGCGCTCTGTCACGTGGTGGCCCAGGACCCGTTGCCGGTGGCCCCGCGTCTGGAGTCGATCCAGGTGCGCGCGGTGGCGCCCGCCGCGGAGCCGGGCCTTGGTGAGCTGCGCTACGAGGTCATGTTCCTCCTGGACGCGCCGGACGAGGCGATCGGAGCCCTGCGCGAGGTGTGGGCCAACCTGGGCGACTCCATCGTCATCGTCGGTGGCGACGGCACCTTCAACTGTCACATCCACACCGACGACATCGGTGGGGCGATCGAGGCCGGGGTCGAGGCGGGCCGGCCCCGGGCGATCCGGGTGAGTGACCTGGCCGAGCAGGTCATCGAGGAGCGCTGGGTGCGTGAGGCGGCCGAGGAGCCCGTCACGGTGAGCGTTGGGCCCGCCCCGGCGACCGCGGTCGTGGCCGTGAGCACGGGTGATGGCGTGAGCCGCATCTTCCGCTCCCTCGGCGTGCGCGAAGTCGTCACTGGCGGCCAGTCGATGAATCCCTCCACGGCCCAGCTGGCCGCGGCCGTCGCCGCCACCGGCTCGCCCGAGGTCGTCATCCTGCCCAACAACAAGAACGTCCGCCTGGCCGCCGAGCAGGTCGAGCGCGTGGTCGAGACGAAGGTCGTCGTCGTACCGACGAATTCGATCGTCGAGGGATTCGCCGCCCTACTGGCCTACGACCCGGACGCCTCGGGCGCGGAGAACGAGGTCTCGATGTCGCACTCGGCCCAGCACGTGCTGGCCGGCGAGGTGACGCGGGCGGTGCGCGCAACGCGCACTGAGGTGGGTGAGGTCCACGAGGGAGACTGGATCGGCCTGGACCGATCCGGGGTGCGCGCCATCGCCGACTCTCTGGCCGTGGCCGCCAACGAACTCCTCGGATCCATGATTGGTCCTGGGCACGAGCTCGTGACCATCATCGAGGGCGACGGGGCGAGCCCGGCGAGCACCCGGCGCATCACCGAGTACCTCGCCGAGGCCCACCCCGAGATCGTGGTCGAGGTCCACCACGGGGGCCAACCCCTGTACCCGTACCTCTTCGGCGTCGAGTGAGCGAGCGCAGCCTCGTCTCGCTCGATGAGATCAGCGTCGAGCGCCTGCGCGGCGTGGGCCCTAAGCGACTCGCTGCCCTCGGCGAGGTGGGCATCCGGAGCGTTTTCGATCTGCTGAGCACCTACCCTCGCCGTTACCTTGACCGCACGCGGCGCGTTGACGTGGCCGACCTGGCGGTGGGCGACGAGGCCGCCGTCTTCGCCCAGGTAGTCCGGGTGCGGGCTCGGCGCACCCGGCAGGGCCGCTCGTTGGTCGAGATCAGCGTGGCCGACGAGGGCGGCTCGCTCAGCGTGGTCTTCTTCAACCAGCCCTGGCGCGAGCGGCAGTTGCGCGAGGGTACGTGGGCTCTCTTCTACGGACGGGTCAATGACTATCGCGGCGGGCGGCAGATGAGCAATCCCGTGGTGGACGTCGCGGTCGGCGTCGACGAGAGTCGCGACGTCGCGCGGGTCGGTCGGGTCGTCGCCCTCTATCCGGCCTCGGCCCGCGCCGGAGTGACCAGCTGGGAGATCGGCGGGCTGATCGAGGAGTCCCTGCGCCGCGCCGGCTCGCTCGTTGATCCACTGCCAGGGCCCGAGCGCGAACGCCTGGGCCTGGGCGACCGCTCCACCTCCCTGCGTGCGATTCATTTGCCGGAGCGACTGGAGGACGTGGAGCCGGCGCGCCGGCGCCTGGCCTTTGACGAGTTCCTGCGCGTGCAGCTGCTGCTCGCGCTGGGTCGTCGCCACGCCCGGGCCGCGGCGCGCGCGGTGATCCATCCCTTCGTGCCCGACGACCTGGCCGGGCGCACGTCGAGCGCGCTGAGTCGCTTCCTGGGCGAGCATCCCTTTACGCTCACCGCGGCTCAGCGACGCGTGCTCGAGGAGATCGGGCGTGACATGTCGGCGTCCGAGCCCATGCACCGTCTGCTGCAGGGCGACGTCGGAGCTGGCAAGACCCTGGTGGCCACCGCGGCGCTGGTGATCTGTCTGGACGGTGAGCACCAGGGCGCCGTGATGGCACCGACCGAGGTGTTGGCCGAGCAGCACCTGGCCTCGCTGCGTCGGGACCTCGGGGGCCTGCTCGTGCGCGACGAGCGCGTGCTCGGCGCGCAGCGCGGCGTCGTCGTCGAGCTGCTGAGCGGACGCACCCGCGCCGCGGAGCGCCGACGTATCCTCGCCGGACTGGCCGAGGGCAGTGTGGATGTCGTCATCGGCACGCACGCGCTGCTGAGCGAAGACGTGAGCTTCTCGGCCCTCGGGCTCATCGTGATCGACGAGCAGCACCGCTTTGGGGTCGAACAGCGCGCCGTGTTGCGCGAGAAGGGGCGCGCCCATTCGCGCGAGGGCCGCGATCCGGACGTGCTCGTCATGACGGCCACGCCCATTCCGCGCACCGCGGCGATGGTCGTCTTCGGTGATCTGGAGCGCTCCGTGCTCGACGAGTTGCCGGGCGGGCGCCAGCCGGTGAGTACGACCTGGCGCGAGGACGAGGCCGACGTGTGGCACACAGTGCGCGCGCACGTCGCCGCGGGTCACCAGGCCTACGTGGTCTGCCCCCTGGTTGAGGGTTCCGACGTCATCGAGGCCACCGGGGCGGTCGCCGAGCACGCGCGCCTGGGCGCGGGCGCGCTGGCCGGGTTGCGGGTGGGCCTGTTGCACGGCCAGATGCCCGCGACCGAGCGAGACGAGGTGATGGGACTCTTCCGATCGGGTTCGCTCGACGTGCTCGTCGCCACCGTGGTGATCGAGGTCGGTGTGGACGTGCCCAACGCGACGATCATCGTCATCGAGGACGCCTGGCGATTTGGCCTGGCCCAGTTGCACCAGTTGCGCGGGCGAGTGGGGCGTGGCGAGGCCGCGGGCGAGTGCATCCTGCTGGGCCCGGCTCCCTCGCTCGAGGCCCGGGAGCGTCTGGCGGCCGTGGTGGGTACGACCGACGGCTTCGCCCTGGCCGAGATCGACTTGGACCTGCGCGGACAGGGCACCCTGTACGGGTCGCGCCAGCAGGGTCGCAGCGATCTGCGCCTGGCCCGGCTGCGAGAGGACGAGGATCTGCTCGTGGCCGCGCGCGAGGTCGCCCAGCGCCTCAGCGAGCGGGTCGAGGCGGTGCCCGAACTGCTCGAGGAGCTGAGGTTCTTCGTGCCGGCTGAGGACGCGGACTACCTCTTCAAGTCGTGAGATCACCTAGCCTGCAGTCGTGAGGATCATTGGCGGCGCGGCACGCGGCCGGGCGCTGAGGGCCAAGCTGCCACCCGGGGTTCGTCCGACCACGGACTTCGCGCGTGAGGCGATCTTCTCGATGCTCGAGAGCCGCGGCGGCCTCTTTGGGCTGGTCGTGGCCGATTTGTACTGCGGCAGCGGGGCCATGGGCCTCGAGGCCCTCTCCCGCGGGGCGCGCCGGGCGTACTTCGTCGACGCCGACCCGGCCTGCCTGCTGGCGGCCCGGGCCAATCACGAGTCCCTGCGCCTGGCCGGCGAGGCCATCTTCGTGCGTGCGAGTCTGCCCCAGTGGCGGGCCCCGGCCGACGTGGACCTCGTGTTCGCGGATCCCCCGTACGGGCCCCTGGATGCCAGCGCGCTGCTCGCGAACGTGCCCGCGCGCCGCGCGATCATCGAGAACGACCGCTTCGTGGAGGCGAGGGGATGGACGGTCACCAAGACCAAGCGTTACGGCACTACGCTCGTGACGATGCTCGAGTCCGCTCCGGAGGACGCCGCGTGACGGTGGGCCTGATCCCGGGCTCCTTTGACCCGTTTCACAACGGGCACCTGGAGATCGTGGAGCGCGCCTCGCTGATCTTCGACGAGATCGTGGTGGCGGCGATTCGCAATCCGCAGAAGTCCGAGGCCCTCTTCGATCTCGACGAGCGCCGCGACATGATCGCCGAGTCCTGCGCGCACATCACGCGCATTCGCATCGTCTCCATCGCGACCCTGCTGGTGAACGTGGCTCGCGACGTGAACGCGACGGCTATCGTCAAGGGCTTGCGCGCGGTGTCGGACTTTGAGAGCGAGCTGCAGATGGCCCAGATGAACCGCTCCCTGTCGGGCGTGGAGACCCTCTTCATTCCCACGAGCTCGAACCACTCCTTCATTGCCTCGCGCCTGCTGCGCGAGGTGGCTCGCTACGGCGGCGACGTGCGCGCGTTCGTGCCGGGTCCCGTCGCGCGACGCCTCGAGCAGAAGTTCCCGGAGGTGGCCCCGTGACGTCCTTCGAGGGTTACGACGACTTCGAGCAGTTCCCGAGCGAGGTCCCGCACCACGCGCGTCGTGACATTGAGGCCGACCTTCGTCAGCTGATCGAGATCGTCGCCGGCGCCAAGCAGATGCCCCTGTCCAACTCGGCCCTGGTGCCGCGCGAGGACGTGCTGGCCCTGCTCGAGCAGGCGCTGCGCAACCTGCCCGACGAGGTCCGTGAGGCCCGGTGGGCCCTGCGCGATCGCGAGGAGCTCATGGCCGCCGAGGTCCAGAAGGCCCAGCAACTGATGGACCAGGTGCGCGCCGAGGCTGCCCGGATGGTCGACCGCACGGAGATCGTGCGCCAGTCGCACCTCAAGGCCGACCAGATCGTCTCGGACGCCCAGGCCCAGGCGCGCCAGATGATCAACCAGGCCGAGGACTTCATCGACGGCAAGCTCGGCAACTTCGAGATCGTCCTGGAGCGTCTGCTCAAGACCGCCCACTCGGGCCGCGAGCGCCTGAGCGCCCAGGGACTGCCCACCTCGCTCATCGAGCCGGCGCGCGTCGAGCCCGAGGGGGGCTTCTTCGCCGAGGCCGCTCCCGCCCCGGTTCCGGGGCTCGCGGATGAGCCCGCGCCCTACCCGGGCCAGGAGGGGCCGGGCTTCTTCGACCAGGACGCCTACTAGGGCCGTGGCCAATCCGTACCTCGTGCCCGTGGCGCATCTCGTGCGTCGTGCCCCGGCACACCTCGACGTCGCCTTCGAGGCGCCCTTTGACGCCGCGCACGAGTTCGCCCCGCGCGGGCCGGCCGAGAGCGACGTCGAGGCCGAGGCCGGCGTGCGCGTCAGCCTGCGCCTGGAGAGTTTCAGCGGGGGCCTGCGCGCACGCGGGCGGATCGAGGCACCCTGGCACGGGATCTGCCGGCGCTGCTCGGTGCCGGTGAGTGGAGTGCTGAGCGTCGGGGTCGACGAGCGCTTTCTGGCTGAGCGCGTGGCCGGGGACGAGGAGACCTATCCGCTCGGCGAGGACGAGGTCGACCTCGCGCCGCTGGTGCACGACGCCATCCTCCTCGAACTGCCCCTGGCGCCGCTGTGCCGAGACGACTGCCAGGGACTCTGCCCCCTCTGCGGCATCGATCGCAACGAGGCGTCGTGCGACTGCGTCGCGCCGCTCGACCCGCGCTGGGCTATGCTGGACGCCTTGCGATTCGACGAGTCGCCCGGCGAGTAGCGGCCCGAGAGTATTCGAGAGAGAGAAGAGCGATGGCAGTCCCCAAGCGCAAGACGTCCAAGGCCAAGACGCGCAGTCGTCGGGCCGCCAACTGGCGCCTCGAGCGCCCGGCGCGCAGCGTGTGCCCGCAGTGCGCCACCGCCAAGCTGCCTCACGTCGTGTGCCCGAACTGCGGCTGGTACAAGGGTCGCGTCGCGGTCGAGGTCAGCTGAGTTGAGCCTGCCCATCGCCCTGGACGCGATGGGTGGCGACTTCGCTCCCGCGGAGGTCATCGCGGGCGCCCGGCGTGCCGTGGACGAGCTGGGTCTCTCGGTTGTCCTGGTTGGCGTGCCGGAGCTCATGGGTGACCCGCAGGGCCTCGAGGTCGTCGCCTGCTCCGAGGTCATCGCCATGGACGACGAGCCGGGCTCGAGCGTGCGCACGAAGAAGGACTCGTCCCTGGTGCGCGCGGCCGAGCTGGTACGCGACGGTTCCGCGTGCGCGATGGTCTCTGCGGGAAACACCGGTGCGACGATGGCGTCGGCGCTGCTGCGCATGGGTCGCCTGCCCGGGGTGATCCGGCCCTGCATCGCGATCCCCATGCCCAACCCGGGTCGCACTCCCAGCCTGTTGGTGGACGCCGGAGCGAACGCCGAGTGCAGCGGAGACATGCTCGTGCAGTTCGCTCAGCTCGCCTCGGCCTTCGTCAGCGCCCAGTACGGCGTCGCCCAACCGCGCGTGGGGTTGCTGTCCATTGGCGAAGAGTCCTCCAAAGGCACGCCGTTGGTCAAGGAGGCCCATCAGATGCTCGCCGAGACGGCGGGACTGAACTTCGTGGGCAACGTCGAGGGCCGCGACCTGATCCCGTCGCCGGTCGACGTGATCGTCACGGACGGCTTCACCGGCAACGTCGCGCTCAAGACCCTCGAGGGCGCCCTCAGCTTCCTCTTCAAGACCGTCTTGGGCGTGATCGACACCAACGACGAGACGCGCCAGGCCGGCCGGGTGCTCCTGAAGCACCTGGGCCCGGTGGCCGCGACCCTGGTGCCGGAGAACATGGGCGGGGCCATGCTGTTGGGCCTGAACGGAATCTGCATGATCAGCCACGGCACATCCAACGCCACGGCGATCATGAACGCGCTGCGCGTGGCGGCCGAGATGGACGCGAGCGGCGTCGTGGCTCGCACACGAAGCGCAATTCGGCCTGATCAGTGAGGTAAGTCCCCGCGTGAGCACGCCTCGCTCGGTAGTGTGGACCACCAGAAGGAGACCGCATGTCCGCCGCCACCATCCCCCCGTCTCGAGACGAGATCCTGGCCCTCGTGCGTGATCAGTTGGCCGAGATCCTCGAGGTCGAGCCGACCAGCATCGCCGAGGACGCGACCTTCACCCAGCTCGGAGCCGACTCGTTGGCCCTGATCGAGCTGGTCGAGGCGATCGAGGAGAACCTGACGGCGCGAGTGGGCGACTTCCGTATCGACGACGAGGACCTGGAGGGACTCGAATCCGTGCGCAGTGCCGTCGATTACGTGACGGCCAAACTCAGTCCCGCCTGAGGTTTCAGGGGTTGGCCTCGCTCGAACCCCTCGCCGAACACCTCGGGCTGGAGCCGGACAGCCCCGCGTTGGCCGTGGCCCTGACCCACTCGAGCTACGCCGCCGAACGTGGGGGAGAGTCCAACGAACGCCTCGAGTTCCTCGGCGACGCCGTCGTCGATTTGGCCGTGGCCGACCTCATCGTGAGAGAGCACCCGCATCTCAACGAGGGCCAGGCGTCCCTCGTGCGTTCCCGGGTCGTCAACGAGGCGGCCCTGGCCCGCGCGGCGGTGCGCCTCGACGTGGGCGGCTACGTGCGCCTGGGTCGTGGCGAGGTCAAGTCGAGGGCGACGGAGCGGGCCTCGCTGCTGGCCGATGTCTTCGAGGCCCTGGTGGCCGCGCTGTACCTGGAGCGCGGCTACGAGGCCGCGCGCGCCTTCGTGGCCGACGCGCTGGCCGACGAGGTCGCCGACGCTGTGGCCAATCCCAGCGGAGTGGATCCCAAGACGCGGCTTCGCCAGTGGGCTGACGCGCGGGGCCTGGGCGAGCCCGTGTACCACGTCATCGGCGAAGGTCCCGCGCACGCGACGACGTTCGAGGCCAGCGTGCTGCTCGAGGGCGTCGTGGTCGGCACCGGTCGCGGCCGCTCCAAGAAGGCGGCCGAGGGCGCCGCGGCCCTGTGCGCCTACGAGGCGAGCAGCCGTGCCTGAGCTGCCCGAAGTCGAGACGGTGCGCGTGGCGCTCGGGCGCGACCTGGTGGGCAAGAAGATCAAGTCGGTCCACGTCACCAACGGGCGCGTCGTTCGTCGCCACGCCAGCGTCAAGGACTTTCGCGCCCTCGCCGAGGGTCGCAGCGTGCGCGGCGTCGCCCGCCTGGGCAAGTACCTGGTGCTGGGCCTGGACAGCGGGGCCCACCTCATCATCCACTTGGGCATGAGTGGTCAACTGCTGCGCGCTAAGGGTCCCAAGGATCCCAAGCCCAAGCACACGCACGCGGTCTTCAGCCTCTCGCCGGCCAGCGAGCTGCGCTTCGTGGACCCGCGCACCTTCGGCGAGATGTTCGTCTCGCTTCCCCCGGGCGAGGACGCCACGCTCGAGGTCTCCAAGTTCGCCCGCCTGTCCATCGGTGGTGACGGCCTGGCGCTGCGGCGCGCGGTGCCCGAGCTGGCTCACCTGGGCCTGGACCCGCTGGAGGACCAGTTCGGCTGGGACCGCCTGGCGGTGATCCTGCGCAGTCGCACTACCGCCCTCAAGGCCGTCCTCACTGACCAGGACATCATCTGTGGGATTGGCAACATCTACTCCGACGAAATCCTCTTCGACGCCGGGTTGCGCTACGACCGCGCGGCCGACTCGCTCTCGACGATCGAGATCCGTCGGCTGCACCGCGCCATCGGCGAGATCCTGAGTGAGGCCATCAAGCACGGCGGCTCGACCCTGAGCGACGAGCAGTTCGTGGACCCGGATGGGCATCCGGGCCGGTTCCAGGAGCTGCACCAGGTCTACGGACGCGAGGGCCTTCCCTGCTATCAATGTCGACGCCCGATCGAGCGCGTCACCTTCCACCAGCGCTCCACCTACTACTGCGCGAACTGTCAGAGCTAGACGGGAACCGCCCGGGAAGGTTGCTAGCGTCTACCCGTGTTTCTCAAGCGTCTGACCATGCGGGGCTTCAAGTCCTTCGCTGACTTGACGGTGCTGGATTTCGAGCCCGGCGTCACGGCCGTGGTCGGACCGAACGGCTCGGGCAAGTCCAACGTGGTCGACGCGGTCACCTGGGTGCTGGGCGCGCAGAGCCCCCGCTCGCTGCGCAGCGTCAAGATGGACGACGTCATCTTCATGGGATCGGCCAACCGGCCGGCGCTCGGGCGGGCCGAGGTCGCACTGACCTTGGACAACGCCTCTGGACGCCTGCCGATCGAGGGCGCCGAGGTGACCATTTCGCGCACGCTGTTTCGCAACGGTGAGTCCGAGTACGCCATCAACGGCGTGACGTGCCGACTGCTGGACATCCAGGACCTGCTCAACGACTCGGGGGTGGGTCGCCAGCAGCACATGATCATCGGACAGGGTCAGCTCGACGCGGTCCTCAACTCGAATCCCGAGACTCGCCGGGCGGTCATCGAGGAGGCCGCGGGCGTCCTGAAGCACCGTCGGCGCAAGGAGCGCGCCGAGCGGCGCCTCGCTCAGACGCAGGAGAACCTCGAGCGTCTGGGGGACCTGGTGCGCGAGGTGCGCCGCCAGATGCGGCCACTGGAACGCCAGGCCGTCTCGGCGCGTCACTACGCCGAGATCGAGGCCGAGCTGCGTCAGGTTCGGCACGCACTGGTGGCCGAGCGCCTCGCCCAGCACGCGGCGCGTCGTCAGGCCATTGACGCCGAGCTGGAGAGCTTGGGCGAGCGCGAGCGCGAGGTGCGCCATCGTCTGGCCGCCCTGGACGCCCAGGCCCAGGCGGCGGCGGCCGAATTGGCCAGCCGGCGCGAGGAGGCCCTCGCGTCGAGCCTCGGAGTGCTCTCGGGACTGCTCGAGCGTGCGCGTGGCACCGCCTCGGTCATCGATGAGCGCCAGCGGGCCGTGCGCGCCGCGCTGGCTGCGGCCGCGGACGAGAACGTGATCGCCACTCTCGAGGCCGATGCCGCGCGACTGGCCCAGGAGCTCGCCGCCATGCAGATCGAGGAGGCCGACCTCAGCGCCCAGCGCCAGGGCCTCGAGTCGACTCGCGCCGAGCTCGTCGCGGCCGAGGCCGCATTCGTCGACCGCTACGGTGCCGATTCTGACGAGGCCGATGAGGCCACGCAGGCTGCCCTCGAGCAACGCCAGGCGAACGCGACGCTGACGCTCAACGGGCTGCGCGACGCCGAGCAGCGCGCGCGGACACGCCTGGCCGACGCCGGCGAGCGCCTCGCCAGCCTCGGAGAACAGCTCGCGAGCGCGAGCGAGAGCCTCGAGGTGGCTCGTTCGGCCCTGGACGGTGCGGAGACCGAGCTCGCCGAGTCGAAGGACGCTGCCGCCGCCAGCGAACAAGAGAGCGCCCGCGCCGAGGCGTCTCTGGCGCAGGCGACGGAGGCGAGTGCGCGCGCGAACGCGCGCGCCGACGCCCTGGCGCGCGCCCTGGAGGAGCTCTCGGGAGCGGGTGACCGAGCGATCGTCGCGGACCTGGCCGGGGTGCTGGGCCCGTTCCTCGACCTGATCGACGTGGACGCCGGCTGGGAGCGCTGCGTGGAGGCCGCGGCGGGCGCCTCGCTCGGCGCCGTCGTGGTCGACGGGCGCGGATCGGCCCGCACGGCCCTGGAGACCCTGCGCCGCGCGGGCGGCGCGGGCCTCATCCTGGCGGCCGGTGATGCTCCGGTGAGCACCCCCGGCGCTCCGCACGCCTGTCGTGCCCTGCGCGAGCTCGTGCGCCCGCGCGCGGGCGCGCCGGACGGGGTGGCCCGCGTGCTCGACACGCTCTTCGCGCGTACGTTCATCGCGGAGGATTTCGACGCGGGCATCGAGACCGCAGTGGCCCACCCGGACCTCATCATCGTCACGCGTGACGGGGACCGATTCGCGGCCACCGGCTGGCGGGTCGCCTCGGGGCGCGCGCTCGTCACGCGGGTCGCGGTCGAGGAGGCCCAGTCGGCCGCGGCCGAGGCCGCAGCCCGTGTGGAGCCGGCCCAGCGGGAGCGACGTCGGAGCCTCGCAGGCCTCGCCGCGGCGCGTGAGCGCCTGGTGGCCGCGAGCACGGCGCTCTCGCGGGCCCAGGCGGCTCAGCACGCCGCGGAGATCGATATCGAACGCTTGACCCGCGAGCGGGCGCGAGCCGCGTCCGACGTGGCGACTCACGAGGGCGAGCTCGAGATCGCCGTCGCCCAGTGCGCCGCTCTGGAGAGTGAGATCGCCGCGACCGCAGCTCAGTTCTCAGAGCTGCTCGAGCGCCGTGGGGCCTTGGCGCAGCGACGGGGCGAGCGAGAGGCCCAGTTCGCGAGCCTCGCCACACAGCGCGCCGAGCTCGAGGCTCGTTCGCTTGAGCTCTCGCGTCGCGAGGCGCGCGCCAGCGAGCGCCGGACGCTGTTGGAGGCGCGCCGCAGCGAGGTTGAGTCGCGCCTGGCCGGGCACACCCGAGAGCGAGACGAGGTGGCCCGACGCCGTGAGGCCCTGGAGTTCGACCTGGCGAGTCTGGGCAGGCTTGGTGCCCTGGTGGCGCGGGCCCTGGACGACGTGCGGCTCTCCCAGGAGGCCATGGACTCGACGTACCGCGAGCAGCTCGAAGCCACGCGAGCCAGCGCGGAGCGCCTGGAGCAGCTGCGCGCCGAGCGCCAGCGAGTCGAGTCCAGCCTCGGAGAGTTCGCCGACGCCGAGCGGCGCGCCGAGATCGAGCGCGCCGAGCTCGCCGTCAAGATCGCCAACTTGCACGAGACGACTCGACACGACCTGGGCGTGGAGGTCAGCGAGCTCGGTCCCGCCCCCGAGCTCGAGCTGGCCGAGGGCGTCACGCTCGAGGAACGACTGGGCGAGCTCGAGGCCCGCATCAGCTCGCTGGGCCCGATCAACCCGCTCGCTCTCGAGGAGCTGGCCACGCTGGAGGAGCGCTACCAGGACCTCGATGCGCAGGTGGCCGACGTGCGTCACGCGCGTCGCGAGGTTCAGGAGGTCCTGCGCGAGCTCGACGAGCAGATCATGACGACGTTCTCCAGCGCGGTGGCCGATGTCAACGAGCACTTCTCCAACCTGATCGGCATGCTGTTTCCCGGCGGGCAGGGTCGCTTGCTGCTGAGCGAGCCGGACGACCCGCTCAACACCGGCGTGGAGATCGAGGTGCGCCCGATGGGGCGCAACATGCGCCGGCTCTCGCTGCTCTCGGGCGGCGAGCGCTCCATGGCCGCGCTGGCCTTCCTCTTCGCCGTGTTCCGCTCGCGACCCTCGCCCTTCTACATGATGGACGAGGTGGAGGCGGCCCTCGACGACGTCAACCTGCAGCGGTTCCTGAGCCTGGTCGACGAGTTCCGCGACGAGGCCCAGCTGCTCATCGTCACGCACCAGAAGCGCACGATGGAAGCGGCCGACGCCCTCTACGGGGTGACGATGGCCCCGGGCGCCTCCTCGAAGGTCGTCAGCCAGCGCGTGCGGCGTGAGGAGCTCTCGTGAGCACCTGGATCATCGTGGTGGCGATCGTGCTCATCGCGCTCCTGGTCGCGCTGGTCCTCCTCGCGCGCGCCCGCTCGCGCGCCCTCGCGCCCTCCGCGCCACCCACGCCACTGCCCGAGGTGCTGGTCAGCCAGGTCCAGGCCCGACCCACGCTGGAGGAGGAGCCGGCGCCGCTGCGCCAGCGTCTCGGTGGCACCCGGGGCCTCTTCGAGCGGGTGCGTGCCCTCACGGGTGAGGGCACGCTCAGCGCGGAGCAACGCGACGTGGTCGAAGAGGTGCTGCTGCGCAGCGACGTGGGCGTGGCCACGACGCGCGCGGTGCTCGAGCGTCTCGAGGCCGGGGTGCCCGACGGGGTGGCCGAGGGTGTGCGCCACGCCCTGCTCGAGTTCCTCTCGCGTGATCGTGGCGTGCGCCTAGGGGCCGAGGAGGGGCGCGTGCCCGTGTGGCTCTTCGTGGGCGTTAACGGCGTCGGCAAGACGACGACGATCGGCAAGCTGGCCCAACACCACATCGACGAGGGCCGCAGCGTCGTGCTGGCCGCCGGGGACACCTTTCGGGCCGCGGCGGCCGACCAGCTCGAGCAGTGGGCCCAGCGCACCGGCGCCGACATCGTGCGGGCCGCCGAGGGCGCCGATCCGGGTTCGGTGGTGCACGACGCGTTGGGCCGCGCCCGCGCGCGCGGGGCCGATATCGTGCTGGCCGACACCGCCGGGCGTCGGGCCACCAACGCCAACTTGCTCGACGAGTTGCGCAAGGTGCGCCGGGTCGCGGACCGCGAGCCCGGCCAGGTCGTGGAGACGTTGCTGGTGCTCGACGCCACCACGGGCCAGAACGCCCTCAGCCAGGCCCGCGAGTTCCTGGACGCCGCCGACGTGACGGGAATCGTGCTGACCAAGCTCGACGGGACCGCCCGTGGCGGGATCGTGGTGGCCATCGAGCGCGAGCTCGGCATTCCGGTCAAGTTCGTCGGGGTGGGCGAGCGGGTCGCCGACCTGCGCGTCTTCGAGCCCGCGGCCTTCGTGGACTCGCTGCTGGCCAGCTGACAGTAGCCTGCGTACGATGTTCGACACCCTCTCGGAACGCCTGGAGCGCCTCGGCGCATCCCTGCGCTCGCGCGGGCGCCTGAGCGACGCCGACCTGGACGCGGCGTTGGACGAGGTGCGCACGGCGCTGCTGGAGGCCGACGTCGAACTCAGTGTGGTCCGTGCGTTCCTCGAGGCGGTGCGCGTGCGCGTGGCGGGGGTCTCCCTCTCGACGAGCCTGTCGCCGGGCCAGCAGGTCATCAAGGCCGTGCACGAGCAGCTCATCGAGGTACTCGGGGCCAGTCCGCTCAAGATCACCTACGCGTCGCGTCCGCCCACGGTCGTGCTGTTGGCCGGACTCCAGGGTGCGGGCAAGACCACCGCGGCCGCCAAGCTCGCCCAGTGGTTCAAGCAGCAGGGGCGCCAGCCCTACCTGGTCGCCGCTGACCTGCAGCGCCCGGCGGCGGTAGAGCAGCTGCGCGTGCTGGGTGCCTCGATCGGCGTGGACGTCTTCAGCGCGCCGAGCGATCCGGTGGCCGTGTCGCGCGAGGGCGTCGAGAACGCTCGACGCCTGGGTCGCGACGTGGTCATCGTGGACACCGCGGGGCGCCTGGCGCTGGATCAGCCGCTCATGGACGAGGTGCGCGCAATCCGCGACGCGACGGATCCCAGCTATACGTTCCTGGTCATTGACGCGGTCACCGGCCAGGACGCCGTGCACACCGCGCGAGCCTTCCACGAGGCGCTGGGCTTGAGCGGGCTGATCGTGACCAAGCTCGACTATGACGCGCGTGGTGGCGCGGTCCTGTCGGCCCGTGGCGTCGTGGGACGCCCCGTGGTCTTTGCCTCGACCGGCGAGAAGGTGGGTGACTTCGAGCTCTTCCATCCGGACCGCATCGCCTCGCGGATCCTGGGGATGGGCGACGCACTCTCGCTGATCGAGCGCGCCGAGGCGACCATGGACGCCGACGTCGTCGCCAGCTCGGCCAGCCGACTGATGAGTGGGCAGTTCAGCCTGGACGACTTCATGGCCCAGCTCAACCAGGTGCGCAAGATGGGCTCCTTCGGCGGCCTGATGCGACTGATGCCGGGAGTGAGCAAGGAGATGCGCACCGCGGCGTCGAATGTCGACGAGCGCGAGCTGAACCGTATCGAGGCGATGATCCAGTCGATGACGCCCCGGGAGCGCCGCGACCCGGGCATTATCGACGGCTCGCGGCGCACTCGCATCGCCGCCGGAGCGGGCACCACGGTCACCGCGGTCAACCAGCTGCTCAAGCAGTTCGGGGAGATGAAGAAGGTGATGCGCCAGGTGGCCGGCGGGGGGATGCCGAGTTTGCCCGGCAAGCTCGGTCAGGCCATGCAGATGGCCGCGCGCGCGGACAAGTCGCGGGACCTGCCCCCGGGCTTCGAGGCCCTGGGAGCCGGCATGAGGTCGGCGGCGCCCGCGCCCCCGATGGGTCCACGCAACAAGAAGAAGAAGGGCGGTCGGGTCACCCCGCCCAAACAACGCTAGACTGAGACGCTCGGGTACGCACCCCGTCCCACGAGGGACCAACACGTGGAAGGACTGTCGTCGTGGCTGTGAAACTTCGTCTGGTACGGATGGGCAAGAAGAAGCAACCCACCTATCGCGTCGTCGCGATCGAGAGCCGCCGTGCCCGTTCGGGCGCATTCCTGGAGATTCTTGGCACGTACCAGCCTCGCGGCCTGTCCAGCGCCGAGCCGGAGACGATTGTGAACATCGACAACGACAAGGCCGTGCGTTGGCTGCAGAACGGCGCCCAGCCGACGGATCGGGTGGCCAAGCTCCTGGCCCAGAGCGGGGCGATGGGGGCCTTCAACGAGGCCAAGGCTGCTCGGGTGGCCCCGTGAGCGAGATCCACGACGACTACGTTGAGGGCGACGTCAACACCGTTGACGTCGAGCCCGGCGAGCGGGCCGCGAGCGCGACCGCACTCCTGCGCTACCTGGCGACCTCGCTGGCCGACGAGCCGGATGAGGTCGACGTTGAGGTCGAGCAGCGCGCGGGCAAGGTCGTGCTGTCCCTGCGGGTCGCCCAGGCTGACATGGGACGGGTGATCGGGCGCCGCGGACGCACCGCGCAGGCCCTGCGCACCCTGGTGGGCGCGGCGGGCGCCCGCGACGGGGTCACGACCTCGGTCGACATTCTCGACTGACGTGTCCGCCACCGAGCGCCCGACGCTCGAGGTCGGCCGGATCGTCAGGGCCCACGGGCTGCGCGGGCAGGTCATCGTTCACCTGTGGAGCGACCGGCTCGAGAGGCTCGCGCCGGGCAGCGAACTGCGCAGTGAGCGCGGGCACCTGGTGGTGACGGCCTCGGCGCCCCACGGCGAGGGCCACCTGGTTAGTTTCGACGGCGTCGGCACGCGCGAGGCGGCGGAGTCACTGCGTGGGCTGGTCCTCTACGCCGAGCGCATCGAGGACGACAGCGTCATCTGGATCGATGATCTCTTCGGCGCTCGAGTCGTGGATGCCGAGGGCATCGAGCGCGGTGTCGTCACCGGCGTCGAGGCGAACCCGGCGAGCGACCTGCTCGTGCTCGACACCGGTCATCTGGTACCGCTGACCTTCGTGACGCGAGTGCTGGCCAACGAGCTGATCGAGGTCGAGGCCCCGGAGGGGCTCTTCTCGTGAGCTTCCGGGTGGACGTGTTCACCCTGTTCCCCTCGGTCATCACCGACTACGCCGCGACCTCGGTGCTGGGACGCGCGAGCGAGCGAGGTATCTGGGCCCTGAGCGTGCACGACATCCGCGACGCGGCCCAGGGCGTGCACCGCAGTGTCGACGACGCGCCCTTCGGGGGCGGGCCCGGGATGGTCATGTCGGCCGAGGTCGTTCTGCGCAGCGTCGAGTCGGTGCCGCAGCGGGCTCGACCGCTGGTGGCCCTGACGCCGTCGGGGCGGCCCTTCACACAGGCGTTGGCCCGCGAGTACGCCGCCGCAGGAGGGCTCTCCCTGCTCTGTGGACGCTACGAGGGCATCGACCAGCGCGCTCTCGATTTGATCTGCGACGAGGAGCTCTCAGTGGGCGACTTCGTGCTGGCCGGTGGGGAGTTGGCCGCCCTGTGCGTCATCGAGGCCACGGTGCGCCTCCTTGACGGCGCGCTCGGCAACGACGAGTCGGCGCGGGAGGAGTCCTTCGCCGAGGGGCTGCTGGAGTACCCCCAGTACACGAGGCCGGCTGAGGTGCGCGGACGAGCCGTGCCCGAGGTGCTGGTGTCAGGCGATCACGCTCGCATCGAGCGCTGGCGACGGGCCCAGGCCCTGGCGCGCACGCTCGCGCGTCGGCCCGACCTGATCAGCGCCCGCGGGGGGCTGAGCGACGCCGAGCGCAGCCTGCTCGAGGAGTTCGGAGCGCTGGATGGAGAAGGTCTCAGCGGCTAGACTTCGTAAGCCCCAGTGATCCGAAGAGGTTGCTCCCATGAATCCGACTGACTTGATCGACCGCGACTCGCTGCGCGATGACATCCCCGCGTTCCGCCCCGGTGACACGCTCAAGGTGCACGTGCGCGTTGTCGAGGGCAGCCGTCAGCGCATCCAGGTCTTCCAGGGTGTGGTGATCCGTCGCCAGGGTGCCGGTGTCCAGGAGACATTCACGGTGCGCAAGGTGAGCTTCGGCGTGGGTGTCGAGCGCACGTTCCCGGTCCACGCGCCGACGATCGCCAAGATCGAGGTCGAGTCCTACGGCGACGTTCGTCGCTCGAAGCTGTACTACCTGCGCAACCTGCGCGGCAGGGCCGCCAAGATCAAGGAGTTGCGCGTCACCGAGCGCGCGTAGGCCCAGATGGGCGACGAGGAGCTCGACGACTACGAGGCCACGCTCGAACTGGCTCTGGTCCAGGAGTACAAGGCCGTCGTGGGCACCTTCGAGTACGCAGTCGAGACCGATCGGCGCTTCTACCTGTCCAACGAGGTGAGCGTGGAGATCCGCTCGGACGCGACGCCGACCCTGCTCGAGGTGACCCTGTCAGACGCGTGGGTCTGGGACATGTATCGCGCGGCGCGCTTCGTGCCGAGCGTGCGGATCCTGACCTTCCGCGATGTCAACATCGAGCGTCTGGCCAAGGTCGAGCTGCAGCCCTGATGGGCCTGACGCGCCTGGAGGCCTCGACGTCGGCGCTGGAGGTGCTGGCGCGCGTGATTGAGGTTCAGCCCCGGCCCGTGCTGCTCGGCGGGTCCAGCCCCGTTCTGCTCGCCGCCGCGCTCGCCCTGCGAGCCCCGGTGGCCGGCGTGTGGCTGCGTCCGGGACCTGAGTACCCGGCGTCGCTGGCCGCGCGCGACGTGGCCACCCTGGCCTGGATCACGCCGATCGCACACGTCGTGGTCGAGGCTGAGCGGGCCCCGGCGCAGTTGGCAGCCCTCGGGGCCCTGCTGACCAACGACGAGGTGACCTTCTCCAACGAGGTGGCCTCGCTCGCGGGCGCCTATAACCGCCCCGCACCGCCCACCGCACTGGTCCTCTGGCGCTTAGAGGGCGATACCCTCGTCGGCGACGCGGGTCGTCTCCGGGCCCAGGCCCCCCGACTCAGCGAGGCCGGCACGTTGGTGGACTACGTGGACTAGGTGTAATTCCCAGGACCGTTATTGACTGACGAGAGGTCTCTCTTGTCTGATTGGTGTTGCACACATCAACAGAAAGAGAGACCTCTCAATGAGTCACGCTAAAGCAAAGCTGACGCCCGCTGGACGGCTGCTGCTGGTCCGCCGGGTCCTGGAGGAGGGCTGGCCCCCGGCGCACGCTGCAGCCATGGCCGGCGTGTCACGCCAGACGGTGCACAAGTGGCTGCGGCGCTTTCGCGAGGAGGGCCTGGCCGGGCTGAACGATCGGCCCTCGCGGGCCCACCACTGCCCTCATCGCACCGCGACGGCCGTCGAGGCCGCCGTGCTCGAGCTTCGCCGCTCGAGCCGGCGCGGGCCCCACCGCATCGCCCAGAAGTTGGATCTGGCCCCCTCGACGGTCCACGCGATCCTCGCTCGCCACGCGATGAGCCGCCTGAAGGCCCTCGACCGCACCAGCGGTGTCCCCATCCGCTACGAGCGCGCCCGACCCGGAGAGCTGATCCACGTCGACGTCAAGAAGCTCGGGCGCGTGCCCGAGGGCGGGGGTTGGCGGGTTCACGGACGCGAGCGCGGGCGCGCCGGCGAGCTCAAGACCCAGTCCACCGGTTTTGACTACCTGCACGTCGCGGTCGACGACCACAGCCGCTTCGCCTACGTCGAGGTGCACGCGAACGAGAAGGGTGAGACCTGCGCGGGCTTCCTCGAGCGCACCAGGGCCCGCTTCGCCGAACTGGGCGTCGACGTCGAGCGCGTCATGACCGACAACGCCAAGAACTACACACTCGCCACGGTCTTCCAACGAGCCCTCGGCCGGGCCCGCCACCTCACGACTCGCCCCTACCGGCCCCAGACCAACGGCAAGGCCGAGCGATTCAACCGGACCCTGGCCGACGAGTGGGCCTACGACCGGCCCTATGCGTCCAACGCCGAACGCCTCGCGGCGCTCGAGTCCTTCCTCATCGACTACAACTATGAGCGAACCCATTCATCAATCGGCAACCGACCACCAGCGAGCAGGCTCCCGTGAACAACGGTCCTGGGAATTACA
>JAJXUK010000052.1 GCA_021782915.1 Actinomycetes bacterium | reverse complement strand
GCCGGCGCTCAAGGGTGCCCCCCAGCGTCGTGGCGTGTGCACCCGCGTGCACACCGTCACGCCCAAGAAGCCGAACTCGGCCCTGCGCAAGGTGGCGCGCGTGCGCCTGACCTCGGGCGTCGAGGTCACGGCCTACATCCCGGGCGTCGGGCACAACCTCCAGGAGCACTCGATCGTCCTGGTGCGCGGCGGACGTGTCAAGGACCTGCCGGGCGTTCGCTACAAGATCATCCGCGGTGCCCTGGACACCTCGGGCGTCAAGAACCGCCAGCAGGCCCGCAGCCGCTACGGCGCCAAGAAGGAGAGCTGATGCCGCGCAAGGGTCCCGCCGAACGTCGTGAGCTGATCGCCGACCCGATCTACAAGTCGGTGCTGGTCACCCAGGTCATCAACAAGGTGCTCGAGCGCGGCAAGCGCACGATCGCCGAGCGCATCGTCTACGACGCCCTCGAGCAGGTCGAGGCCAAGACCGGGGCCGACCCGGTGGCCGCGCTCAAGCGCGCCCTGGAGAACGTGCGCCCCGAGCTCGAGGTGCGCAGCCGACGCGTGGGCGGCACGACCTACCAGGTGCCGGTCGAGGTGCGTCCGCGCCGGGCGACGACGCTGGCCATCCGCTGGCTGACCGACTTCGCCAAGAAGCGCCGCGAGAAGACGATGACCGATCGGCTGGCCGGTGAGATCATCGACGCCTCCAACGGCGTCGGTGCGGCCGTGAAGCGCCGCGAGGACATGGCCAAGATGGCCGAGTCGAACCGGGCGTTCGCGCACTACCGCTGGTAACGCAGGTCTAAGGAGTCCCCCCACACATGTCCGCACGAGAAATGCCCCTGGACAAGGTCCGCAACATCGGCATCATGGCCCACATCGACGCGGGCAAGACGACGACGACCGAGCGCATCCTCTACTACACGGGCAAGAACTACAAGATCGGCGAGGTCCACGAGGGCGCCGCGACCATGGACTGGATGGTCCAGGAGCAGGAGCGTGGCATCACCATCACCTCGGCGGCCACCACGTGCTACTGGAACGGGCATCGCATCAACATCATCGACACGCCCGGGCACGTGGACTTCACCGTCGAGGTGGAGCGCTCCCTGCGCGTGCTCGACGGGGCCGTGGCGGTCTTTGACGCCGTGGCCGGCGTGGAGCCCCAGACCGAGACCGTCTGGCGCCAGGCCAACAAGTACAACGTGCCGCGCATCTGCTTCGTCAACAAGATGGACCGCGTCGGCGCGGACTTCTTCCGCTGCGTGGACATGATCCGCGACCGCCTGGACTGCACGCCGGCCGTCATCCAGCTGCCCATCGGCGCCGAGTCGCACTACCAGGGCCTGATCGACCTGACCAGCATGCAGGCGGTCCTGTACCTGGACGACAAGGGCGAGCAGATCGAGGTCGTGGACATCCCCGCCGAGTACCGCGAGCAGGCCGAGAAGTACCACGCCGAGCTCATCGACGTGCTGACGACCTTCGACGACGCGCTGATGGAGAAGGTCCTGGGCGAGGAGACCGTCACGCCCGCGGACCTGCACCGCGCGCTGCGCAGCGGGACCCTCGAGGGCCACTGCGTGCCGATCCTCAACGGCTCGGCCTTCAAGAACAAGGGCGTGCAGCCGATGCTCGACGCGGTGGTCGAGTTCCTGCCCTCACCGGTGGACCTGCCGCCCACCCCGGGCACGCGCCCGGGCAAGGACGAGGTCCTGGAGCGCAAGCCCTCCGACGACGAGCCGTTCTCGGCCCTGGCCTTCAAGATCATGACCGACCCGTACGTGGGCAAGCTGACCTACCTGCGCGTGTACTCGGGCACCCTGGAAAAGGGCGACACGGTCATCAACACCACCAAGGGCTCGCGCAAGGAGCGCCTGGGTCGCCTGCTGCTGATGCACGCGAACAACCGCGAGGACCTGGACGCGATCCGCACCGGGGACATCGTGGCCGCGGTGGGCCTCAAGCAGGTCACCACCGGCGACACCCTGTGCGATCCGAGCAACCCGATCCAGCTGGAGACCCTGGAGTTCCCCGAGCCGGTCATCCACGTCGCCGTGGAGCCCAAGACCAAGGCCGACCAGGAGAAGCTGGGCAAGGCCCTCTACGCGCTCTCCGAGGAGGACCCGACGTTCCGCGTGCGCACCGACGAGGAGACCGGCCAGACGGTCATCTCAGGCATGGGCGAGCTGCACCTGGAGGTGCTGGTGGACCGCATGCTGCGCGAGTTCTCGGTGGACGCCAACGTGGGCAAGCCCCAGGTGGCCTACCGCGAGACCGTGCGCAAGAAGGTCGAGAAGGTCGAGGAGAAGTACGTTCGCCAGACCGGCGGCAAGGGCCAGTACGGCCACGTGGTCATCACCCTGGAGCCCACCGGGCCCGGCGGGGGCTACGAGTTCCTCGACGAGATCTCCGGCGGGGTGATCCCCAAGGAGTACATCCCCGCGGTCAACCAGGGCATCACCGAGGCGCTGACCTCGGGCGTCTTGGCCGGGTACCCGACGGTGGACGTGCGCGTGCGCCTGACCTTCGGCAGCTACCACGACGTGGACTCCTCGGAGATGGCCTTCAAGATCGCCGGCTCGATCGCCGTGAAGAAGGCGGCCCGCCTGGCCCACCCGGTCCTGCTCGAGCCGATCATGGCCGTCGAGGTCGTCACGCCCGAGGACTACATGGGCGACGTCATCGGGGACCTGTCGAGTCGGCGCGGACGCGTCGAGGGCATGGAGCAGAGGGGCAACAGCCAGGCGATTCGCGCTCAGGTGCCCCTGGCCGACATGTTCGGCTACGCTACTGACCTGCGGTCTCGCACCCAAGGGCGCGCGACCTACACGATGCAGTTTCATTCGTACGCAGAGGTGCCCGACGCAATCGCCAAGGAGATTGTGGCCAAGGCCACTGGCGCGTAGGAGGCCGGGCAGCCGGCCACACAAGGTCCAAACCGTCGTCGGGGAGGGCCGAAACCAGCACGACGTCCCTCGGAGGGACGTCACGAGAAGAAAGTAAGTCCCCGACAATGGCAAAGCAGAAGTTCGAGCGCAAAAAGCCGCACGTCAACATCGGCACGATGGGTCACATCGACCACGGCAAGACGACCCTGACCGCGGCGATCACCAAGGTGCTCTCCGAGCGCGTGCCCGGTAGCGCCTTCACCCCCTTCGACATGATCGACAAGGCCCCCGAGGAGCGCCAGCGCGGCATCACGATCTCGATCGCCCACGTGGAGTACGAGACCGAGAAGCGCCACTACGCGCACGTGGACATGCCGGGTCACGCCGACTACGTCAAGAACATGATCACCGGCGCCGCCCAGGTCGACGGCGCCATCCTGGTGGTCTCGGCGACCGACGGGCCGATGCCCCAGACGCGCGAGCACGTGCTGCTGGCGCGTCAGGTGGGCGTGCCCTACATCGTGGTGGCCCTCAACAAGGCCGACATGGTCGAGGACGAGGAGCTGCTCGAGCTGGTCGAGATGGAGGTGCGCGAGCTGCTCAACAGCTACGACTTCCCGGGTGACGACACGCCGGTCGTGCGCGTCTCGGCCCTGAAGGCCCTGGAGGGCGACGCCGAGTGGGGCAACAAGATCGTCGAGCTGATGAACGCGGTCGACGACTACATCCCCGAGCCCCAGCGCGCCACCGACAAGCCCTTCCTGATGTCCATCGAGGACGTCATGTCGATCACGGGCCGCGGCACCGTGGTGACCGGCAAGGTCGAGCAGGGCGTCATCAAGGTCGGCGACGAGGTCGAGGTCGTGGGCCTGCGCCCGACGAGCAAGACCGTCGTGACCGGCATCGAGATGTTCCGCAAGCTGCTGGACGAGGGCCGGGCGGGCGACAACCTGGGCGCCCTGCTGCGCGGCACGAAGAAGGAGGAGGTCGAGCGCGGCCAGGTCCTGTGCAAGCCGGGCTCGATCACCCCGCACACCCAGTTCGAGGCCTCGGTCTACGTGCTGACCAAGGAGGAGGGCGGCCGGCACAAGCCGTTCTTCGCCAACTACCGCCCGCAGTTCTACTTCCGCACCACCGACGTCACCGGCACCATCCAGCTGCCGACCGGCACGGAGATGGTGATGCCCGGTGACAACACCGAGATGACCGTGGAGCTCGGCAAGCCCATCGCGATGGAGGAGGGCCTGACCTTCTCGATCCGTGAGGGCGGGCGCACGGTCGGCTCGGGCCGCGTCACCAAGATCCTGAAGTAGTCGAGATGGCCGACAACCGCCAGATGATCCGCATTCGGCTCAAGGCGTTCGACCACGGCGTCCTGGACCAGTCCACGGCCAAGATCGTCCAGACCGTCGAGCGCACCAACGCCCGGGTGCAGGGGCCGGTGCCGCTGCCGACCGAGACCCACCGCTACACGGTGGTGCGCGGCCCGCACAAGCACAAGGACTCCCGCGAGCACTTCGAGATGCGGGTCCACAAGCGGCTGCTGGACATCGTGGACCACACGGCCAAGACGGTGGACTCGCTCCAGCGCCTGGACCTGCCCGCGGGCGTGGACATCGAGATCAAGATCCGTCAGGGTTGAACCGGGGCCCGGGTGGCTTTGCGCCACCCGGGCCATCCGGTGTAGTGTTAATAGCCCGCCGCTGGCGGGTGCGGGGCACCGCAACAACAGACGTGTTCAGTCGCCTACGGGGACACTGAACCGAACCAGTCGAGCGCTCCGTTCGGGACTAGTACCCGAACGGAGCGTCTGTGTGTCGGAACTCGACGCACGGAGGAAGAGAGAGGCAAACGTGGCGACCAGAGCGATCGTCGGCGAGAAGGTGGGCATGACCCAGGTCTGGGACGACCAGCAGCGGGCCATCCCGGTCACCGTGCTGCGCGTGAGCCCGGCCCGGGTGGTCCAGGTCAAGACGCCCGAGAAGGAGGGCTACAGCGCCCTGCAGGTCACCTGGGGCACCAAGCGCGCCTCGTCTCTGTCCAAGCCCGAGCGCGGCCACTTCGATCGGGCCGAGGTCGCCCCGGGCACCGGGCTGGTCGAGCTGCGCCTCGAGGACGTGGCCACCTACAGCGTGGGCCAGGAGATCGCGGTGGACGCGCTGGAGAAGGGCGAGAAGATCGACGCCACGGCCATCTCCAAGGGCAAGGGCTTCGCCGGTGGCATGAAGCGGCACAACTTCAGCGGCCAGGGCGCCGCGCACGGCAACCACAAGCACCACCGCGCCCCCGGCTCGGTGGGCGCCTGCTCGACCCCGGGTCGCGTCTTCAAGGGCACCCGCATGGCCGGGCGCATGGGCGGCAACCAGGTGACCACCACGAACCTCGAGGTGGTCTCGGTGGACCTGGAGCGCAGCCTGATCCTGGTCAAGGGCGCCGTGCCCGGCCCGCGCGGGGGCGTCGTCGTGCTGCGCACGTCCGTGAAGAATCCGATGAAGCGGGGAGGTCTGCGATGAGCGAGCTCACGCTGCGTGGTCCGATCAAGAAGGAGCGCCCGGCCCCGGTCGAGCGCACCGTGCAGCGGCGCAACCTCGAGGGCGCCGTGCTGGGCACGGTGAGCCTGGAGCCGAGCGTCTTCGGCATCGAGCCGCACCTGGCCGTGCTGCACCAGGTCGTCACGGCCCAGCTGGCCGCCCGGCGCGCCGGGACCCAGTCGACCAAGACCCGCGCCGAGGTCAGCGGCGGCGGGCGCAAGCCGTTCCGCCAGAAGGGCACCGGCGGCGCGCGTCAGGGATCGATCCGCTCGCCGCACTACCCGGGCGGTGGCATCGCCCTGGGGCCCAAGCCGCGCTCCTACGACCAGAAGGTCAACAAGAAGATGGTGCGCCTGGCCCTGCACTCGGCCCTCTCGGACCGCGCCGGCGAGGGCCGCGTGGCCCTGGTGGAGGGCTTCGGCGCCTGGGACAGCCCGCGCACCAAGAACGCCCTGAGCGCCCTGAGCGCGCTCGGGCTCATCGGCAAGGTCCTGGTGGTGCTGGGCCGCGAGGACGCGGTCGCCTACTACTCGTTCAACAACCTCGACAACGTCAAGACGCTGGACGCCGGCGAGCTCAACGCCTACGACGTGCTCGAGGCCGACTGGGTGCTCTTCACCGACGCCACCCTGCCCGGGCCCAAGGAGGCCAACTGATGCGTGACGCGATGAGCATCCTGATCCGTCCGGTGGTCTCGGAGAAGACCTACGCGCAGATGGAGCGCGGGACCTACGTCTTCGTGGTGGACCCGGACGCGACCAAGATCGACGTGCGCAACGCCGTCGAGCGGGCCTTCGGCGTGAAGGTCATCAACGTCAACACCCTGAACCGGCCCGGCAAGAAGACGCGCAACCGTCGCACCGGCGTCGTGGGCCAGCGTCCCGGCTCCAAGCGCGCCATCGTGACGCTGAGGGCCGGCGACACGATCAACCTCTTCGAGAGCTAAGGACAGCCATGGCCCTGCGCAACCGCAAACCCACCAGCCCCGGGCGGCGCTTCCAGAGCGTGTCGGACTTCGCCGAGATCACCAAGGACCGCCCCGAGAAGAGCCTGCTGGCGCCCAAGCCCAAGACCGGCGGGCGCAACGCCTACGGGCGCAAGACCTCGCGTCACCGCGGTGGGGGCCACAAGCAGCAGTACCGCGTGGTCGACTTCAAGCGCAACAAGGACAGCGTGCCGGCCAAGGTCGCGGCCATCGAGTACGACCCGAACCGCACCTGTCGCATCGCGCTGCTGCACTACGCCGACGGCGAGAAGCGCTACATCCTGGCCCCGGCGGGCCTCAAGGTCGGCGACACCGTCGAGTCCGGGCCCAAGGCCGACATCCGCACGGGCAACGCCCTGCCGATGCGCTTCATCCCGACCGGCTCGACCGTGCACAACGTCGAGCTGCGCCCGGGCGGGGGAGCCAAGATGGCCCGCAGCGCCGGCATGAGCGTCCAGCTCGTGGCCAAGGACGGCGGCTTCGCCACGCTGCGCCTGCCCTCGACCGAGATGCGCCGCGTGCCCATCGACTGTCGCGCCACGCTGGGCGTGGTCGGCAACTCCGAGCACGAGCTCATCAAGATCGGCAAGGCCGGGCGCAACCGCTGGAAGGGCGTGCGCCCCCAGACCCGTGGGGTGGCCATGAACCCGGTGGACCACCCGCTGGGCGGTGGCGAGGGCAAGACCTCGGGTGGACGCCACCCGGTCTCGCCGTGGGGCCAGCCAGAAGGACGGACGCGCCTGCCCAAGGCGTCGGACGCACTGATCATTCGACGTCGCCGCGGACGCGGCTCGCGGAGGTAGGACATGTCACGCAGCCTGAAGAAGGGTCCGTTCATCGACACCCACCTGCTCAAGAAGGTGGAGGCGCTCAACGAGGCCAACGAGAAGCGCGTCGTCAAGACGTGGAGCCGTCGCTCGACGATCATCCCCGACATGGTCGGGCACACCTTCGCGGTGCACGACGGGCGACGTCACGTGCCGGTGTTCGTCAACGAGTCCATGGTCGGGCACAAGCTCGGCGAGTTCGCCCCGACGCGGACCTTCAAGTTCCACGCCGGGCAAGAGAAGACGGGGAGGCGGTAGTGACCGGTCCCAAGACCAACGAGCGCACGGGCACGCGCGCCACGCTGCGCGGCTACCACATGTCGGCCTCCAAGGCCCGCGTGGTGCTCGACCTCATCCGTGGTGAGGACGTGACCAGCGCGCGAGAGACCCTGGCCCTGACGAGCCGCGAGGCCGCCCAGGTGATCGGCAAGGTCCTCGACTCGGCCGTGGCCAACGCGATCAACAACGACGCCCAGTCCGCCGACGAGCTGTACGTGTCGGCCTGCTACGCCGACGAGGGCGTCACCCTCAAGCGCTTCAGCCCCCGGGCGCGCGGGCGTGCGGGCCGCATCCGCAAGCGCTCGTGCCACATCACCGTGATCGTCTCGCGCATGGACGACGAGCGCCTCGGCATCCTGCGCGCCGCGCGCAGCGCCCAGGCGGCCGCCTCGCGCAGCCGGCGCGTGGCCTCCTCGCGGCGC
>JAJXUK010000027.1 GCA_021782915.1 Actinomycetes bacterium | reverse complement strand
CGCGAGATCGACCCGGAGCTGATGGAGGTGTCGCGCTCGCTGCGCCTGAACCGGCGCCAGACCTGGCTGCACGTCCTGCTACCGGGGGCGGTGCCCTTCATCATCACGGGGGCCACCCAGGGAGTGGCCATGGGAATGGTCGGGGTGATCATCGCCGAGGTCCAGACCGAGCTCACGGGCATCGGCAAGGCCCTGCAGACTGAGGCCTCCACCTATCACACGGCGGGTGCCTTGGCCGTCATCCTGCTGATCATGGCCCTGGGCCTGAGCCTGCGCGCGCTCTTGTCGATCGTGAAGCGCTGGGTCGTGCCCTGGCAGCGTGTCGATCGCGGCACGAGGCGCGCCTGAGCGGGGCCTGATCCGCCCTCGCTGCTCGGGGCCCGCCACGGGCGCCGGGGAGTCGCCCTAACTCAGAGGTGCTGGCCGAGGAGCGTCACGGCGGCCTCGCGGGCGCCATCGATATGGCTCGCCGCGGCCGACGCGGCCGCGGCGGGATCGTGGTCGCGGATCGCGTCGAAGATCCGGCGATGATCAACGCGTGACATCGTGAGCCTCTCGGGCACCCGCAGGGTCGTCTCCATGCCCTCGCCGATCATCTCCTGGAGCACGTCGAAGGTCTGGATCAGGAATCGGTTCTTGGCCATGGCGACCACGCTCTGGTGGAACGCCGCGTCGACGCTCTTGAGCTGCTCCAGATCGTCTGGCTCCAGGTACGCGCGCTCTTGCTCCAGCATCACCTTCTCCAGCTGGCCGATCTCCGTGTCGGTGGCGCTGGCGGCCGCCCACGTGGCCGCCGTGGACTCGAGGACCCGTCGCATGGCGAAGAGCTCCATCAGGGAGACCTCGAGATTCAACAGTCGCTGACGAACGAGGTTGGACTTGTTGAGACCAACGAAGACCCCCTGGCCGTGCTTGACCACGAGACGCTGGTGGGCCTCGAGAGTCTTGACCGCCTCTCGCAGAGCGGGCCGGCTGACGCCGAGCATGAGGGCCAGGTCTCGCTCAGGGGGCAACCTCTGGCCCTCCTCGAGGGCTTCTGAGTCGATCAAGTCCTCAATCAGAGTGACGATCCGGTCTGAGAGATTCCCCGCTTCCTTAATCGGACTAAATAGGGATTCCATCGGCTGTCTCCAGACCCCGCAAGTACTTCGGAGTTTAGTGCGCAATTCCCCGGAGTTCACCGACGTCGAGCGAAGTCCGGGGAATCGGTCCGCCCGCGGAGTCGGTCCGGACGCCGGGCACGCCGCGAGGGCTCGCTCGCACGATCTCCGGCACGGGGTTGTCTCATAGCCCACCCTTTCACGAGTCCACTCCGGGCCGTCGGCCTCGTGTCCGCGCGACTCGTCGAGCGGGTCGGTGACGAGTGTGGCCGGGGCGAGGTCGTGCCTCTCCAGCCGGGCACAGTCTCGACGTGCGACGTGCGACGTGCGGCGTGCGACGTGCGACATGCGCAACGCGCACCCGTGACGTGGCCGCCGGGTGCTCGGTGTCGTCGTGCGATCGAGGCTGATCTCTCGGGTGGCG
Source organism: Actinomycetes bacterium (assembly GCA_021782915.1). GTDB lineage: Bacteria > Actinomycetota > Acidimicrobiia > Acidimicrobiales > RAAP-2 > RAAP-2. The sequence continues at coordinate 31,079 of JAJXUK010000027.1, read as the reverse complement.
CGCAACAAATCTCAGAGAGTGGACTTCCCGGTGCGCGACTCGGCTGACTCGTTCATCGTCTGGCTGGATACCGACTTCTAAGTACGCTTTCGAAGTAGCATGCTCGTCGACACTGGAGGAAACGTGGCAAAGAGGCCCTCCAACGCGCGCCTGCACATCCTGCAGACCACGGTGGAGATGCTCGACGAGCTGCGCCCGAGCGAGATCCTGATCAACGAGCTCGCCGCGCGCGCCAACGTGGGTATTCCCACGATCTACTACCACTTCGAGTCCAAGGACCGCCTGATGGCCCTGGCCCAGGTGGAGCGCTACGAGCGCCTCGTCGCCGCGGCACGCGAGCTGGGCGAGACCGTCGCCGCGGCGCTCGAGGACGAGGGCGCGTCGGCCTTCTGGGACCGCCTGGAGGAGTACGTGGCCATGACCTGGCAGTTGAGCCACGTGCGCACCAAGCTCGACCTCGGCGGGGTGCTGAGTGACCCGATGAGCGACGCGGTGGTGCGAGAACGACTGATATCCCTGGTCAAGGAGCAGCACGATCGGTGGATGGACCTACTCAGCAGGGCCCAGGCCCGCGGCTGGATCGCCACGCCCCTGAACCTGGAGTGGCTGAGCTCGCTGTTCTGGTCGGCCTCGCTCGGCCAGGCGCTGGTGCCCGGGGCGGCCTTTGCGCCGCTGAGCCCGCCCGAGGCGGGCTGGCTCATGCGCCGGGTGCTGAGCGGCGAGCTCGGCCCGTCGGTCGAGTGACCGGAGAGAGAGTTGTGATTTCAATGGGGGAGCGTTGTGATTTCGGTGTTTTTCTCGTGGGATTCGCAGGTCACCCGCCAAATTCGAGCGTGATTTCAGAAGTCAGTTAAGGAGTTTCGAGTTGTCCCGAACCCCTCCATCAGGGTAGTTTCGGAGCAGTTCGAATTTCGTTGACCGGTTCACGACCAAGGGAGAGATTGTGTCTAAGGTGACGCAGTTGTTCAACAGCCAGCGCCAGCGACTGGTGTCGGTCTTTGTCGTTCTCGCCGTGCTGGGTGGCGTGGCCGTGAGCGTGATATCGGCCCAGAGTGCGCACGCCGACTACTTCACCGGCTGCAACTACGGCTACGGCTCCGATGGGACCAGCTTTGGCCAGGGCGCGGGCTACGGCTACGGCTACCTCGCTAACCACACCAACTTCGCCTACGGCTACGGCAACCAGATCTGCCCGATGGCCATCACCACGTCCAGCCCGCTGCCCGGCGGCTGGGTTGGCCAGTCCTACTCGCTGCAGTTCGGTGGCTCGGGCGGCTGGGCTCCGTACACCTGGAGCGAGACTGGGGCGCTGCCGAATGGCATCACGCTGAGCAGCTCTGGCCTGTTCTCGGGCTACCCGACGACGGCCGGAACGTACTCCTTCCTCGTGACGATGACGGACGTCAACGCACAGACGACGTCGGCGAACTTCAGCGTGACCATCGGCAGCTCGAACACGCTCGCGCCGGCACCGCCGACGACGGTCACCATCGCGCCGAGCACGACCACGACGGTGGCACCGCCGCCGCCGGCTCCGCACGCCCGTCTGATCTACGTGAACCAGGTCGGTCTGGCCACCTCGAAGTCGGTCAGCCTGCGCTATCACTGCGTGGCCGCACGCTGCGTGGCCAGTGCGATCGTTAAGGACCGGCTCAACGGTCGTCTCGTGTGGCTGGCCTGGGCCCGCTTCACGATGGCCAAGAACTCGGTGCGCGTGATCGTCCTTCGTGACACGGCGATGGGCGCGAAGGTCTTCTCGACCCACGGGGTGCACGGCACGATCCTCATCACGACGGTGGGTGGCGGTGGCCGCACGCAGCGGACCATCGTCCTGAAGAGCTAGCCAGTCGAGCCCGGTCAAGGGCCGGGGGCAGTGAAGCCACGAGTTCATAGGACACGGAGGGCGAGTGCAGGGTTGTTACACCCGGCGCTCGCCCTCGTGGCGTAAGGGGAGAGTCCGCGAGGTGTTGGGCGCTTTGTGCCACACGGGCGCTGCGTCATCGGCCACACTGGAGCGTGGGGAGACGCAGGGTGTCTGAGGAGACCTCGGGCAAGCGGACGATCCGAGACTTCCTCGTCGCCGGGCTGCTGGGACGCGGCGCGGTCTCCTTCGTGCTGGCCACCACGGGCGTCAACCTCTCGAACTTCCTCTTCCACGTCGTCATCAGCCGGTACCTGGGTCCCGATCGCTACGGCGTCATCGGCGCACTGCTGAGCCTGGTGACCTTCGCGGCGATCCCGATCGGCGCGGTGCAGCTGGCCGTGACCCAGTCGGTCGTGCGCTGGAGCGACGCCGGACGCGCGCCGTCGCTGCGGCGCCTCACGGGTCGCGCCACGCTGGGTGGCTTGGGGGGAATGGTGCTCGCGATGGCGCTGGCGCCGCTGCTGCGCGGATATCTGCACGCCGCGTCAGTGGAGCCGCTGCTGCTCATCGCGGTGTGGATCCCCCTGGCGACCGTCTCGGGCGTTCTGACCGGAGCCCTGATCGGTGAGTACCGCTACGGCCCGGTGGCCCTGGCGACGTTCCTGGGCGGCGGCCCGGTGCGCCTGGGCATCGGAGTGCTGACCGTCGTGGCCGGCTTCGGCGTGACGGGCGCGATCGCGGCCTCCGTGCTCGCTCAGGGCGTCACGCTGCTCATCCTGCTCTACGTGGCGCGACAGGGTCTGGCCAGCGCCGCGGAGCCGGCGCACCTGAGCGTGCACCGCGTCGACCTGTGGCTCTCGGGTGCGGGGCTGACCGGCTACACGGCGCTGATGGGCATCGACACGGTGCTGGCCCGGCACGTCTTTCACCCGGCCGCGGCGGGCAACTACGTGGCGGCCGTGCTGGCGGCCCACATCGCTCTCTTCATCCCCGGGGCGATCATCATGGTGGCCTTCCCGCACCTGGTGGGTCGCACGGGACTGGACCGCGAGAGCCGGCGCGCCTTCGTGGGTGCCATCTCCCTGACGGCGGTGCTGGGTCTGGCGGTGGCGGGAGTCATGAGCGTGGCCGCGGGGCTCGTGGTGCGCGTGCTCTTCGGGAGCCAGTACCCGTTGGCGCCGGGGGTGCTGGGCATCCTGGCGCTGGGCTCGGCGTGTCTGGGGGTGCTGGGCTCGAGCGTCTACTTGCACCTCGCGCGTCGCTCCAAGGTGGCCCTCGTGCCCTGGATCGGGGTGGGCCTCGCCTACGGGCTCGTCACGACGTGGCACGGCTCGCTCGACGTGGTGGCCCTCGAGATGCTGGCCGTCATCGGTGCGACGACGCTGGCGACCGGACTGCCGGGCCTGCAGGCCCTGCTGATCTCAGCGGCGCACGACGCCGCGCATCGCTACCCTCTCTACGACCTGCCCGAGCAGGACCTCGACTTAAGCCTGGTGGTGCCCTTCTTCAATCCGGGGCCACGCCTGGTCGAGCACGTTGGCGACGTCGTTCGTGTCCTCGAGGACTCGGCGCTCTCCTTCGAGGTGCTGGCCGTGTCGGACGGCTCGACCGACGACAGCGCCGAGCTGCTCGAGGGGCTCGGCCTGGCGCGACTGCGCGTGATCCGCCTGCCCGAGAACCAGGGCAAGGGGGCGGCGCTGCGCGCAGGGCTGCGCGAGGCGCGTGGGGAGTACGTGGGCTTCATCGACGGCGACGGCGACATCCCGGCCGCGGCGCTGCCGCGCTTCCTCGCCGCGGCCAAAGAGACGCACGCGGACATCCTCTACGGCTCGAAGCGCCACGCGGACTCACAAGTGGTCTACCCGCCGCTGCGACGTCTTTACTCCTGGGGCTACCAGCAACTCACGCGCACGCTCTTCGGACTTCCAGTCCGCGACACGCAGACGGGCTGCAAGCTCATTCGGCGTGACGCCTTGGCCGCCGTGCTGCCGCGCATGGTGGAGAAGCGCTTCGCCTTCGACCTCGAGATGTTCGTGGTCGCCCGCCGTCAGGGATTCGGCACGTTCGTCGAAGTCCCTATCGAGATCGGTCAGCGCTTCTCCTCAACGGTTTCCTTGCGCTCCGTCCGAGACATGCTCCAGGACACCGCCGCCATCTTCTATCGCGCCAACGTGCTCAAGTTCTACTCGCGCACGGAGATCACCCGGGAAGAGCTCACGGCTCACTCGGCTGCAGACAGCGAAGAGACGCCACGTCCCCTCGATCTCCAGCATCTCCGAATTCTGATCCTGAACTGGCGAGACCTCGCTCACCCGCGTGCTGGTGGTGCGGAGGTTTATACCCAACGGGTGGCGGAGGAGTGGGTCAAGCTTGGACAATCCGTGACTCTTTTCTGCGCCGTCGTAGACGGCAAGCCGGAGGTGGAGTGGGTCAACGGTGTGCGCATCGTGAGGCGCGGCTCGTGGGTGACCGTGTATCGAGAGGCCCGCCTCTTCTATCAGCGCGAAGGTCGGGGACATTTCGATCTCGTGATTGATGAAATCAATACGAAGCCCTTCATGGCACCGAAGTGGGTCACTGACGTCCCAGTGATTGCGCTGATTCACCAAGTCTGTCGTGAACTTTGGTTTTATCAGTACTCATGGCCAATAGCACTACTTGGTCGCTACATCCTTGAACCACTATGGATGCACACCTATCGAACCATACCGATGGTAACAGTTTCACGGTCAAGCCTAGAGGCAGTTACTACCTACGGATTGAAGCTGGTCACAGCGCTTCCACAAGGCTACGACGCGCCAGTCAACTACGCAGAATCATCTCTAAAAGAAGTCAATCCTACTGTCATTTTCATTGGACGTCTTGAGAGTCACAAGAGGCCCATCGATGCACTCCGAGCGTATGAGCAAGTCAGAGCCTCGATACCTGAGGCAAAGTTGTGGATCATCGGCCGCGGCTCACAACAGGACCACCTACGAGCGATTGCGCCGGAAGGAGTTTGCTTCTGGGGGAGGGTGACGGAGTATCAGAAGACTGAACTCATATCTCGAGCACATGTCCTAGTGTCAACGTCTGTGCGAGAAGGCTGGGGCCTGACCGTCACGGAAGCAGCATTGCTTGGAACCCCAGCCATTACCTACGATGCGCCGGGACTTAGGGACTCAGTCAGCGCCTCGAATGGAATCACCGTAGATCCGAGTCCTAGTGCGCTCGCAGAAGAACTCATCAAGTACTTCAGCCTTGCAATTAGACGGAAGCCGTCAATTGATCCCAGTCAACAACTTCGTTGGACGGACCTTGCCAAACTGTGGTTGGCGACCATTGTGAAGACCCTTGAAGCGAAATCTTGCGACCAGAACTCTACAACATCATCGGATGCATGAGTCGATAGCATGCGCAGAGGGATCCGTGAAAGACTAAAAAGCCCTGTTCTATTAGCCAGCGGGGCTGCAATCATCATGATTGGCGTCCTTGGCTTCTTTGAAGACAGCTCAATTGCGTTGTGGCTCTCAGCGACTGCACTTCTGTTACTCATCCTGGCCACCTTAAGTCTCTCCGTCATTGAATTCCCTGACAGCAACATTAAACCTCTGGTCAACTCTGTCAGCGAGAAGGGCAAAATCCCGCTCCGGATGCGACGTAGCGATGCGATATGGTGCTCAACGATCGCTGTAATTGCTATCGGGGCAACCGTTTCATGGTATCAACTCGGAACTGTCTTGGCCGGAGGAGACATTGCTCCTCCCCAAGGACTCGCCTGGACTCACCGCCTATTCGACACATGGGCGTGGACTGGGTCAAATCTGGGAAGTCCGAACACGTTGATGCAACAACTTCCGTGGGCCGTTCTACGGCTCACGATCCATGCAATTGGTGGTTCCGCTGCACTGGCTCAGGACCTGTGGTACTCAGGTCTGTTGGCTACTGCGGCAATTGCCATATATCTTCTACTGCGTCTCCTTGATCTAACTCCAATCGTTGCAACTGCCGCGGGCCTCACCTATCTGTTCAATGGCTTCACCCTGAGCAACGTCGGATTAAATTCGGTCTACCTCTGTGCACTGTCTGTTTTGCCGTTAGTCACAGCTGTTGTAGTCGCTGTTGGCACTGAAAAGCTTTCGATGCGCTCTGGCGTTGTGGGCCTGACTATTATGGCTCCACTCTACGGCTATATCTTCCTTAATCCACCTCTCCTTCTCGTCCCAATCGCCGGTGTACTCATTGGTGGTTTTACGTCAGTCGCCAAGAATGGGCGCGCCTCTGCCCTTCGAGTTGGGCGACTGGTTTTGTTTGCCGGGCTGCCAGTTGCCGCAGCCTCAGCGTATTGGATGGTACCCGCCTTGCTTGCATACCGCAGCGGGGGTAACAGTGGACTCTTGGGCACATCAAGCTGGCTGTGGACACAAGGAAGAGCGACCCTCCCGAATGCGTTCTGGATCAACACCACGTGGGGCTGGTCATTTCCAGAGTACTACCCATTTGCTCCCAAGTACTCACTTTTTCCACTAAACGTACTGAAGTACTCGTACACGACTGTCGCGCTTTCTGCCATACCTCTGTCCTTGATCTGGCATAGAAGTCGCAGAAATCGTCAAGTGATTCAAGTGACAACTTTAGCACTTCTGTTGATTCTATTGCTCAGCACGGGAACTCGACTGCCGGGCGCTCTCCTGTTCGACACTCTCTATAGATTGCCGCTCGGTTGGATTCTCCGTGAACCCGGAAGATTTCTGATGGTGGCAAGCCTGTGCCTCACCATGCTCTTTGCTATTTCAATTGAAATGATCTTTGGGCATAGTGATCATGTGTGGAGCCAGGCCGATGCGCAACAGTCTAATACTAGGACCATGCGGCTACTTCCTGTTGACCGGCACGCCAAGCTCATTCTTCTCGTGGGCCTCACTCTCATCCCCTTCTACCCCCTCTACTTTGGACAGATAGCTCCCAATAGCCGACCTGGAGGTATGCCGGGGGCACATGTCAAATTCCCACCGTATTGGACTGATGCGGCAAGTTATCTCAACGAGAATAAGACGCCAGGCTGCGTTCTCATACTACCCTCAACATCCTATTATCAGGTAGGATACAAGTGGAATTACTACGGCAATGACGGATTTATTACTCAATTACTATCACGAGGTGTAGTTAATCCTTCATCAGCTGGATATGATTCCGTTTCCTCTCAGCTAACAGTGACTGTCGATCATGTGCAGGGAGACATGATTAGTAAATCATATGTGACTGTCTCTCGCCTTATGGGGACGCTTGGTTGCCACTTCATTCTCATCAGAGGCGATCTCAAGACGGGGTCCAGCAGCGGTGTTATAGCGAGCGCGGCGCACCTCCGGAGGGCGCTGGATGGCGATCCTCTAGCGAAAATGGTCTTTCAACGGGGAGACTTGTCTGTATTTAGGCTCCAGTATGGACAAGCAGACTTGCCCTACTATGACACCAATGCTTCACCGAATCTTGAAATTCTCGGTTTGCTGCCTAGTAGGACAGTACTCATTCGTGGACCAGTTAAGTCAGGAGAGCCATTTGTCTACGAGCCCCCGTCGATGGAGCGTTGGAGACAGGTGGGAAGGTTCTTGACAACGGATTTCAGTATGGTACCCGGCTACCAGTACGCCCTTGAGTCCGTGAAGCCCTGGACACTTGACACTGCGATTGCACAGCCTCACAATCCCAATGAGAGCTTCAGGTTGAGTCAAGATGGGAAACAGCAACTAGCAATTGCTACACCGCTTCAGCCCAACATAGTTGTTGATGGATCCTTCAATCGCGGACCGTGGCAGGCTTCCGTTGGCGACTGCAATGCTCTACCAGGTACCAACTATCGCAGACTTGTGTCTGCCACCATTGTGACTGCGACCGGCGCTTTCAAGGGACGTGCTCTTGAACTGCGTGCTGTAGGGGGATCTGCCTGTGAGAGTGAAGTTTTGGGCACCGCCTCGGGTTCGTACCTTCTGACGTTTGAGGCAAGATCAATAAGGGGCAGCGGAGGAAGCGTTTGTGTCTGGGTGTCACAGCAATCAGAGTGTGCCGCAATGGACCATGCTCCGACACTGAGGAAAGGTTGGCACAGCTACTCATGCATTGTGAGCGTAGGGAAGTTGCCAACAAAGATCATGCTGTTTCTCTACTCCTCATCAATCAGTGGCAAGCCGAATGTAGTTGACTTCAGTGATGTTTCGCTACGCAAGGTGCCGAGCTATGTGCCCGTCATTGTTGCTTCACCTCGACAGAGTGTTGGTGGTTTGAAGGTCTTCAATGACGGACAGACCTACTCTTCGTCTTGGCAATCGGCAACAGGCACCGTTCATGTCTTGGTCAATGGACTAAGTAACGGGTGGTTGTATGGCTTCAATAGCCGCAGACCATCAGTTAACTACAAGTATTCTCGCTTGCTGCGCTACACGTACGCCCTATCGTTGGCAATAGGAATCTTAGTAATTCTTAGCTTACTAGCCCAATTGGTGATGGTCTTAAGGAGGCGGTTATCAGCTCATGAGTCCTGAAACCGAATTGGAAATTTCTATCATTATTCCCACATATAACTCGGCATCAACGATAGTAGAGTGTCTTCGTTCAGTCATTAATCAAACAGTACCGTGCGAGATAATTGTGGTAGACAACTACTCGACTGATGAAACTATTGTCTTGGCGCAGGCATTCACGAATCGTATCTTGATCGCAGGTCCTGAAAGGTCCGCTCAAAGAAACTTGGGTGCCAAGCTTGCTAAGAGTTCGATAGTCGGATTTGTGGACTCAGACATGATATTGGAGAGTTCGGTGGCGGAGAACGTACTTTGGCAAATAGATGCAGGTGTTGACGCAGTCATTGTGCCAGAGGTGAGCATTGGAGTGAGTTTTTGGGCCCGCGTGCGGGCGTTCGAACGACAATTCTATATTGGCAGTGACAGTATCGAAGCGGTGCGTTTCTTACGGCGCAGTCTCTTCGAGTCGATGGATGGATTTGATGAAAGTCTCAACGCAGGTGAAGATTGGGATCTCACTAGTCGACTGAGACAAGTGGCTGTCGTTGGCAGAATAGGTGCGAGGATATTTCATAACGAAGGGAATTTAGGGTTCGCTGCAGCATGTCGAAAGAAGGCAAACTATGCTGATGGGTTGTCAGTGTTTATTGGAAAGCATGGCGTCCGTTCATTTTTAGCCAAAGCTAATCGCCCATACGTAAAGAGGCCATGGCTTCTTTTCCAAAGCGGAGTCTCACTTGGTGTCGGTGTGATAGTTCTAAAATCGGCCGAGACACTTCTTGTTTTCAGACGGCTACTCTGGCTTTTATCTGTGGCACTTGTCAATAAACTGAGGAAGAGTGTTCGCATTCTCCTGGGTCGGGAGGCGATTGATGTTGAGACCTAATGGGCTAGAGTCACTGCGCATCGGCATGGTAACTTTTGGATCCATCCTGCAGCCTCGAAGCGGTTTGCCGAGCCGCGCACGCGCTGTTGCGGAAGACCTAGCTGATCTTGGCGCGTTTGTGTACGTTCTCAGTGTTGGTGAAACCCGGGACGAAACGATTACAGGTAGGCGCGGATCTATTGTTGTTAAGGCTCATCGTCGCAGATTCTTACTTGGTTGGTCACCAGGTCTAGGCAGGCAGCTCAGGCTTTTAAGTAGATCGACGGATGTGTTGGTATTGGAAAGTGCTCAGTTTTTTCCAATTTGCGCACTTTTTGGAGTTAGGAAATCAATTGTCTGGGACACAACTGAGTGCGAGACTCTGCACTACATGCGCTATCCCAAAAATTTGGAGTCAGCGATAAAGCTTCGGATCTGGAGACTCTTGGAGGGATGGTCAGTTAAGAGGGCGTCAGTTGTGGTTGCCGTAAGTAGAGAAGAGGAGCGTAGTTGGCGGACGATATTTCCAAAGAGCAGTCAGAAGTTGTTAACGGTGGTACACCGTCCCCTTCATGCCGTTGATGGTGATCAAGGATCTGGTGACACAAGAGCGGTAGGAGAGACGCTTCCCCGTGACTACTTGGTCTTTGTAGGCAACACGCTGGCAAAGCAGAATCGAGTTGCGGTGGAGTGGATGAGAGATCAACTTGTGAAGGAACTTCCCTCTGCGGTGAACTTGATATTGGTTGGAGCTGGAACTGAAGAGCTCTCTGGAGTAGGAGAGAGTGGCGCCCGCATTTATGGACTTGGAGAGGTCAGTGACTTGGGTCCTGTGTTAAGTGGTGCGGCTCTGGCAGTCGCGCCGCTGAGTTCTGGCGCCGGAGTCAAGACAAAGGTGCTTGACTACGTTGCTGCTGGAGTAGAGGTGGTCGGAACACGCACAGCATTTGAGGGACTGAGGGGATGCCCCGGACTGATTGAAGCCGAACTTGACGACTTTCCAAGGAGGATCGTGGAAGTGCTGCAGAGAAGAGCTGATGAGGGAGATCGAGCTGATCTGAAGATGAGGCAACGATCTTGGCTCGAAAGGAACGCGTCGCCGGAAGTGACGCGTTGTCAGTGGGTTTGCGTACTCTCCCTGATTGCTGAACGGGAAGGATTACTCAAGTGAGTATAGGGAGTTGCTTTAGGGGCTGGTTAACAAGAAAGTCAAGGGCAGGGGCGTGAACGGAAAGTTGCACCGCCTGGGATCCAAGCTCAGTGCTGCGCGTCGCGTCCGCAAGTCATCGAAGAACTGGATTGTTGTGCTAGCGAAGATAGTCCTGGATAAAGTCGGGGTTCGGCCCGGCGTGATGACAGTCAAGACTCGAAGCGGCATTGAAGTGTCGGCACCTCTATCAGGCGTAGCATACGCTCCTCTTATTGAGGTTTTGTCAGATGATCTGTATCGTCTTGACGAGATGGATTGGAGCAGCATTGAGGAGCCTTTCGTTATTCTTGATATTGGTGCTCACGTTGGAACGTTTTCAATTACAATGGCGCATACACTTTTGGAGGCCCAGATTGTCTGCGTTGAACCTATGCCTGACACTGTCGAATGGTTAAGGCGCAATCTTCAAGTTAATGATGTAAGCAGTCGTTCAGTAATTATTCCTGTAGCCGTAAGTAGTAGTGATGCGATCATAGAAATGTGGGTCGATCAAGAAGCATCGTGTGAAGCATCCATGGTTCCCATTGCTGATCAAAATCCAATCAGAGTACAATCAAAGTCTCTGAGCTCAATTATTGCCTCGCTTGATCGCTCACCCAACATAGTTAAAATGGACTGTGAGGGTGGTGAATATGACGCAATTCTTGAGTCACCTGACTGGTGCTGGAGGACAGTAGAATTGCTTTTTATGGAGTACCATCCTCATCCCTCTTATCAGTATGCTGACTTGAAGACGAGGCTAGCAGAGTTGGGCTTGTTCGAAATGTGGACAAGACTCCTGGGCCAGTCTGGCGTAGGCATGGCGCTATTTTCTCGAAGGCCCACTGTATTTGGTGCAAGAAGACGTGGTTTACCGGCTCTTCGCAGATCAGCGAGGAGTGACGCGGTCGAGCAGTGACCAGTTGATGCCACCGGCGTAAGCAGAGCGCGCATCCGGTAGTTCTCGAAGTTGGTGAAGCTGAACCCGATGCGCTTGATGCGCTTCACCAGGTTGTTGGACGTCTCGGCCGGCCCGTTCGAGACGCACTGGTCATGCCACGCGACGATCTCGTGCCGCCAGCTCGAAAGGGTCCGTCCGATGGAGCGCACCTCGATCGGCCACGTGGGGTCGGCCATGTCGCGGATCAACTCGTCGATGAACTGAGCTTCCGTCTCATGCTCTTCGAGGGTTTAGAGCTCGCCGACGGCCTCCTTGGCGTCGCGACGTGGCCGTTCAGATCTCCGACGCACAACAGTCTGCGCAGCTTTTCGGTGCCGTTGCCGTCGAGGCGCTCTGCGGGCTTCACGAGCAGCCGTCGGGCACGAAACAGGGCGTCCTCCTTGCGGCCACGGTGTCCGAGCAGCTCGTTCTGCGCTCGGCGCCGGCACTCGTGGATCTGGTGGACTGCGTGCTTGGCGACGTGGAAGGGGTCGACCCCGACCCTTGCCTTCGGCAGGTCGAGTTCGACGGCCCGGCGGTAGGGGCCGGAGAGGTCCAGGGTGCCCGCTTCAATGTCGCCGCGCCACAGGTGCGAGCGCCGGAGCAGCTAGCGAACTGGAGTCTCGGCGGTTCTGCCTTCGACCATGTCGAGGAGCCGCCCCCGGCGCACGTTAACGATGGACGTCGCGAACTCACGACGGTGGACCGGTCTGCGACGCACGAAGATGGTTTCATCGAGGCCAAGGGCGCTGACGCCCCCGAGTTCGACTCGATCGAGCGCGAGCAACCTCCGGCCGACGCTCATGAGCGCGTCGTTGACGGTGTGCCAGTGACAACCCAAGTCTCGGACCACCCCAGACACGGTGCGACCGAACCGTCCGACCTGGAGGGTCACCCGCCAAGCCGTTCACTCCAACATCGACTGGCGTGGTAGGGCGATGCGACGGTCCTGATCGGTGAGCGTCGGCTGAGCACAGGCAGCGTCGCAGCACCGGAACCGGCGCTCACGCCAGATCACCCTCGCGCAGCGTCCCCGATAGGGCAGGTCGACGAGAACGAGATTGCGCCGATCCTTCAGGTACATGGTCGTGATGCACGTCGGATACCGAGACGCGGGCGTCGCCTTCTCGATGGTGATCGTTAGGCGCACGCCGTCATCGACAGCATCAAGGACACGGATGTCGGGCAGACCCACCAGGACGTTGCTAAGGGAAGTATCGTCAAGCGACACGAGGGTTCTCCGACCTGTGGAAGTCAAGAACCAACAGATTGGCAGAACCCTCGTGTCGCGTCCGGGCTCAGGTGGTCGGAGCCTTTCTCCCTCGAGTGCGAAGTGCCGTCAATCTCTGCGCTTGCATTGTGACCACAGGGGAAGTACGCGTCAAAACTTTGTGGATGTCGGAGACTCCCAATGGCTGCTGAATGCAGACGGCGACAACTTATGCCGCCACATTGAGATGACGTGGGCGACAATGAATGCAGCTCCGAGAACTGGATGTCGTGCAAATTGGTGGACTAGAACTGTCAATGTCTTACGCCGGGACTCTCTCTCGGAACTCCCTCCCACGATGCCCCTGCGTGCCACTATGGACCGGTAAGTCTGAAGATAGAAGTCGTAGTAGCTAGCTGCTGGCGTGACTTCAACACGGGCAGATGTAACGGAAGAGACAGCCAGAAGACTCTTCTCTGCGTAGTGGGCAAGTTGTAGATCATCAGTGATGTGCGAGGCATCCCAATGAAAGTCGCGAAGGTCTTCAACTCTGTAGGCAAAGAATCGACCATAGGCGCGTGGCCTATTCGCACGCTCCTCTCCTGCAATCGCGTTTGCCAGTAGCATCTGAAATGAGGAGGCCCAGTTTCCAAAGTGGACTCTGTCAATGTGATCGAATCCCCAGACAATTGACAGCGAGGGTTCCGTCAGAAGTGGGCTTAGCAGGTTCCAAATGCTCTCTGGAAAGACAGTGACGTCCCCGTCAATTACAACAGCTATGCCACTTACATTTTCGTTTTGATCGAGCAGTTGTGAGTGCACAACATCTAGATCGCCAGCTTTGCCATTTCGAGACGCTGTTACCAGGACGTCTGCGGTGACATCTCGGTGCCGGGCTAGCCACTCTCGGGCGACATCTAACGTATGATCGGTGCTTGCCCCTGTGACAATGATCCACTTAATTTGAGAGATCTCGGGAGGCCACCTTGTCTTATAGAGGGAGTCGAGTAAAGCACCAATGCGCTTTTCCTCATTAAATGCAGGAATGACTACATAACAGCCAGAGCTATCTCTCACTGACTTATCTGGTCTATCCATGAGACTCTCTCCATCTATCCTTGGTTGGGATCTGCAGTATTCTCCGGCAAGTTATTATGTTAACTCGCCGCCGAGCTTTGTCCTCAAGCACAAATCTGTAAGTGACAAGACTCACTAATAACACAGCTATGTTGCCAACTCCACTCACTAATCTCCGATACTGTGTAACTTAAAGTAGTATAAATATAGGATTATCATAGCCAAGATTATAAGCGAAGTTAGTTCGAGAATAGTAGCCGCTTTGGCTGGTATAAACACTAGGGTGTTACGACCTCTGTGGAGTCGAAGAAGAATTGCTCCCGCAGGTGTTCTGGTAGTTGGGGCGCCGTTTAGAAACCAACCTGGCTGGTATGAGAGATTGAACTGGACATCTTGAACATGGTCTGTAGTAATCGTGTAACTAAACATTGAGTGTCTGGCAACTTGGGGTGATCTCATATCCTTACGGCTATTTGAGACTGAATCACTCGGCAACTGCGTCATGATTAGATAGTTAGATGGAGTACTTGCCGGCGGCATGAGCTCATAGAGATTGCACGTTGGTGACTCAATGACTTTCGTGATTCCCAGAGTTGTGTCTAGCCAGTCGTAATACTTCCAGTCGACTGTCTTGTCAAGAAGTACAAAGCGGATGCCAAGTTCCCACAGGCGTGCTGAAATATGCTGATGCGTCTTGGGGATCTCTATGAGGCGTGCAACGGCATTGGGAAGACTTGATAGTGATTGAGATTGAGTGTTTCCCGTCTGAATGTTGTTTCCTGAAACTGTTGCGACTGAAAAGAGAGTTGGGGCGATGTTAGCAATTACTCGATTGTCAGTAAATGGATACGACATATACAGATGCCAGGGAAGATCGAGAAGGTAGCCCGACCGGTGTTGTAAGTATGATTCCACCTGTTGATATGGTGCCGGAATGGTTGAAGTTGATAGCTGCCCATCGAGTCCGTTAAACATGGTTGGAACATAGATGACCGGGAGACAAATGCCTAAAAGAATTGTGGCAAAACGACCTGATATGTCACGTGGAACTCTAAGCTTAGTGGATGCGGACTCGACTCCGTAACCGAAGAGCGGAGAGTACGCAAGAACTAACAATATTGCTGCCTTTTGCGGCTCACGTAAGATGTCAAAGAATGGCACACGGTTATACGCTAATCGAAACAGATAGCCCGTTGGACCTTGTGTACCAAGAGTGAGCAGGAAGCCAATGAATGCAGAGCATATGAGGATCAATCCAGTGTCAACCTGGTTGGAGTTACGCTTTTTATAGGAATTTCGTTGCTCGTGTAAATCAAAGTCCGCTTCTGTCGACACAGTGGCGCGAGTTGTGAGACCAGTGCGGTGTATCAGACTGAGTCCACCAAGGATCACAAGGCCGATGATGATGATGGCAAGGAATGGCCAAGCGGCCACAACTTGTTTTGGCAATACTGGACCCGGTCCGATTCGCCAGAAGCCATACATTGCTGCAACATTGAAGTAGAGACCCAAGTGTTGATCAGGCGTCGTCAGGAAGAGGTTAAGGTTCGACTGTCCGGCGGAGATGGGTAGACGAGTCAGTAAGTGCGGGATGATTATGTAGAGGTTGAGGATAATGAGTAGGGCGATGTTTAGGCTGATCCAAGTCGCTGATCGTGCGATTCCCACCCGTCTTATGCCGAAGATGGCGCTGCAAGAGACAACAACTCCGAAGATCCATAGGTATTGAGGGCTGAGTGCCGTGAGAATAGTCCACCACGCCGCCACGATGGGCCAGCGTCCGTAACGAGCGGTGATCGAAGCAACGGTAGAGCGTGTAGCGAAGGGTACTAGGGCATATCCGATGAGAAGCGGAATGTGCCCGACGTAGAGGCGATTGAAGACGAATGGATTGACGCAGTACAGAGCGCTGGCCGATAGGCGCGCCACCCGACTGTGCTCGGTGAGCCTCGAGATGCCGACCGCGGCGAGTGGGAAGAACGCCACGATGGGGAGCCAGGTCGAGGCGGCACCGAAGAACGAGTTGAGTATGCCCACTACGACGTCATCAAGAGCGCCGGTAGTGAGGCCACCGTTCAGGCCGTAGATGGTTGGACTCAGGATTGGCGTACGCGGCCCGACGACCCAGTCAAGGAGGAAGAGCCGTCCAGAGCCGAAGAACGGGTAGCAGACCGCGATCGCCAGCGCCACGCCCAGCACGAACGAGGGAAAGTCCGGGTGGCGCACCAGGCGCCTCCAGTGAGACGCGGGCGCACCCGCCACGGGGCTGGGCGCGGCCTCGATCGTCGACATTGGCCCATTCTCTCAATCGGCGCCGCTGCGCGGTGGCACGTGGTGGCTGAGCCTCACCATTCGCACCGCTCCCGACGTCGCCGTGCCCGGTCGTGGGGCCCAACGACGCGTGGGCGAGTCCTCGGTGGGTGGTTGGAAGGTGTCAAATTCTGAACCTCGTTCAGGCCAGGGTGTCAGAGCGCTGGGATACATTGCTCACACGGCGAGCAACGCCACGTACGGACCGCCAGGCGGCGGCGAGTACCTGGTGGGGCGGCCGGTAAGGGGCTGAGCACGGACTCGGGACCGTGCGTGACAGATAGGGGACGGGTGATGCGGCGTGACTCGGAGACGCGTCAGAGGATCCTGGACGTCACCAAGGATCTCGTGCGCGCCGAGGGCTCGGTGGCCCTGCGCGTGGCCGACGTGGCCCTGCGCGCCGGCGTGGGCGTGCCGACCATCTACTACCACTTCAACTCGCGCACCGAGCTGATCGCCCAGGTGCAGGTCGAGATCTACCAGGAGATGACCCAGGAGCTGCAGGCCTACCTGCCGGCCTGCGAGGCCGCCCTGGCCAGCGACGACCGCGAGGCCTTCTACCGCGCCCTGGGCGAGAACACCGAGACGGCCTGGCGCCTGGGCCAGCTCGACGAGAAGTGGGGCGTGGTCAAGCTCCTGCTGGACGTCTGGAGCCAGCCCAAGATCCGCGACGAGTTCTGCAGCCGCCTCGACGTGCAGTTCGAGCGCTGGAACGACGCCCTGGAGCACGCCAAGGAGCTCGGCTGGCTGGGTGAGGACGTGGACCCGCGCACGCTGGTGGCGACCTTCTGGGCGGCCTCGGTCGGTCAGGTCATCACGTCGAACTCCCCGCAGTTCAATCCGAGCCCGGGTGAGGTGCGCCGCTTCTTCGAGACCGCCGCGGGGATGCGCGCGCGCGAGCAGGCCTAGTCGGCGAACTCCAGGTCCTCGGTGGCCTCGACGGCCACGTGCGGGGTGATGCGATCGAGCCAGCGCGGCATCCACCAGTTGGCCCGCCCGATGAAGTGCATCAGGCTCGGCACGAGCACGGTGCGCAGGATGAAGGCGTCCATCAGCACCGCGCCGCCCAGGCCCACGCCGAACTCGGCGATGATGCGCTGGCCGCCGAAGGCGAAGGAGAAGAAGACCGAGATCATGATCAGCGCCGCGGCGGTGATCACGCGACCGGTGTTGGCCTGGCCGCGCTGGATGGCCTCCTCGTTGTCCTTGGTGTTGAGCCACTCCTCGTGCATGCGCGAGACCAGGAAGACCTGGTAGTCCATGGAGAGCCCGAAGAGGATCGCGATCATGATGACCGGCAGGAACGACTCGATCGGCCCGGTGCCGGCGTTGATCAGCGAGCTGCCCCAGCCCCACTGGAACACCATCACCAGCAGCCCGAAGGAGGCCCCTGCGGCGAGCAGGTTCATCGCCGCGGCCACCAGGGGCACCAGCACGCTGCGGAAGGCCACCATCAACAGCAGGCTGCCCAGCAGCACGATCACCCCGATGAAGAGTGGGATCTTCGAGCCCAGCACGCTGGCGAAGTCGTCGAAGATCGCCGTGATGCCCCCGACGTGGATCTCCGTGTGACTGGTCGCGCTGGCTCGGGGTATGTAGTCCTGGCGGATCGCGGTGATGAGGTTCGAGGTGGCCTGGGCCTGCGGGCTGGACTTGGGCACCACGGTGATGACGCCGACCCTGGAGCCGGGGATGACGACGGCCGGGCCGACCGAGGCGACGTCGGGCGCGGACTTGAGGCTCGCGTCCAGCGCGTTGAGGGCCGCCGCGTCGGCGGGGGTGTTGATCTTGGCCACCACCGTGAGGGGCCCGTTGAAGCCGGGGCCGAAGCCACTGGCCAGCAGGTCGTAGGCCTTGCGGGTGGTCGAGGTCGGCGGGTTGGATCCCTGGTCCGAGCTGCCCAGGTGCAAGGAGAAGTACGGCGTGGCGATCGAGGCGATGACGAGGAGGCCCAGCACGCTCAAGACGCGCGGGTGCCGGGCGACGAAGCCGGCCCAGCGCTGCCAGGCCCCGGCCGGCACGATGGGCTCGGGCCCGTGCTCGGCCAGCGCGCGCCGCTCGCGCCGGCTCAGCACGCGCATCTTCTGGAAGGCCAGTAGCGCGGGCAGCAGGGTGACCGAGGCGGCCATCGTGATGGCCACCGTGATGGAGGCCGAGATGGCCACGCCGTTGAGGAAGCTCAGGCGCAACACCAGCATGCCCAGCAGGGCGATGCACACGGTGGTGCCCGCAAAGAGCACCGCGCGCCCCGAGGTGTTCACGGCCGTGGCGATGGCGTCCTCGACGCTGTTGCCGCGCTTGAGTCCCTGGCGGGCGCGCGTGACGATGAAGAGGGCGTAGTCGATGCCCACGCCGAGGCCGATCAGCGAGCCCAGGATCGGGGCGAACTGGGCGATGGTGAGCCCGTGGCTGAGCAGCTCGGTCACCGCGGCGGCCACGCCGAGGGCGAAGAGGGCCACGAAGAGTGGCACCAGCATGGCCAGCAGCGAGCCGAAGGCGATGAAGAGCACGAGCGCCGCGATGAGCAGACCGGCCAGCTCGCCCTTGCTCTGGGTGGGCGCGTCGAGCTGACCGAAGGCGTTGCCGCCGAACTCGACGTCCAGCTGGCTCGAGCGGATGGTGGATCCTACGGTCTCCACCGCGCGGATCTGGGCGAGGTTGAGCTTGAAGGCGGGCTCGGCGAAGTGCACCACGGCGTAGGCGATGGTGCCGTCGCGGCTGATCTGGGTGGCGCCCAGGCAGGCCTGGGCGCTCCCACAGAACGGCGAGGTCACGCTGGCGACCTCGGGCAGTGTGGCGACCTTGTTCAGCATCGGCTCGATCACGCTGCGCTGCGCGCTCAGCGGACCGCGCAGGGAGTGAAAGACGATCTGGTCGGCCTCGCCGCTCTGGCCCTTGACCTGGCTCAGCAGCGCGAAGGCCTTTGTCGAGTCGGTGCCGGGCAGGCTGAAGGAGTTGGAGAAGGCCGAGCCCACGGCCTGGGCCGCCGCGTTGGTGCCCACGATGAGCACCAGCCAGACGATGAGGACGAGCCAGCGGTGGCGCACCGCGGCGCGGGCTAGAGAGGTCATGACTGCTCCCGAGGGACGGAGGGCCGGTAGTGTGCCCGAAGGGCAATGCCCCACCACTGTAGGGGGTTATTCACAGTTGTCATCGACGCCCCCGCCGCGCTTCCCGGGGCACGACTACCCCCAGGTGATCCCCCAGCCGGACGAGGTTCGCCCCGGTCGAGCGGCCCCCTGGGCGCACCTGGAGCCCAGCCAGCGTCGGGGACTCACGACGTCGCGGGTGCTCGAGCGCCTGGGCCGTGCCGGGCGCAACCTCGACGGCGTGGCGCGCCAGCCGGGCGAGCTCGCTGAGGCTCGCAACGCCGCGCGCATCACGCGGCGCTCCGCGGTGCTGGTCGCGCTGTTCGATGAGGCCGGCGAGGCCCACGTCGTGCTCACCCGGCGCGCGTTCTTCCTGCGCAGTCACCGCGGCGAGATCGCCCTGCCCGGAGGGGCCATCGACGAGGGCGAGGATCCGGTCGCCGCGGCCCTGCGCGAGGCCGACGAGGAGGTCGGCCTCGCGCCCGAGCTGGTGCGCCCGGTCGCCTGGCTCAGCCCGCTGGTGACCTTCGCCTCATCCTCGGCGATCTGGCCGATCGTCGGGGGCCTCACCGAGCGCCCGAGGCTCTCGGCCCAGCCCAGCGAGGTGGACCGCGTCTTCACGGTCTCTCTCGCCGAGCTGGTGGCCGAGGGCAACTTCCTCGAGGAGCGCTGGGCCCGCGCGCGCCCCGGCGCGGACGCCGAGGGCTTCGTGCCGATCTTCTTCTACCGGGTGCCCGGTGACGTCATCTGGGGCGCCACCGCGCGCGTGCTGACCGAGCTGCTGTGTCTGGTCCTCGAGGTGCCCGCACCCGAGACGACGCGCCTCAATCCCTGAAGGCGCGTCGCGGGCGTCCGGTAGATTGGACCAAAGCCACAACGTCGTCAGGTCGCGGAGGTTCCCATGGCGGAGGTAGAGATCGGCATCTACAAGTCGGCGCGTCAGGCCTACGGCCTCGACGACATCGCCATCGTGCCGAGCCGGCGCACGCGCGATCCCGAGGACGTGGACATCTCCTGGCAGATCGACGCCTACAAGTTCGAGTTGCCCCTGCTGGGCTCGGCCATGGACGGCGCGATCAGCCCGGTGACGGCGATCGAGATCGGCCGTCTCGGCGGGCTCGGAGTCTTGAACCTCGAGGGCCTGTGGACCCGCTACGAGGACCCGATGCCGCTCTTCGAGGAGATCCGCGAGCTCGACGACGACAAGGCCACCGCGCGCATGCAGCAGATGTACCTCGAGCCCATCAAGCTCGAGCTGGTGGCCGAGCGCATCCGCCAGCTGCGCGAGGCCGGCATCACCACCGCGGCCTCGGTCACGCCCCAGCGCACCACCTGGATGGCCCCGACCATCGCCGAGGCCGGCCTGCACATCCTGGTGATCCAGGGCACCGTCGTCTCGGCCGAGCACGTCTCCAAAAGCGTCGAGCCGCTGAATCTGAAGAAGTTCATCCGCGAGTTCGAGATCCCGACCATCGTCGGGGGCTGTGCGAGCTACCAGGCCGGCCTGCACCTGATGCGCACCGGCGCGGCCGGCGTGCTGGTGGGCGTGGGACCGGGCCAGGCCTGCACCACGCGCGGCGTGCTGGGCCTCGGCGTGCCCCAGGCCACGGCGATCGCCGACGTGGCCGGTGCGCGCATGCGCCACCTGGACGAGACCGGCGTGTACGTGCACGTCATCGCCGACGGGGGCATGTCCAAGGGCGGCGACATCGCCAAGGCCATCGCCTGTGGCGCCGACGCGGTGATGATCGGCTCGCCGCTCTCCAGTGCGCTCGAGGCCCCGGCGCGGGGCTATCACTGGGGCATGGCCACCTTCCACCCGACCCTGCCGCGCGGCGCGCGCGTCAAGACCCAGGTGCGCGGCACGCTCGAGGAGATCCTGCTCGGCCCGGCCCACGAGAACGACGGGCGCCTGAACCTCTTCGGGGCCCTGCGCACCTCGATGGCCACCTGCGGCTACGAGTCCCTGAAGGAGTTCCAGAAGGCTGAGATCATGCTCGCGCCGTCGCTGCAGACCGAGGGCAAGTCGCTCCAGCGCTCCCAGGGCGTGGGCATGGGCCATTGAGCGTCCTCGTCGTCGACTTCGGGGCCCAGTACGCCCAGCTGATCGCGCGGCGGGTGCGCGAGGCCCACGTCTACTCCGAGATCGTCCCGGCCTCCATCAGTGCGCCCGAGGTCGCTCGGCGCGCCCCGGGCGCCATCATCCTCTCGGGCGGGCCCAAGTCCGTCTACGAGGTGCCCGCGCCCGCGCTGGACCCGGGGATCTACGAGCTCGGCATCCCGATCCTGGGCATCTGCTACGGCGCCCAGCTCATGGCGCGGGACCTGGGCGGCCAGGTCGAGGCCACCGGGGCCGGTGAGTACGGGCGCACGACGCTCACGCGCACCGGGGCCTCGAGCCTGCTCAGCGAGTGGCCCGAGGAGTCCACGTGCTGGATGAGCCACGGTGACGCCATCACGCTCGCCCCGGCCGGCTTCGTCGTCACGGCCCGCACGCCCGGTGCGCCGGTGGCGCTCATGGAGGACGAGGCGCGCGGGTTCGTGGCCGTGCAGTTTCACCCCGAGGTCGGACACTCCGAGCGCGGCCAGGAGCTGATCGCGCACTTCGTGCACCACGTGGCCGGCCTGGCGCCCACGTGGACCAACACCTCGATCATCGAGGAGTCCATCGAGGCGATCCGCGCGACGGTGGGCGAGGAGCGGGTGCTCTGCGCGCTCTCGGGCGGGGTGGACTCGGCGGTGGCCGCCGCCCTGGTGATCCGCGCGGTGGGCCGCCAGCTCACGTGCGTCTTCGTGGACACCGGTCTCATGCGCCAGGGCGAGGGCGAGCAGATCGAGGAGACCTTCACGCGCCAGTTCGGCGTGGACTTCATCCACGTCAAGGCTGCGGAGCGCTTCTTTGACGCCCTGGGCGGGGTCACCGACCCGGAGGCCAAGCGCAAGATCATCGGCGAGCTCTTCATCCGCGAGTTCGAGGCCGTCGCGCGCGAGCTGGCCGGCGACTCGCACGGCCCGCGCTTCCTCGTGCAGGGGACCCTGTACCCGGACGTGATCGAGTCGGGCTCGGCCCACGCGGCCAACATCAAGAGCCACCACAACGTCGGCGGGCTGCCCGCGGACCTCTCCTTCGAGCTCATCGAGCCGCTGCGCGCGCTGTTCAAGGACGAGGTGCGCCACGTGGGCGAGGAGCTGGGCCTGCCCGAGGAGATCGTCTGGCGTCAGCCCTTCCCGGGACCGGGCCTGGGCGTGCGCATCGTGGGCGAGGTCACCCGCGAGCGCGCGGCGATCCTGCGCGCGGCCGATCACGTGGTGGTCGACGAGATCAAGAAGGCCGGTCTGTACCACGAGCTCTGGCAGAGCTTCGCGGTGCTGCCCGCCGTGCGCACGGTGGGCGTGATGGGCGACGGGCGCACCTACGCCTACCCGATCATCATCCGCGCGGTCACCAGCGACGACGCGATGACCGCCGACTGGGCCCGCCTGCCCCACGAGCTCATCGAGCGCATCGCCAACCGCCTGATCCGCGAGGTCGAGGGCGTGAACCGGGTGGCCCTCGACGTGACGAGCAAGCCCCCGGGCACCATCGAGTGGGAGTGAGCCGCTCCGAGTTCTCTGACGCGGCGCTCTTCGACGAGCCCGCGCGCGGGCTCGGCGAGCCGGGCGAGCTGCTGGTGGGTTTGACCGAGGCCCAGGCCGCGGCCGTGACCCAGCGTGGCGCGCCGCTGCTGGTGCTGGCCGGGGCCGGCTCGGGCAAGACGCGCGTGCTGACGCGGCGCATCGCGCACCTGCTGGCCACCGGGGACGCGCGAGCCTGGGAGATCCTGGCCATCACCTTCACCAACAAGGCGGCCGACGAGATGCGCCGGCGCGTGGTGGACCTGGTCGGCCCGGCCGCGCGCGACATGTGGGTCTCGACCTTTCACTCGGCCTGTCTGAGGATGCTGCGCGCGCACGCCGAGGTGCTGGGCTACGAGCGCGGCTTCACCATCTACGACCAGGCCGACGCCGAGGGCCTGGTCGAGCGCATCATGCACGAGCTGAACCTGGACACCAAGCGTCTCAGCCCGCGCAGTGTGGCCGCGGCGATCTCGGCGGCCAAGAACGAGATGCTCAACGCGGCTCGCTACCTCGAGGTGCACGCCCAGGACCCGTCGCGCACGCGCATCGGGCAGATCTACACGCTCTACGAGGCGCGCCTGAGAACGGCCAACGCCATGGACTTCGACGACCTGCTGCTCAACGCGCTGGGGATGCTGCGCGCCGACGCGAGCGTGCTCGAGCACTACCAGCGGCGCTTTCGTCACCTGCTGGTCGACGAGTTCCAGGACACCAACGGCGTGCAGAACGAGCTGGTGATGCTGCTGGCCGAGTCGCACCGCAACCTGTGCGTGGTGGGTGACTCGGACCAGTCGATCTATCGCTTTCGCGCCGCGGACATCCGCAACATCCTGCAGTTCGAGGAGCGCTTCGCCGACGCCGAGGTGATCGTGCTCGAGCAGAACTTCCGTTCGACCCAGACGATCCTGGACGCGGCCAACGCCGTCATCGCGCGCAACGCGCGCCGTCGGGCCAAGAACCTCTTCACCGAGGGCGAGCAGGGCGAGCGCATCCGGCTCTACCGGGCCGGCGACGAGTACGACGAGGGCCGCTGGGTGGCCAGTGAGCTGCGCCGCCTGGCGGCCGAGCACCACCTGAGCTGGAGCGACATGGCGGTCTTCTATCGCACCAACGCCCAGAGCCGCGTGCTGGAAGAAGAGCTGCTGCGCGCCGGGATCGCCTACCGGGTGATCTCGGGCATGCGCTTCTATGACCGCAAGGAGATCAAGACGGCGCTGGCCTACGCGCGGCTCATCGTGAACCCGCGCGACGAGGCCTCGGCCCGGCGGGTCATCAACGAGCCCAAGCGCGGCGTGGGCGCGATGGCCCAGGCGCGCCTGGGCGCCTACGCGGCCGAGCACGGGCTCAGCTTCGCCGAGGCGGCCGGGCACGCCAGCGCCGCCGGGCTCGCCAGTCGGGCCCTCGGCGGGGCGACCAGGTTCTCGATGCTGCTCGAGGAGCTGCGCGCGCTCAACAACGACCTCAGCCCGCGCGAGATGATCGACGCGATCGTGCGCGAGAGCGGCCTGGGCGCGGCCCTGCGCGAGGAGGGCACCGACGAGGCCGTCTCGCGCCTGGAGAACCTGGGCGAGCTCGCCTCGGCGGCCGCGCAGTACGAGAGCCTGCTCGAGTTCGTCGAGCGCATGGCCCTGGTCAGCGACGCGGACCAGCTCGACGCCGGGGCCGGCGCGGTCTCGCTGATGACCCTGCACGTGGCCAAGGGCCTGGAGTTCCCGGCGGTGATCATCACCGGGCTCGAGGAGACGGTCTTTCCGCACCGGCGCGCCCTGAGCGACGAGGCCGAGCTCGAAGAGGAGCGCCGCCTGTGCTACGTGGGCATCACGCGGGCCATGCGCCACCTGGCCCTCACCCACGCCTGGACCCGCACGCTGTGGGGCCAGCGCGTGGACGCGCTGGCCAGCCGCTTCCTCGCCGAGGTGCCGGCCGCGCTGGTCCAGGACCTCTCGAGCGCCCCGCCGCTGCGCCGGGGCTACGCGCACGACGAGGAGGGCTTCGTCGGGCGCGCCAGCCCCTACGCCGAGGGTCGGGCCTTCGGGGCCGGCACGGCGCCGCCGGCGCGCTCGACCGGGGCCGAGCTGCTGGGCCTGGTGGCCGGCGACGCGGTGCTGCACGCGCGCTACGGGGCCGGGGTGGTGCTGTCGACCACGGGCGAGGGCGCGCGCGCGAGGGCCAGCGTGGCCTTTGACGAGCACGGCGTCAAGCAGCTGGTGCTGTCGATGACGCCCCTGCGTCGAGCCTGATCCAAGGGGTCACGCCTAAGGCCGGCCTAAGAATCGCCCGACGCGCGAATGGGTCTCGTTACCCGGGTGTCACAATGGAACCTCATGGTTTCAACCCGACCCGCTTATCGGCCCCCGAGCGCGCCGGGCACCCAGCGACTGGCCCAGGCCGTCTACTGGCGCCGCCGGGCCCTCGTCGTGCTCTCGGGCGTGACGGGGATCTTCATGCTCTACCTGGGCCTGACCCTGGCCTTCGCGCTCAACAACCCGACCTACGGGGTCTCCTACATGGCCCGGGCCGCCGAGTGGGGCCGCAGCCACGGCATGGGCACCTTCATCACCTGGATCGAGACCGAGTACTACAAGCTCAACCCGCCCAAGGTCGGCGGCAAGCCCCCGGCGTCGGCCTTTGACAACAAGGGCGCCACCGCCGGGCAGGTCAAGGTCCCCCTGGGCCAGGCCCTGCCGGCCCCGACGCGCATCCCCTCGCCGGCCGGCACCAACCTGCCCGGTGAGGGCGTCTGGCACGTGGCCGGGCGCACCACGGCCGCCGGCGTGCCCACCATCTACGAGGCCTTCGTGCGGCCCAACGCGGTGAACACCTCCTACGTGGTGGGCGTGGCGTGGATGGACACGCGCCTGCTCCGAGCGACCCTCTACTCGGGCTCCTACATCCCGGGCGGCTACAACTTCACCCACTCCGCGCCGATCACCGCGGCCGCTTCGCGCACGCTGGTGGCGGCCTTCAACGCGGGCTTTCGCATGCAGGACGCCAACGGCGGCTACTACACCGACGGGCGCACGATCCTGCCGCTGCACCCGGGTGCGGCCTCGGCCGTGATCACCAAGGACGGCACCCTGACGGTGGGGGCCTGGGGCAGCCCGGGCTTCACCATGGCGAGCCACCCGATCGCGGTGCGCCAGAACCTGGTGCTGCTGGTTAAGAACGGCCGGGCCGTGCCGGGCCTGTCCAGCCCGAACTCGCTCGCCTGGGGCAAGACCCTGGGCGGCACGTTCAGCGTCTGGCGCTCGGGCCTGGGTGTGACCAAGGACGGCGCGGTCGTCTACGTGGGCGGCCCGGCGCTGTCCATCGCGGACCTGGCCAACGTGCTGGTGCGCGCCGGGGTCGTCACCGGCATGGAGCTGGACATCAACACCGACTGGGTGCAGTACTCGGTCTTCAACGGCCCGCTCAACACGCCCATCAACGGCGGCAACGGCACGAGCCTGCTGAACGGGCCCAACGGGATGATCGGCCCGCCGAGTCGCTACTTCGTGAACTGGTGGAATCGCGACTTCTTCACCATGAGCCTGCGGCCCAAGGAGCTGAGCTCCTCGACGGCCTCGAGTGCGACGGTGACCACGACGAGCTTGGGCCTGCACCCGGCCGGCTAGGCCCGCCGGGTTCTAGCGGTCCATCACGCGCCGCCAGATCGGCGCGGGCAGGTGGCGCAGCACGAAGAAGACGTAGCGCAGGATCGGCGGGGACCAGATCACGCGCTCGGCGCGCTCCAGGCCGGCCAGGGCGTTGTCGGCCACCTCGTTGACCCCGGTGGTGAAGGGGACCTCGGGCTCGCCCTCGGTCATCTTGGAGCGCACGAAGCCCGGGCGCAGCAGCTGCAGGGTGACCCCGGTGCCCGCCAGGGAGTCGGCCAGGCCCTGGCAGTGCCGGTCGAGGCCGGCCTTGGCGGCGCCGTAGAGGTACTGGGAGCGCCGAATACGGATCGAGGCGACCGAGGAGATCACCAGGATCCGCCCGCGGCCCTGGGCGATCAGGCGCGCGCGCAGCTCGGCCAGGGCCGCCACCGGCCAGGTCATGTTCACCGTGACCATGCGCGCGGCGGCTACGGGATCGTCCTCCATCTCGCGCTGGTTGCCCAGCAGGCCCACCGCCACGATCACCAGGTCCACGGGCTCGCCGACCTTGGCCAGCGCCTCGGCCACGACGCGCCCGGCGTGGGAGGGCTCCTCGGCGTCAAAGAGCACGGTCTCGGTGCGCGTGGCGCCGTAGTCGCGCGCCTCGGCCGCGGCCTCCTCGAGCAGGCCCGGACTGCGCCCGGCCAGCACGACGGTGGTGACGCGTGCGGCGCAGAGCTTGCGCACGATGGCCCGGGCGATGTCCGAGCTGCCGCCCAGGACGACGACGTTCTGGGGCTGGCCGAAGGCGTTATCCATGGGCCGATCCTAAGCGGAGGCGCTGGGAGAGATCGCTGCGCAGCAGCCCGTGCGGGTCCACGCGCTCCTTGACGCGCGCGAACTGCTCGAGGTCGGGGTACATCGCGGCGACGGACGCCGGCGACAGGCGCGCGTCCTTGGCCAGATAGACCCGACCGCCCGCCTCGATGACCAGCCGGTCGAGCGCGTCGAGCACGCCCGGCAGCCTCTCGGGGCCCACCGGCAGGTCCAGGGCGAGGGTCCAGCCCGGCTGGGGAAAGGAGAGCGGGGCCTGGGGCGTGCCCGGCCCGAAGCGCTTGAGCACCGCGAGAAAGCTCGGCACCCGCGAGGCCGAGAGCATCTCGATGGCGCGTCGTATCGTGGGCGCGCTCGCGGTGGGCACACAGAACTGGTACTGCACGAAGCCGCGCCGGCCGTAGAGGCGGTTCCAGTCGCGCACCCCGTCCAGGGGGTGAAAGAACGACGCCAGGTCCTGGGGCTCCTCGCGCGCGCGCCGGGGCGCCGCACGGAACCACAGCTCGTTGAAGGCCCGAATCGACAGGGGGTTGAGCAGACCGCTCGGCGCGTCGAAGGCCACGCGCAGTCGCGCCGGTCGCGGGCCGCGGCGCGTGGGCGCCTCCAGCGCGCTGGCCGGGGCGTGCTCGCCGCGCGTGAGGATCGCTCGACCCATGTGGGCCCCGCTCGTCATGCAGTCCACCCAGGCCACCGAGTAGTGGTAGGCCTCGTCGGAGCGCTCCATCTCGCTCATCACCGCGTCCAGGTCCTCGAAGCGCTCGGTGTCCACCAGCACCTGGTCGGTCTCGATGGGCACCATCTGGATGCTCGCGGCGCTGATCACCCCGGTCAGGCCCATGGCGCCCATCGTGGCGAAGAAGAGCTCGGGGTCCTGGCTCGCACTCAGGCTCATCGGGCCCTGCGGGCTGATCAGGCGCATCTGGGTCACGTGGCGCGCGATGGAGCCGTCGCGGTGGTGGTTCTTGCCGTGCACGTCGGCGCCGATCATGCCCCCGACGCTCACCTGGCGCGTGCCCGGGGTGACCGGGATGAACCAGCCCTGGGGTATGGCCACCGCCAGCAGGTCCTCCAGGCTCACCCCCGCGCCCAGCTCGACCAGCCCGTCCTCGCCGATGGGCCCGATCGTGTCGAAGCCGGCGTTGTCGATCACCAGGCCGCCTCCGAGCTGGGCCGCGTCGCCGTAGCTGCGCCCCAGCCCGCGCGCGATCAGCGGCTCGCTCATGGCCTCCAGCAGCTCGTCCTCACTGCTCGGGCGCAGCACGCGGGCCAGGCTCGGCGCCGTGCGGCCCCAGCCGCTGAGGCGCACCCGGCTCATCCGTAGATCCCCAGGCCGATCAGACCGATCCAGAGCAGTCCCAGGACCTGGACCACGCGGTTGTGCAGCAGCAGGTCCTCGGGCGAGTGGCCGTCGCCGGCCTCGGCCGAGCGCATGATGAACAGGATCGCCAGCACGACCGGCACGACCGTGAGGCGGATGGGCACCATGTGGTGGCGAAACGAGGACAGGCCGGTCGCCGAGGTGTCAAAGGCCCACAGGCAGTAGCTCACGACCACCGAGGTCGCCGAGAGGGTCAGGGCCGAGTGCAGGAAGTCCGCGCTGTACTGCTTGAGCACCGGGCGCGTGGCGCCCGCGCCGATCATCTTGAGCTCGCTGGAGCGCTTGCCCACCACGAGAAAGAGCGCGCCGAAGGAGATGACCACCAGGAACCAGGTCGACACGAAGATGTGCGAGGCGGCCGCGCCGGCGTAGGCGCGCAGGAAGAAGCCGTTGGCCACCACGCCCAGCTCGATGACCACCACTCGCTTCAGGCCCAGGTTGTAGGCCAGCGAGTTGGCCAGGTAGATCCCCAGGATGAGGTAGAGGCCCTCGGGCTGCCACAGGAACGCCGGCAGGATGAAGGCGACGCTCGCCAGCACAAGTGCGCTGGTCAGGGCCAGGGGCACCGGGACCTGGCCGGCGGCGATGGCCCGGTGCCGCTTGGTCGGGTGGTGCCGGTCGGCCTCGATGTCGGCCACGTCGTTGACGAGATAGACCGCCGAGGCCAGCGCGCAGAAGCTCACGAAGGCCACCGCCGTGTGGCGGATGACGTCGGCGTGCGTGGCCATGCCGGCCGCGGCCGGCGCCACGCCGATCAGGAGGTTCTTGACCCACTGCGTGGGGCGCATCGCCGAGACCAGCGCGCGCAGGGGCCCTCGCGGGGGCGACGACTCGCTCACAGGGGCCACGCTACTCGCGCGTTCGTGGTGACCTTCGGCCGGGGGGAGCCAAAAGTCGCCTCCCACCACGGCCTCTATGCTGAAGGGCCGATGGAGCGCACCTACCGAGTGGTCGTGGCCAAGCCCGGCCTGGATGGGCACGATCGGGGGGCCAAGGTGATCGCGCGCGCCCTGCGTGACGCGGGATTCGAGGTCGTCTACACCGGCCTGCACCAGACGCCCGAGCAGATCGTGGCCACCGTCGTGCACGAGGACGCCGACGTGCTGGGCCTCTCGCTGCTCTCGGGCGCGCACGCGGTGCTCGTGCCGCGCGTGACGCAGCTGCTTGTCAGCGCGGGGCGCGAGGACGTGCTCATCGTGGTGGGCGGCATCATCCCCGAGGCCGACGTGGCGGGCCTGGAGGCGGCCGGGGTGGCGCGCGTGTTCACCCCCGGGGCCTCGCTGGGCGAGATCGGCTCGTGGCTCGAGGCCACCCTGGACGCGCGCGAGGCCGCGGCGAGCGAATCGAGTTAGGAGAACAATGGACCTCTTCGAGTATCAGGGCAAGCAGTACTTTGCGCGCTACGGCATCTCGGTCTCCCCGGGTGACGTCGCCGACACGCTCGAGGAGGCCGTGGCCGTGGCCGCGCGCGTCGGCTACCCCGTCGTCGTCAAGGCCCAGGTCAAGGTCGGCGGGCGTGGCAAGGCCGGCGGCGTCAAGCTCGCCGCGAACGAGGCCGAGGTGCGCCAGCACGCGGGCAGCATCCTGGGCCTGAACATCAAGGGCCACGTGGTCAAGCGCCTGTGGATCGAGCACGCCAGCGACATCGCCAAGGAGTACTACGCGTCCTTCACCCTGGACCGACCCAACAAGAAGCACCTGGGCATGCTGAGCGCCCAGGGCGGGGTGGAGATCGAGGTCGTGGCCGAGCAGGACCCCGACGCGATCGCCATGATCTCGATCGACCCGCTGCGGGGCCTCGACCTGGCCACGGCGCGCGCGTGGGTCGACGAGGCGCGCCTGGACGAGCCCGCGCGCGAGCAGGCGGCCGTGCTCTTGGTGCAGCTCTACGAGTGCTACACCAAGGGCGACTGCGACTTGACCGAGGTCAACCCGCTCATCCTCACGCCCCAGGGCCAGGTCCACGCCCTGGACGCCAAGGTCACCCTCGATGACAACGCCGCGTACCGGCACCCGGAGTGGGACGAGTTCCGCGCGACCGAGACCGAGGACCCGCGCGAGAAGATGGCCAAGGAGAAGGGCCTGAACTACATCGGCCTAGACGGCGAGGTCGGCATCATCGCCAACGGCGCGGGCCTGGCCATGTCGACCCTCGACGTCGTCAACCAGGTCGGCGGCTCGGCGGCCAACTTCCTGGACATCGGCGGCGGGGCCAACGCGGACGTGATGGCCGCCGCCCTCGAGGTCATCAACGCCGACCCCAAGGTCAAGGCGATCTTCGTGAACATCTTCGGGGGCATCACGCGCGTGGACGAGGTGGCCAAGGGCGTGCTGGAGGCCCTGGGCCGCGTGCACATCGCCTCGCCCATCGTGCTGCGCCTGGACGGCACCAACGCCGCCGAGGGCCGCGCCATCCTCGCTCCGCACCTGAACGAGAACCTGATCACCGAGCCCACCATGCTCGACGCCGCGCGTCGGGCCGTGGCCCTAGCCAAGGCGTAACCATGAGCATCTTCGTTGACGAGAACACCCGGGTGATCGTGCAGGGCCTGACCGGCGGCCAGGGCCGCTTTCACGGCCTGCGCAACCGCGACTACGGCACCAAGGTCGTCGCCGGGGTCACCCCGGGCAAG
>JAJXUK010000026.1 GCA_021782915.1 Actinomycetes bacterium | reverse complement strand
CGCTCGCCGCCACCGGCAAAGTGGCCATGGTGGAGCCCTTCATGAGCCGGCGCATCGATGGACGCCCCCAGAGCGACCTCTCAACCGAGGCGATCATCCGATCGATGTCCATTTCGTCCGCTCTAGGCGCGACATCTGCGTACAGTTGGCTCAAGATTCCTGTCGTGGACAATATGGAACCGATCGTGGAGGCCACGACTCTACCTCTCTTGTTGCTCGGTGGCGCACGTGCCGAACAGCCCGACGAAATGTTCGAACGCTGGCGGCGAGCGATCGCGCTGCCAGGGGTGCG
Organism: Actinomycetes bacterium; assembly: GCA_021782915.1. Classification (GTDB taxonomy): domain Bacteria; phylum Actinomycetota; class Acidimicrobiia; order Acidimicrobiales; family RAAP-2; genus RAAP-2. The sequence goes on along the minus strand of JAJXUK010000026.1, from coordinate 32,961 downwards.
AGGTCTGGTCGTGGGGCGAAACCTCCTCTATCCCGCGGATGGTGACGTGGAGTCCGCCGTTACAACGGCGGTTAGCCTGCTATGAGTAGCGCGCATCACATCGCGGCAGGAATTCACAACAAGAGTGGCGTGGTCATGAGTGTCACACCTGAGAGCGCTGGATGGACCTACACCTCGATTCGAGTGTTGGAGCTTGCGGCCAAGGAGTCACACGAGTTCACGGCCGGAGAGTCAGAGTGGATTGTTCTTCCACTCTCGGGTGCCGCGCGTGTCAGTTGTCGAGGCGAGACTTTCCAACTCAAAGGCCGAGCAAGCGTCTTCGAACGCGTGAGTGACTTCGCGTATGTACCGCGTGACGCAATTGCCACAGTCGAATGCCTCGGCGGTGGCCGGGTAGCTCTGCTTGGAGCACGCGCCGAGCGGACGCTGGAGTTTCGCTACGGCTCAGCTGAAGATGTTCCCGTTGAGTTGCGCGGTGCCGGGTCAGCCAGTCGCCAGTGCAACAACTTTGCCGCACCCGGTGCGTTCGAAACTGATCGACTCATTGCCGTTGAAGTCCTTGTCCCTGGTGGGAACTGGGCTTCCTACCCACCTCACAAGCACGACGAGAATCGACCCGGAGAGGCGCAACTCGAGGAGATCTACTACTTCGAGGTACGCGGCGGCGCCAACGTGGGGACGCCGGGCCCAGGAGGTTATCAACGCGTCTATTCCTCGAGTCTCGAGCGAGTTATTGACGTCGACGTCGAAGTCAAGACCGGTGACGTGGTACTCATTCCCTTCGGCTACCACGGACCAACCATGGCGGCGCCTGGCTACGACCTCTACTTCCTCAACGTCCTGGCTGGTCCGGTTCAGCCTCGAACCATGGCCTTCTGCGACGATCCCGCACACGCCTGGATCAGAGGCTCGTGGGTCGATCAAGCAGTCGACCCGCGACTGCCCATGACATCTCACCGGGGCCGATCGTGAGATTAACGGTCGCTCAAGCGATCGTCCGCTTCCTGAGCGTTCAAGAAGTCGAGAGGGACGGTGAACGACACTCCTTCTTCTCCGGGTGCTTCGGCATTTTCGGCCACGGCAACGTTGCGGGACTCGGACAGGCACTTCTCGAGGCGAGTGACGACTTTCCCTACTACTTAGCCCGCAATGAGCAGGCGATGGTACATACGGCGGTAGCGTACGCCCGCATGTCCGATCGGCTTCGCGCCTTTGCCTGCACGACCTCGATCGGGCCGGGAGCAACCAATCTGGTCACCGGCGCGGCGGTTGCCACAACGAACCGGATTCCCGTTCTACTTATTCCAGGAGACGTGTTCGCGTCCCGGCGCGCGAATCCAGTGCTTCAAGAGCTGGAAGATCCGCGGAGCCTCGATGTCTCGGTCAACGACTGTCTGCGGCCAGTCTCACGCTACTTCGACCGCGTGTGGCGCCACGAGCAACTAGCCAGCGCCTTGCTAAACGCGATGAGGGTACTCACCGACCCCGCTGAGACAGGCGCAGTAACGATCGCACTTCCTCAAGATGTGGCCACTGAGGCGTTTGAAGTGCCCAGGGGGCTACTCGACGCACGAGTTTGGCACGTTCGCCGGCCCCCGGCCGAACCAGCGCGTATCGCTGATCTCGTCGCTCTTGTACGGTCCGCAAAGCGTCCACTGATCGTGGCGGGTGGTGGCGTCATCTACTCCGGTGCAACCGACGCGCTCGCACGGCTGGCGGCATCCACCGGAATCCCGGTCGCGGAGACCCAAGCTGGCAAGGGCTCGCTGCGTTTCGACAATCCACAGAGTCTGGGCGCGCTGGGCGCAACTGGTACTCCGGCGGCCAATTCTGTGGCGCGCGAAGCCGACCTTGTTATCGGCATCGGTACCAGGTGGAGTGACTTCACCACGGCCTCGCACTCGGCCTTTCAGAATCCAACAGTCAAGTTCGCCAACATCAACATCTCGCCGTTCGATGGCGCGAAGCTCGCCGGACTATCCGTCATCGGTGACGCCCGCGAAGTCCTCTCCGTCTTGACGGAGAGGCTGGCCGATTGGCAAGTGATGGCCGACTTCATCCAGGCGTATCGTGAGCTCGCACAGCGCTGGGATGCCACGGTCAGAACCGCGTTCGCCACCGCCCACACGCCACTCTCGCAGGCCCAAGTGGTTGGGGCGGTCGAGTCGATCATGGGAGACCGAGACGTGATCGTAGCGGCGGCCGGGAGCCTGCCCGGAGACTTGCACAAGTTGTGGCGCGCGCGCGATCCAAAGGGCTACCACGTCGAATACGCGTACTCATGCATGGGTTATGAGATAGCCGCCGGTCTTGGAGTCAAGATGGCCGATCCCTCTCGTGATGTCGTGGTCATGGTCGGAGATGGCTCCTACCTGATGCTGAATTCTGAGTTGATCACCGCGATTTCCGAGCGCGTGAAGATCATCGTCGTCCTCGTCGTCAACCACGGCTTTGCCTCAATCGGAAACCTTTCGGAGTCCGTGGGAGTTGAGCGCTTCGGAACTCACTTCCGGTATCGCGAGAACGGTTCGCTCGCAGGATCCACGCTCCCGGTCGACTTCGTGAAGAACGCCGAAAGCCTTGGTGCGGCTGCCTATCGGGCTGACACGATCGAGGAGTTGCGGCTAGCCCTCAGCGCCGCTCGTGACGCCAAGGAGACATCGGTTGTTGTCGTGGAAACGGATCCGCTCGTCAACGCACCGGACTCGGAGTCCTGGTGGGAAGTGCCGGTCGCTGAAGTCTCGAACCGCGCTTCAACTCAAGCGGCTCGGCGGCGGTACGAGAGCGACCGAACACGTCAACGAGAACTTCTCGCACCGTCAGAACCTCCGGCCGCAGACTGAGCGGTTCATCAGGTCGTGGAGCGGAATCCGACACCCGAGCACTCATTAGACACGACAGTCTCCTTCAGCAGGGGTGCGCTGACGGGAGCCACAACCATCTTCATCGTCTTTGGTGGTGTGGCGTCACTTTACGGACCCCTCCTCGTCACCTTCTCCCATCGCTACAACGTGTCGCTCGCGACTGCAGGCATTGTGGTCAGCGTGCATTTTGCCGGTGCGCTCTGTGGGGTGCCCCTTGGTTGGACGGCCATGCGCAGGTGGCCCGGCTCCGTGGCCCTCGGCGCGTCACTGATCCTGCTAGCCACGGGATCGCTCGTAGCCGCGCTGTCAACTCGCTTCGTATCACTCCTCGGTGGCGTATTCTTCATCGGAGTTGCCTTTGGTGGGCTCGACTTTCTCCTCAACGCGCTGTTGGTTCGCACCGATCTTGACGGCCGCGCTCACCGCTTGAGCGTGGCCAATGCCGGCTACGGGGTGGGCGCCGTGGTGGGTCCACTCCTCATCATCGGCGTGCGCCCCGGCCGCTTCCCCTGGATCCTCGCGGCGATCGCAGTCTCGTCACTTCTGCTCACCGCATCGACGCGAGGACTGAGGGCCCCCCCGCTAAGATCCTCCCTTCACGTCCGTCACGGCACCCATCGCCGCGCTGTTCTCACCACCTTTGTTGGCGCATACGTCCTGTACGTTGCCACCGAAGCGTCATTGTCCGGATGGATTGCTCCTCAGTTGCATCGGATTGGCTACTCACAGACGATCGGCTCGGCAACAACTGCAGGTTTCTGGCTCGGTCTGGCCGTGGGGCGGTTCCTTGCCGGTCCCATCCACCGACGTGTCAACGATCGCGCGCTGGTACTAAGCGGTCTATCGGTGACCGTACTCCTTTGCATGTTGGCTCAGGTGGACGCGCTGGCACCATTCGTCTACCCACTTGCCGGGTTCAGCATGGCTCTTGTCTATCCAATGGGACTCATCTGGTACACGCGATTGGCCCCGGGCGACAACGACGGAATCGCACTAATGATCTTCATGATGATGTCTGGCGGGATCATTGGGCCAGCCGTCACGAGCGCATTGGTGTCCGCTTTTGGAGTGCACGTGGTTCCAATATCTGTATCGGTGTTCGCCATCGGGGATCTCGCCGTCTTTGCATCCGCACGCCGATTTCAGTCCCGAGGTGAGATAGTCGCCTAGCCAGCAGCCTGGTCTGATCGGAGCCAACGTTGGCAAGAGTGCCTGCGGGCACGGCCGGCGTGATCGGCTAGGGCCAGTCTCCACAACAAGTGCGGGCCCAGGCCAGCCCTGTGGCCAGTAATACGTCGCCCGGGCGCGACTCCAAGCCTTCCGCAGATCTGAAGTGCCGGCTACAGATGAACGCGGCTCTCGACAGACACATTCACACCGTGGCACGCACCCGAGATCCAGAGCGAAGCGATCCTCGAGCTCGACGAGGGATGAGGCGTGGTGGCGCGCTCAGTGCCCGATGACGGGGCGTGAAGCGAGTCTCGTGGTGGAGGTGATGGGATTCGAACCCACTGCCTCTACATTGCGAACGTAGCGCTCTACCAATTGAGCTACACCCCCGAGGGATCACCAGTTTACCCGAGCGCGTAGCGGGCCTGCGCTGCGCGCTCCCACTGCGGCTCCGGCACCGGCTCGTAGTACTCGGCGTCGGCGTAGGCGCCGGGTCCGAAGCCCTGATCGCGCTCGTCGTCCTCGGAACGGTACGGTCGCTCGAGTCGTGAGACCGGTGCCAGGCGCTCGCGCCGGGCGAGTCCGACCGAGGCCTCGCTGAGATAGCCCTGGCTCAATGAGAAGAGAGCGAGGGCCAGATAGGCCGCGTCGACGAGCCAGGACAGCACGGCCAGATCGAACAGCGCCGACACCCCCGAGACGAAGGCCGCGCCCGTGACGAGCACGGTCGCCAGGCCGAGGCGCGTGATCAGCACGCGACGCCGTCGGCGCATCGAGCGCAGCGGGCGAAGGGCTGGCTCTTCGCGCTCGCGGGCGTCGAACTCGCGCGGCACGGACGAGTACGCCGAGGCGTAGCGGTTGGCGGTCTCCGCCGGGCGCACCTCCGCGCGCTCGAAGTCGTAGTCCTCGCTCCACTCCTGCCAGGTGCGCCGCGACTCGACGGATCGGTAGGTGTCGTCGTCGCGCACCAGCGTCAAGCGCGGACGGCTCACCTCGGTGAGGGGCGCGACGCGTGCTCGCACCGGCTCGACGTGGTGCTCGGGCTCGACGTAGTAGCCCGGCTCAGCCAGGCGATACGCCGGCTCGACCGTGTATCCCTGTCGACTGAGGACCTCGTGCTCGGTGTGGAAGTGCTCGATCGAGCGCTCGGCATTGAGCTCTCGCAGCTTGCGCAGCGCCACCGGCGTGAGCAGAGCGACCCACGCCAGAGCGAGGACTACCAGGAGCATCTGAGTGACTCTCCAAGTAACCCACGTGACATTGCCGTTAAATGTACCGCCAGGTTTTGCGGATTTGGTGGATATTTAGGCCTCGTGCAGCCCGCATTCCACCGTCGTCGAACCAGCCCATCGTCCGGATCGGCGGTCGGTGCCGTCGAGTGGTTTCTGCGTGACCGCGGCACACCCGATGGACGTGTAGCCCTGTGCCCACAGCGGGTGTTCGGCGAGCCCGTGCGCGCCTAAGTAGTACGCCACGTCCTCGTCGCTCCAGGTGGCGAGTGGGTTGAGCTTGACCAAGGAGAACTTCTCGTCCCAGGCCACGACGGGCACGTGAGAACGCGTGGGCGAATCCACGCGCTTCAGCGAGGTGATCCACGCGTCGCGTCCCACGAGCGCCTGGCGCAGAGGCTCGACCTTGCGCGCCGCGCAGCAGCCGGGCGAGCCGCACACCGGAGAGTCCGTCGCGGCGCGCGTGCGCACCAGACGTAAACCCCACTCACGCTCCAGGCGCGCGACGAAGTCCAGCGTCTGGGGGAAGTGCCCACCGGTGTCCAAGAAGACGACGGGTGCCTGCGGGGCAACCTCGTGGACCATGTGCAGCAAGGCCGCGTCCTCAAAGGAGCAGGCCATGACCACCTCGCGAAAGTTCTCGAAGGCCCACGAGAGGATCTCGTGCGGGCTCGCGTGCTCGAGGTGCTCAGCGGCCGAGTGCAGTTGGCCGAGTAGTCTGGGCTCTACTGAGTTCATGGGCCTCCCGCAATGTGTCAGTGTAATCCTAGTGGATTAGTAGACTTACGCTGGAGCCCTTTGAGATGACGATCACTTCCCTGCGTACCGAACCTTCCCTCGAACACCTCGACGCCCTCGAGTCCCAAGCGATCTTCATCCTGCGCGAGGTCGCGGCCGAGTGCGAGCGCCCGGTCCTGCTCTTTTCGGGCGGCAAGGACTCCGCGGTGCTGCTGCACCTGGCGGTCAAGGCCTTCGCGCCCCAGCGCCTGCCCTTTCCCGTGATGCACGTGGACACCGGACAGAACTTCCCGGAGGTCCTCGAATTCCGCGACCGCACGGTCGAGCGTCTCGGCGCGCGCCTCGTGGTCGCGCGCGTGCAGGACTCCATCGACCAGGGCCGCGTCCTCGATCCCGGCCAGACGGGCTCACGCAACCGGCTCCAGAGCGTCACGCTGCTCGACGCGATCGCCGAGCACGGCTTCGACGCCGCCTTCGGCGGCGCACGCCGCGACGAGGACAAGGCCCGGGCCAAGGAGCGGATCCTCTCCTTTCGCAACACCTTCGGCCAGTGGGACCCGCGCGCTCAGCGCCCGGAGCTCTGGCAGCTCTACCAGGGCCGGGTGAATCCCGGTGAGCACCTGCGCGCCTTCCCCCTCTCGGACTGGACCGAGCTCGACGTGTGGCAGTACATCGAGCGCGAGAACATGGACTTGCCGTCGATCTACTTCGCGCACCGTCGCGAGGTCGTGCGCCGCGACTCGATGTGGCTGGCCGTGGGGCCCCACGTGGAGCCGCGCGAGGGTGAGGTGACCGAGTGGCGCAGCGTGCGCTTTCGCACGGTGGGCGACGCGAACTGCACCGGGGCGGTGGAGTCCGAGGCCGACACCCTGGCCGCCATCGTGCACGAGGTCGCGATCGCCAACGTCTCCGAGCGCGGCGCCACGCGCGCCGATGATCGCTTCAGCGAAACGGCCATGGAGGACCGCAAGCGCGAGGGGTACTTCTAGTGCCCAGCGCGACCATGGACCTGCTGCGCCTCGCGACGATCGGCTCGGTCGACGACGGCAAGTCGACGCTGATCGGCCGGCTGCTGGTGGACACCCGCCAGCTCTTCGACGACCAGCTCGACGCGATCGCGCACGCCTCCCAGAAGCGCGGCCTCGGCGACCTGGACCTGAGCTTCGTCACCGACGGCCTGCGCGCCGAGCGCGAGCAGGGCATCACGATCGACGTGGCCTATCGCTACGCCGCGAGCCCGAGCCGCAAGTTCATCATCGCCGACTGCCCCGGGCACGTGCAGTACACCCGCAACATGGCCACCGGCGCCTCGAGCGCCGACCTGGCCCTCGTGGTGGTGGACGTCTCGCACGGACTCAAGGAGCAGACTCGACGCCACCTGGTCATCGCCGCCCTGCTCGGGGTGCGCAGCCTGGTCGTGGCGGTCAACAAGATGGACATCGTCAACTGGTCGAGCGCCGCCTACCAGGGCGTCGTCGACGAGGTCGACACGATTGCGGCCGAGCTGGGCTTCTCAGAGCAGCGCTGCGTGCCGATCTCGGCCCTCTACGGCGACAACGTCGTCGAGGCCTCGAGCCGGAGCCCCTGGTACGACGGGCCGAGCGTGCTGGGGGCCCTCGAGGCGGCTGACGCCGGAGTCTGGGAGAGCACCGGGCCGGCTCGCCTGCCCATCCAGTGGGTCCTGCGCCAGGACGGCGGCGGGCGCACCTACGCCGGGATGATGAGCGGCGGGGCCCTGCGCGTGGGCGACGCGGTGAGCCTGCTGCCCGCCGGGCTGAGTGCGACGGTCAGGCAGATCGGCTCGGGTTCGGGCGCCCGTGAGGTCGCCGTGGCCGGACTGTCGGTGGACGTGGCCCTGACCGAGGACACCGACGCCGGGCGCGGGGACCTGCTGGCCGCCGCGCCGCTGCCCACGGTGACGCGCGAGCTGTCCGCGACGATCTGCTGGTTCGGCGAGTCGCCCCTGGAGCCGGGTCAGCGCCTCCGACTCAAGCACACCACGCGCACCACGCCGGTGCGCGTGCTCAGCCTCGAGGGCGCCCTGGACGTGAGCACCCTGTCGATCGAGCCGGCCAGCGAGCTGGGCACCAATGAGATCGGCCTCGCCCGGCTCCTGACCGGCGACGCGCTCGCGGTGGACGACTACCGCGACAACCGTGTCACCGGCAGCTTCGTGCTCATCGACGAGGTGAGCAACGCGACCGTGGCCGCCGGCATGGTGGGTCGCGCGTCGTTCCTGTCGCGCGAGCCCTAGAACTGCACCAGCATCGCCAGCAGGGCCAGCGCGATGAGGGCCAGGATCGTGTCCACGGAGCGCGTCAGCTGGCGCCCCCGCTCGGGCGTGGCCGTGCCGTCGTGCTCGATCACCTCGGCCACCACGCGCTCCAGGGGCAGGGTGCGCGCCTCGAGGTGACCCGCCGCAGCCAGGTAGCACACCAGGCCCACGATGATCCACGGGCGCGTCAGGGACACGTCGGGCGAGCCGGACAGCGACATGGCCACGCCCGTCACGGGCAGCAGGTGCAGCACGCGGGCCGCCCAGTTGCGCCGGCGCGGGAAGCGCGCGCGCTGGACGGCCTCGTCGGCCCCGCGCGCGATCGCCTGAGCGCTCGTGCGCATCACGATCAGCACGGTGATCGTGGCCAGGGCCAGAATCACGTGGACCAAGAAGAGCAGGTCGTAGCCGACCGAGACCGCGATCATTCCAGTGAGAGTACCTGTTCGGCCGCCTGATACGGGTCGGTCTCTCCCTGGGCCAACGCGTCCAGGGCCGCCTCGTAGGCCGCTCCGTGAGAGATGGCTCGCACGCGCGCGTGCAGCGTCGCGCCCAGCACGGCGTCGAGCACGCCCGCGATCTGGCGGCGCCGATGCTCCTTCAGGCGCTCGCCGCTCAGGAAGCGCGCGTGCGCGTCCAGGGCCCCGAGCAGCTCCTCGAGACCGGCGCCCGTCGTGGCCACGGTCTCGACGATCGGCGGACGCCACTCGCGCGCCCCGCCGAGGTCGAGCATCTGCTCGAGGTCCCGTCGGGTCTCGGCGAGCCCGGCCCGGTCCGCCTTGTTGATCACGAAGACGTCGGCGATCTCGAGGAGCCCGGCCTTGTTGGCCTGCATCGCGTCACCCCAGCCCGGGTTCGTCACGACGAGGGTGGTGTCGGCCGCCGAGGCGATGTCCACCTCCATCTGGCCCACGCCGACCGTCTCGACGAGCGCGAGCACGAAGCCCGCCGCGCCCAAAACCCGCAGCGCGTCGGGCACCGCGAGGCTCAGCCCACCCAGGTGCCCACGCGTGGCCATCGAGCGGATGAAGACGTGCTCGTTGGTGGCGTGTCGCTGCATGCGGATGCGATCGCCCAGGATCGCGCCACCGGTGAAGGGCGACGAGGGGTCCACCGCCAGCACCGCGACGTCGGACACGGCGTACTCGCCCAGGTGCGCGCGCGCGAGCAGCTCGGTGATGAGCTGGTCGGTCAGGGTCGACTTGCCCGCGCCGGGCGGGCCCGTGAGGCCCACGGCGTACGGCGCGGGGGCGCGGTAGGCCAGCGCGGCCACCTCGCGCTGACTCGCCCCGGCCGACTCGACGTAGCTCAGCAGGCGCGCCAGGGCCGGTCGGGATCCGGCGCGCGCCTCGTCCAGCAGCGTCGCCGGCTCGCGCGCGATCACGCGATCTCCACGTGGGCGCCGAGCGCGCCCAGGTGCCCGACGAAGTCCTCGTAGCCGCGCTGGATGTGCTCGAAGCCCTCGACCGTCGTCTCGCCGTCGGCCACCAGACCGGCCAGGCTGAGTGCGGCCGCGGCGCGGATGTCCGTGCCGCGCACCTGGGTCCCGGTGAGACGGTCGACCCCGCGCACCACGGCGTGGTGCCCGGCGGTCTGGATGTCCGCGCCCAGGCGCAGCAGCTCATCGACGTAGCGAAAGCGCCCGGTGAAGAGGTTCTCCGTGACCACCGACACGCCATTGGCGATCGAGAGCACCGTGGTGATGAGGGGCTTGTAGTCGGTGGCCACCCCGGGATACGGCAGGGTCGCCACGTCGCAGGCCGTCGGGCGAGCCGGTCCGCGCACGCGCACGCCGGCACCGAGGAGGACCTCGGCGCCCATCGACTCGAGCTTGCGCAACAGCATCTCCATGTGCTCGGGCTGCGCGTCCAGCACGCTCACGTCGCCCCCGGTGATCAGCCCGGCCGCCAGGTAGGTCGCGGCCACCACCCGGTCGCTGAGGACCTCGTGGGTGCCCGGGTGCAGCTCGGGGACCCCGTCGATCGTCAGACGCGACGTGCCGAGGCCCTCGATGCGCGCGCCCATCGCAATGAGCTGACGGCCGAGGTCCTCGACCTCGGGCTCGCGCGCGGCGTTGTCGATCACCGAGCGACCCTCGGCCAGCACGCAGGCCATCATCAGGTTGTCCGTCGCGGTGTGGCTCGGGTACTCCAGGGTGATGCGCGTGGCGCGCAGACGCCTGCGCGTCACGTGCGCGCGGATCGACGCGCGGTCGTTCTCGAAGACCGCGCCCATGGCACCCAGGCCGTCGGTGTGGAAGTTGATCGGTCGCTGCCCGAAGTCGTCGCCGCCGGGCAGGGCCATCGCGGCCTGTCCGCAGCGCGCCAGCAGGGGCCCGAGCACCACGATCGAGGCGCGCATGGCCTCGAACAGGTGAGCCGGGGCCACCGGGTGCAGCTCGGGGGCCACCGGGACCGTAATGGCCAGCTCGTGGGCCGCGGGTCGGCTCACCCGACAGCCCAGGGCCACCAGCAGCTCGCTCATCACCGCCACGTCGGTGATCTCGGGCACGTTTCTCAGACGGTGCTCGCCGCTGGCCAGCAGGCACGCGGCCATCTGCTTGAGCACCGCGTTCTTGGCCCCACCCGCCACGAGCTCGCCCGCGAGGGGTCCCGCGGACTTGATCAGCAGAGAGCTCACCCCTCAAGTATGGCCGCTGGACACCGACGTCCCCGATCCCGCACGGGGGCGGCGGACTATCCTTCGATCGTGCAAGCACCGACTCGTCCGGACCGCAATATTGCCCTGGAGCTGATCCGCGTCACCGAGGCCGCGGCGATCGCCGCCGCGCGCTGGGTGGGACGCGGCGACAAGATGGCCGCCGATCAGGCCGCCGTGGACGCCATGCGCTACGTGCTGGGCGCGGTCGCGATGGACGGCGTCGTCGTCATCGGCGAGGGCGAGAAGGACGAGGCGCCGATGCTCTTCAACGGCGAGCACATCGGCGACGGTCGCCCGCCGATGGTCGACGTCGCGGTCGATCCCATCGACGGCACCACGCTGACCTCGCTGGGGCGCAAGGGGGCGCTCGCGGTGATCGCCCTGTCAGAGCGTGGCTCCATGTTCAACCCGGGCCCCTGCGTCTACATGAAGAAGGTCGCGGTCGGCCAGCGTGGCCGGGGGGCCATCGACGTCAACGCCTCCATCACCGACAATCTCAAGGAGCTCTCGCGTGCGCTCAAGAAGCCCGTCCAGGAGCTGGGCGTGATCGTGCTGGACCGGCCGCGCCACGACGAGCTCATCGCCGAGGTGCGCGAGGCGGGCGCGCGGATCTCGCTGATCAGCGACGGCGACGTGGCCGGGGCGATCGCCACGTGCTGGCCGGACTCGGGCGTCGACGTGCTCTTCGGCATCGGCGGCACGCCCGAGGGCGTGCTCGCGGCCGCGGCGATCAAGGGCCTCGGCGGGGAGATCCAGGGCGTGCTGCACCCGCGCAACGACGACGAGCGCAACGCCGCCGAGTCCCTGGGCTACGACCTGAGCCGGGTGCTGGCCACCGACGACCTGGTGGCCGGGGACGACTGCTTCTTCGCCGCGACCGCCGTGACCGACGGGGACTTCCTGCGCGGGGTGCGCTTCTACGACTTCGGGGCCACCACGCAGTCCCTGGTGGTGCGCAGTCGCTCGGGCACCGTGCGCACGGTGGAGACCTTTCACCGCCACGACAAGCGCGCCGAGTTCACCAACACCGGCTTCTGAGCCTTGACCGGCCGACGCCGCGGGCCTAGTCTGCGACGCATCGGGCAAGGAGGGCCAAGATGCGTGTCGTAGACCTGCTGAACGTCAAGGGCCGCGACGTGGCCAGCATCTCGCGGGGGCGCAGCATCGCCGACGCGCTGGTGGTGCTGCGCGATCGGGGCATCGGCGCACTCGTGGTGACGGGCCTCGAGGGCCCGCTCGCGGGCATCCTCTCGGAGCGCGACGTCGTGCGAGCCCTGGCCGTCAAGGGCGCCTCGGCGCTGGCCCTGCACGTGGAGGACCTCATGAGCGCCAGCGTCACCACCTGCACCGAGCAGACGAGCCTCGAGGAGCTGATGGGCACCATGACCGAGCGGCGCATCCGCCACGTGCCCGTGCTCGAGGCCGGTCAGCTCGTGGGGCTGATCTCCATCGGCGACGTGGTCAAGGCCCGCCTGGACGAGCTCGAGACCCAGCGCCGCGAGCTGCTCGACTACGTGAACGCGCGCTAGGTCCTAGCGCCTCGCCGGGGCCGCGGCCCGCAGGCGCAGATCGGCGCGGCGCAGCGCGTCCTGGGCGGCCCGATGGGCCGCGTGGTCCTCGCCCGAGGCGGCGAGGTCGGCTTCAGCGCGCTCCTTGGCCGCCTGGGCTCGGGCCACATCGATGTTGGCCACGTCCTCGGCCACGCCGGCCAGCACCGTGGCCAGGGTGGCGCCCACCTCGGGGCTCGAGACCTGGAAGTAGCCGCCGTGCACGGCGAAGGACGACTCGCCGGCACTGCTCTGCACGCGCAGAACGCTGGGCACGATGTCGCCCACCGTCGCGGTGTGCCCGGCGAGCACCGTGAAGTCCCCGACCGTGGAGCGCGCCACGAGGGCGATGGCCTCGCCCGAGAACAGGATCGACTCCGGCGTGACGATCTCGATGCGCAAGCTGGGCACGATCAGGCGTTCTCGAGCTCGTGGGCCTTGCGCAGCACGGCCTCGGCGCCGCCGACGTTGAGGAACGCCTGCTCGGGGTAGGCGTCGAGCTCGCCCTTGATCAGGGCCTCGAAGGACTCAACGGTCTCCTCGACCGAGACGTAGACGCCGTCCAGACCGGTGAAGACCTTGGAGACGAACATCGGCTGGGACAGGAACCGCTGGATCTTGCGCGCGCGCGTGACCGTGACGCGGTCCTCCTCGCTCAACTCGTCCAGGCCCAGGATCGCGATGATGTCCTGGAGCTCCTTGTTGCGCTGGAGCACCTGCTGGACCTGGCGAGCCACCTGGTAGTGACGATCCCCCACGATCTCGGGCGCCAGGATGTTGGACGTCGAGGCCAGCGGGTCCACCGCCGGGTAGATGCCCAGGGCCGCGATCTGGCGGCTCAGCTCCGTCGTGGCGTCCAGGTGCGTGAAGGTCGTGAAGGGCGCCGGGTCGGTGTAGTCGTCCGCGGGCACGTACACCGCCTGCAGCGACGTGATCGAGCGTCCGCGCGTCGAGGTGATGCGCTCCTGGAGCTCACCCATCTCGTCGGCCAGCGTCGGCTGATAGCCCACCGCGCTGGGCATGCGCCCCAGCAGCGTCGAGACCTCCGAGCCGGCCTGCACGAAGCGGAAGATGTTGTCCACGAAGAGCAGCACGTCCTGGTTCTTCACGTCACGGAAGTACTCGGCCATCGTCAGGGCGGCCAGGGCGACGCGCAGGCGCACCCCCGGCGGCTCGTCCATCTGGCCGTAGACCAGGGCCGCCTTCTCGATGACGCCCGACTCCTTCATCTCCAGCAGCAGGTCAGTGCCCTCACGGGTGCGCTCGCCCACCCCGGCGAAGACCGACACCCCACCGTGCTGCAGGGCGACGCGGTTGATCATCTCCATGATCAGCACGGTCTTACCCACGCCGGCGCCGCCGAACAGGCCGATCTTGCCACCCTGCACGTAGGGCTCGAGCAGGTCGATCACCTTGATGCCGGTCTCGAACATCTGCGCGCGCGGCTCGAGCTGGTCGAAGGCCGGCGCGTTGCGGTGGATCTCCCAGCGGTCCTCGATCGGGCCGATGTCCGTGGTGTCCAGGGGCTGGCCGAGCACGTTGAAGACGTGTCCGAGGACCGCGTCGCCCACGGGCACGGTGATCCCGCGCCCGGTCTGGCGCACGACCGCGCCACGCACGAGCCCGTCGGTGGGCTTCATGCACACGCAGCGCACGCGTCCGTCGCCGATCTGCTGGGCGACCTCGGCCACCACGGTGATCGTGGCGCCATCGAGCACCAGGTCCATCTCGACCGCGTGATTGATCTCGGGCAGCGCGTGCGGCGGGAACTCGACGTCCACCACCGGGCCGGCGATGGCCACGACGCGGCCGGTCTCCAGGCTGGTCCGTTCGGGTGCCATTGTCATTGCATCTCTCACTTTCCCGAGCGGAGCGCTTCGGCCCCGCCCACGATTTCCATGATCTCGGTCGTGATCGAGTCCTGGCGGGCTCGGTTCATGACGCGCTTGAGGTTCTGAGCCAGATCGTCCGCGTTGTCGGTGGCCGCGGCCATCGCACGCTGCTGGGAGATGTGGAACGAGGCCGCACCGTCCAGCAATGCGGTGAAGATCTCACTCTCCAGGGCCCGCGGAGCCAGGAAGAAGAGCAGCTGCTCGACGTCGGGCTCGAACTCGGTGTAGCCCACCAGGCGCCCGCTCGTCTGCTCGGCGGGGGCCTCGGGCTCGCTCAGGGGCAACAGCTGGGTCGTCGCGACGCTCTGGCTGGCCGAGGAGTGAAAGACCGTGGAGACCATGAGGACCTCCTGGACCTCGCCGTCGATGAACGGCGCGGCCACCACACCGGCCACGGCGCGCGCGTCGGCGAAGCTGGGTCGGTCGGCGAAGCCCTGGAAGCTCTCGGTCACCTCGATGCCGCGGTAGCGGTAGAAGGCGGCGGCCTTCTTGCCCACGCAGTACACGCGCACCGACGTGCCCTGGTCGACAAGCTCGTGCACCAGGCGCTCACCCGCGCGCAGCGCGCCGGCGTTGTAGCTGCCCGACAGGCCCCGGTCCCCGGTGATGACCAGGACGGCCACGCTGGCCACGTGCTCGGGCTGGCTCAGCAGCTTCTTGGCCGCGACCGGATCGCCCTTGACCGCCTCGACGATGATGCGGCGCATGCCGTCGCGGTAGGGGCGGTTCGCGGCGATGCGCGCCTGGGCCCTGGGGATCTGCGAGGCCGCGATGAGCTCCATCGCCTTGGTGATCTTGCGCGTGTTGTCGACGGATCGAATCCGTCGACGCAGTACGCGTTCCTGTCCTCCGGCCACGTCGAACCCTCTTAGTGACTCGTCGCGAAGCCGTCGGAGAAGGCGCGCAGCGCCGCGTCCATGGCCTCGGTGTCGGGTAGGGTGCCGGTGCTGCGGATGTGCTCGAGCAGGTCCGCGTGACGGGCCCGGAAGGCCGTCAGCAGCTCGGACTCGAAGCGGCGCACGTCCTGGACCGGGACCGCGTCGAGCCAGCCGCGCGTGCCGGCGTAGATGGCCACGACCTGCTCCTGGACCGGCATCGGAGCGTTGAGGCCCTGCTTGAGCAGCTCGGTGAGCCGATAGCCGCGGTCCAGCTGGGCCTGGGACGACTTGTCCAGCTCGGAGCCGAAGGTCGCGAAGCTCTCCAGGTCACGGAACTGGGCCAGGTCGATCTTGAGCGTGCCGGCCACCGACTTCATGGCCTTGATCTGGGCCGCGCCACCCACGCGCGACACCGAGTTGCCCACGTTGATCGCCGGGCGCACGCCGGAGTAGAAGAGGTCCGACTCGAGGAAGACCTGCCCGTCAGTGATGGAGATCACGTTGGTCGGGATGTAGGCCGAGATGTCCCCGGCCTTGGTCTCGATGATCGGCAGCGCGGTCAGCGAGCCGCCGCCCATCTCGTCGCTGAGCTTGGCGGCTCGCTCCAGGAGGCGGCTGTGCAGGTAGAAGACGTCGCCCGGGTAGGCCTCACGACCCGGCGGGCGGCGCAGCAGCAGCGAGATCTGTCGGTAGGCGTCGGCCTGCTTGGACAGGTCGTCGTAGACGACCAGGGCGTGACCGCCGTTGTCCATCCAGTTCTGTCCGATCGCGCAGCCCGCGTAGGGGGCGAGGAACTTGTAGGGCGCCGGGTCACCCGCCGAGGCCACCACGACGACGGTGTACTCAAGCGCGCCGTGGTCGGCCAGGATCTGCACGGTCTGGGCCACCGAGGAGTTCTTCTGGCCGATGGCGACGTAGATGCACTTGACCCCCTGACCCTGCTGATTCAGGATCGTGTCGATGGCCACGGTGGTCTTGCCGGTCTTGCGGTCCCCGATGATCAGCTCGCGCTGGCCGCGCCCGATGGGCGTCATCGCGTCGATGGCCTTGATGCCCGTCTGCAGCGGCTCGCTCACGGGCTGGCGGCCCATGATGCCCGGGGCCTGGACCTCCATGCGACGCGAGCTCGCACCCACCAGCGGTCCCTTGCCGTCGATGGGCTCGCCCAGGGCGTTCACGACGCGGCCCAGCAGGGCGTCGCCCACCGGCATCGAGAGGATCCGCCCGGTCGCGCGAACGATCTGCTCTTCCTCGATGGCGTCCACGGAGCCCAGGACCACCGCACCGATGGTCTCCTCGTCCAGGTTCATGGCCAGACCCACGGTCCCGTCCTCGAACTCGAGGAGCTCGTTGACCTTGGCCGAGGGCAGTCCCGAGACGCGCGCGATGCCGTCGCCGACCTCGACGACGCGGCCCACCTGCTCGGCGGCCACGCTCGGCGAGAAGTCCGCGACGTACTTCTTGAGTGCGTCGGTGATCTCGCTCGCGCTGATTGAGAGCTCAGTCATCTCACTGTCCTTCTAGTTACTCGGTAGCGGTCAAAACGGATTCGTAGCTGCGGCCCTGCACGAGCTTGTCGTGCAGCTCGCCCAGTCGGCCCCGGGTCGAGGCGTCCAGGCGCAGGTCGCCCACCTCGACCAGGACCCCGCCCAGCAGCGAGGCGTCGTCGACGACCAGCAGCTCCACGGGGTGGCCCGTGAGGGTGCCCAGCGAGGCCGCCAGCTGGGCGCGGCTGGTCTCGTCCAGGGCGCGCGCGCTGTGCACGCGCGCCACGCGCCAGTCTCGGGCCCGCGCGACGAAGTCCACCAGGAAGTCGAGCGTGCCCACCAGGTCGCGCGGGCGCCCGCCCTCGACCACGAAGCGGGCCAGGGCCAGGGCCACCGGCGAGACGCGTCCGTCCAGCAGCTGATCGGTCACGCCCAGGCGCGCCTCGAGGGCCGAGTCCCGGTCCAGGAGGAGCCGGCGCAGGGACTCGTGGGCCTCGATGGTGCGCGCCCAGGTGAAGAGCTCTGACTCGACGCGCGCGAAGTCCTCGGTGGGCGTGTCCTCGAGCAGCGCGTCGGCGAATCCGCTCACCCGCTCGCGCGCGGCGAGCAGGGCGAGCCCCGGCAGCTCGAGGGTCCCGGTCTCGACCCAGGTGCGGGCCAGCACCGCCAGCTCGGCCAGTGCGTGGGTGACCTCCTGGGCCGGCACGTGCGCGGCCGCGTACACGCCGAGGCGCACCGTGGCCGGCTCCACCTTGGCGGCCAGCAGCTCGCCGAGGACCTGGCCGCGGATCACACCCGACAGGGAGGTGTCGGCCAGCACGGCGCGCAGGTCGCTGCGCGCCAGGATCGTCTGCTCGAGGCTGGTCAGCTCGGCCGCGGCGCGGGTGCGCCGGGCCTCGTCGAGCGATCCCAGCAGGGCGCTGGCGAATCCTTCGAGCCGCGGCTGCATGATCAGCTCGCCGTCCCGCGCGCCTCGGCGCCCAGCGCCGCCACGGCCTCGCTCACCAGGGCCTGGTGAGCGCTCTGGTCGACCTCACGACCCACGATCGTCGTCACGAGGTCGAACACCACCTCGCCGATGCGCGCCGTCGCCTCGTCCACGGCGCGCTGGCGCGCCGCGGCGATCTCCGTCTGGGCCGACGCGACGATCCGGTCGTACTCGGCCTCGGCGCGACCCGCGGCCTCGGCGCGCACCTGGTCGGCCGTGGCCTGGGCGGCCGTGACGATCTCGCGAGCGTTCTCACGCGCCTCGGCGAGCACGCGCTGGCGCTCCTGCTCGGTCGCCGCGGCGTCCGCGCGTGCGGAGTCAGCCGCCTCGAGGGCGGTGCGGATCTTCGCCTGGCGCGCCTCGAGCGCCTTGTTCAGCGGCGGCACGATGTACTTCGTGACCAGGAACAGGATCAGCGCCACCACCAGCAGTTCCACGAAGAACGTGCCGTTGGGGAGCAGGAACACCGATTCAGCCAGCATGTCAGGACCTTCCCTCAGGGCCGCCCGCAGGCGCGGGCGACGTCGCTACTGCGCCTTGAAGACGTAGACGAAGACGACCATGAACAGCAGGTTGATGAAGTACATCGCCTCCACCAGGCCCACCGTCAGGAAGAAGTACTGACGCGCCTTGTTCTCGATCTCGGGCTGACGAGCGATGGCCGCAATCGTCTGGCTGCCCGCCAGACCGTCACCGAGGGCCGCACCGATGGCGCCACCGCCCAGAGCCAGACCGCCACCGACGAGCGCGCCGGCGATGCGAACCGCCGACCCGATGTCCGAAGCATTTGCCATTGTTGTCTCTCCTCCTGGTTGGGAACTATGCGACCGTCGCCACAGCGAGCTCGGGCGTCTCGTGCTCCTCGGCGTGGTCGTTGCTCATCGCCATGCCGAAGTACAGGATCGTCAGCAGCATGAAGATGAACGCCTGAATGGCGCCGATAAACAGATCGAAGGGCTTCCAGATCACCTCGCCGAAGGGCACGACGTAGATCGGTAGCAGGGTGGTCATCACGAGGATCATCAGACCGCCCGAGAAGATGTTGCCGAAGAGACGGAAGGTGAGCGTGATGGGCTTGGTGATCTCTTCGATGACGTTGATCGGCGCGAGGGCCCCGTACGGCTGGGCGTAGTGGCGCAGGTACCCCTTTAGGCCCCGGGCGCGCAGGGACTCGACGTGCACCCAGACGATCACCAGCAGGGCCATCGCCAGGGGCAGGTTCACGTCACCCGTGGGCGAGGGCAGGATCTCGCCCGAGCTGCCCGGGTGCATGGCCGAGGGCAGAAAGCCGATCCAGTTCGAAATCAGGATGAAGAGGAAGAGGGTCATGCCGATGGGCACGAAGCGCCGTCCCTGGGGCCCCACCGCCGAGTCGGCCAGGTCGGAGACCTGCTCGTAGAGCAGCTCCCAGATCAGCTGGAGCTTGCCCGGCACGCCCGAGGTCAAGCGACGTCGCATGGCAAAGGCCAGGCCCAGGAAGATGACGGCGGCCAGCACCGTCGAGGTCACGATGTCGGTGTCGATCGTCAGGCCGAAGAGGTGAACGGTGGGGTGCAGACCGACGTGAATCTCCTTGGCCGCGTACAGCGTCCTCACCCGACTCCTCCCTTATCCGCCACGACCCGCAGGACGTTGGCGACGAACACGATCTGGTACAGCACAAGCCCTGCCACAATACCGATTCCCAGCGGGGCGTTCAGAAAGACGACGCCCAGGATGAGAATGGTCACGACCACGAGGCGCAGGGTCGTGCGGCTGCCCAGCTGGCGGCGCACCGCCTTGGAGGTCTGCTCGCCCGCCAGCTCGACCTTGGCGGCCTGACGGTCGAGGAAGCGCAGGTTCACGATGGCCAGCGCGACGCCCAGGGCGACGCCGAGCGCGGCCAGTGGCGGAGCGAGCAAGGCGGCGACGATGAAGCCCACGAAGCCCACGAGGATGGCCGAGAGCGTCGTGCGACGCAGCAGGCGTGGCAGGGTCTGGGCGGGGAGGTTTTCGAGCACAAGCGGTGGTTTCTTAGAGGAACCGTCGGACTTGCTTCACTACGCTCAGCACGGCGACGACCGTCCCCAAGACTACCCCGAAAATGAGCCCCCCCGGAGCGGTGTGCCAGCGGTGGTCGATCCAGAGCCCGAGCACGACCCCGCCCGCCTCGCACACGGCGATCGTCATGCCCAGCGTCGCGAAGGCGCCCACCCCGGGCAGGTCCCGGATGGGCTGGTGGAACCGGTCTGGTTCCTCCTGGTCGTGCGGGTCCTCGGGGCCCGGCAGGCTCACGCGTTCACCCCGTGCTCGGAGTCCACGTCCTGCTCGCGCGGGCCCCGCCCGAGGCGCGCGGCCAGCGGGGAGAACCAGGTGACCAGCGCGATCAGCATGAAGGCCACGCCGAAGGGGATGAAGACGTTGGTGGCGGGCTCGAAGAGCGGAAAGAGCACGAAGGCGCACAGCAGCGCCGTCCACAGCCACAGGATCACCACCGTGCGCCGGTGTCCGTGGCCCAGACGCATGAGCCGGTGGTGAATGTGGTTCTTGTCGGGAGTGTGAAAGCCCTGTCCGGACAGGGTCCGGCGCACGAAGGCCCAGATGGCGTCGATCAGGGGCACGCCCAGGATGAAGACCGGGATCAGCAGGGGGGCGAAGAAGAAGAAGGTCACGCCGCTGGCCGGCGGGGTGCGCCCGCCGATCACCATGGTCGAGGCGCTCATGAGCAGGCCCAGCATCAGGGCCCCGGCGTCGCCCATGAAGAGCTTGGCCGGGTGGAAGTTGTCGCGCAAAAAACCCAGGCTGATGCCGCAGGTCACCGCGGCCAACAGGGGCCCGACGTTGCTCACCGGCAGCAGGCCCAGGTCCTCGAGGCGCAGCCCGTAGACGCACAGGGTGGCCGAGGCGATGGTCACGATGCCCGCGGCCAGCCCGTCGAGGCCGTCGATGAGGTTGATGGCGTTGGAGAGCGCGAACACCCACACCGCCGTGATCACCGGCAGGATCGACGGGCCGAGCACGATGAAGCCCGCGAAGGGCAGCTTGAGCTGGTACATCGTGCAGCCCGAGAAGTAGAGCACCGAGGCCGCCAGGAACTGGCCCGCCACCTTGGCCGGCGCGCTCATCTCACGAAAGTCGTCCACCACCCCGACCACGAAGATGACGCCCGCCGCGAGCAGGACCCCCATCACCTCGTGGCTCGAGGTGATCGCGGTGCGCAGCGGTGACAGCCCGACCGCGACGATGAGCGCCACGCACAGGCCCACGAACATGGCCGCTCCCCCGCCGTAGGGGGTGACGCGCTGGTGGACCTTGCGCTCGTCGGGCTGGGCGGTGTAGCCCACGCGCAGCGAGATCGCGCGCGCCGGGCGGTCCACGATGATGGTGACGAGGGCCCCGACGAGCGCCACGACGCCGTAGGAGGCCAGATTGTGCACGGCTCAGCCGGTGAAGCTGGCGTAGGGGTTGAAGCGGGCGCACAGCTCTCCCACCTGCGCGCGCACCGCGGCGACGCTCCCCTCGTCGGCGCGCTCGCGCAGAGCACGCGCCATCAGCGCGGCCACCTGGGCGAACTCGGACTCACGCAGCCCGGCGGTGGTCTCGGCCGCCGTGCCCACGCGCAACCCCGAGGTCACGAACGCGCTGCGCGGATCGTCCGGGATCGTGTTGCGGTTCGTGGTGATGCCCGCGCGGTCCAGGACCTCCTGGGCCTGCTTGCCCGTGAGCTCGGCATCGAAGCTGCGCAGGTCCAGCAGGACCATGTGGTTCTCGGTGCCGCCCGAGACCAGGCGGAACCCCTGCTCGGCCAGGGCCCGGCCGAAGGCGGCCGCGTTGGCCACGATCTGGGCCGCGTAGTCGGCGAAGCTTGGCAGGGACGCCTCACGGAAGGCCACGGCCTTGGCCGCGATGGCGTGCTCGAGCGGGCCGCCCTGCTGGCCCGGAAAGACGGCCGAGTCGATGCGCTTGGCGTGCTCCTCGCGACACAGGATCGCCCCGCCGCGCGGACCGCGCAGCGTCTTGTGGGTCGTGAAGGTGACCACGTCGGAGTAGGGCACCGGGTTCGGATGCACGCCGCCGGCGATGAGCCCGGCCACGTGGGCCGAGTCGAACATCAGCATGGCCCCCACCTCGTCGGCGATCTCGCGGAAGGCCACCGGGTCGATGAGCCGGGAGTAGGCGGTCGCGCCGGCCACGATCAGCTTCGGGCGATGCTCGCGAGCCAGGTCGCGCACGTTGTCGAAGTCGATCAGCTCGCCCGGCGCGTCGGGGTCGTCGTGGCGTGGGGTCACGCCGTAGGACACGAAGTGCCAGGCCTTGGAGGTCATCGAGGCCGGCGAGCCGTGGGTGAGGTGACCACCCTGGTCCAGGCGCATCGCCAGGATCGTGTCACCGGGCTCGAGCAGCGCCTGGTACACCGCGACGTTGGCGTTGGCCCCGCTGTGGGGCTGGACGTTGGCGTGATCGGCGCCGAAGAGTGCGGTGAGACGCCGGCGGGCCAGGTCCTCGACCTGGTCGACGATCTGGTTGCCGCCGTAGTAGCGCCGTCCGGGATATCCCTCGGCGTACTTGTTGGTCAGGATCGATCCCGTCGCGGCCAGCACGGCCGGTGAGGCGAAGTTCTCGCTGGCGATGAGCTGCAGCGTCGAGGTCTGGCGGCGCCACTCCTCGGCCAGCAGCGTCGTCACCTCGACGTCTTCGGTGATCCAGGCGTCAAAGGGTGAGGTCACGGGGCTCTCCTAGTTCTGCTTGGGTGCGGCGTCCAGCGCGCCGAGCTTGGCCACGCGCGCCTCGTGGCGCCCGGGCGAGGGCACGGCGTTGAGCCAGGCGCCCAGGGCTTCCACGGCCACCAGGGCGCCGGTCAGGCGCGAGCCCAGACAGAGGACGTTCGCGTGGTTGTGCTCGCGCGCCAGGTGCGCCGAGGTCACGTCGTGCACCAGCGCCGCGCGCACGCCGGGCACCTTGTTGGCCGCGATCGACACGCCGATGCCCGAGCCGCACACCGCCACGCCGAGGTCGGCCTTCCCGTCGGCCACCGCACGCCCGACGGCGGCGCCGAAGTCCGGGTAGTCCACGGAGCGCTCGGCCGAGTCGGTGCCCAGGTCGATCACCTCGTGGCCCCACTCGGCCAGTGTCGTGCCCAGCAGGCTCTTCAAGTCGTAGCCGGCGTGGTCGGATCCCAGGGCCACTCGCATGGCCTCCACGATACCCGCGGGCCTTTCGGCCCCCTCGGCTAGGAGGGGCCTTCTGTAGTATCGGCTCGATGGAGCGGCCCGCCCTCGCGCCCCCCCTGGTCTCAAGGGTCGACACCTCCTCGGAGCGATTCCAGAGCAACCGGGCCGACATGCTCGAGCAGCTCGGCGTCATCGACGAGCTGCTGGAGCAGGCCGCGGCCGGCGGCGGTCCGGAGGCCACGGCCCGCCTGATCAGTCGGGGCAAGATGCCGATCCGCGAGCGAATCGCCGCGGTGCTGGATCCCGACAGCGCGTTCCTGGAGATCTCGCCCCTGGCCGGCTACGGCTCGGACTACACCATCGGCGGGGGCATGGTCGTGGGCATCGGGGTCATCGCCGGCACCGAGTGCGTGATCATGGGCAACGACCCGACGGTGCTGGGTGGGGCCCTGACCGCCTACTCGGCCAAGAAGTGGATGCGCGCCCTGGAGATCGCGCGTGACAACCGCATCCCCTACGTGAGCTTCGTCGAGTCGGCCGGGGCCGACCTGCGCGTGGGCGGCGGCAGCGGGCGCATGGGCACCGGGCACTTCGCCGAGAGCGGGCGCTTCTTCTACGACCTCATCGAGCTGTCCAAGCTGCGTGTGCCCACCGTGTGCGTCGTCTTCGGCTCCTCCACGGCCGGCGGGGCCTATCAGCCGGGCCTGTCGGACTACAACATCGTCGTCAAGGACCAGTCCAAGGTCTTCCTCGCGGGTCCACCGCTGGTCAAGATGGCCACGGGCGAGGAGAGCGACGACGAGACCCTCGGCGGGGCGCGCCTGCACGCCGAGGTCTCCGGGCTCGGTGACTACTTCGCCGAGGACGAGATGGACGCGCTGCGCATCTGCCGCGAGGTCGTCGCCCACCTCAACTGGCGCAAGGCCGGTCCCGCGCCGAGCCTGCCCGATCGGGCCCCGCGCCACGACCCCGAGGAGCTGCTCGGGCTCATCAGCCGCGACCTGCGCTCGGCCGTGGACGTGCGCGACGTGATCGCGCGCGTGGTGGACGACTCGCGCTTCGAGGAGTTCAAGGCCCGCTACGGCGAGTCGATGGTGTGCGGCTGGGCGTCGATCCACGGCTACCCGGTGGGCATCCTCGGCAACAACGGCGTGATCCAGCCGCGCGCCGCCGAGAAGGCCGCCCAGTTCATCCAGCTGTGCAATCAGGTCGACGTGCCGCTGGTCTTCCTGCAGAACGTCACGGGCTACATGGTCGGTCGCGACGCCGAGGCCGAGGGGATCATCAAGAAGGGCTCACAGATGCTCAACGCCGTGACCAACTCGAGCGTGCCGCACCTGACGGTCATCCTCGGGGCCTCCTACGGCGCCGGCACCTACGGCATGTCCGGGCGGGCATTCGGCAACCGCTTCACCTTCCTGTGGCCGACGGCCAAGATCGCCGTGATGGGGCCCAAGCAGATCGCCGGGGTCATGAGCCAGGTACGCCGCGCCCAGGCCGCGCGCAAGGGCACGGCCTTCGATGAGGACGAGGACGCCACGATCGTCGCGGCGGTCGAGCAGACCCAGGAGCAGGGCTCGCTCGCCCTGGTGGCCACCGGCGCGGTGAGCGACGACGGCATCATCGATCCGCGCGACACGCGCACGGTGCTGGGCCTGTGTCTGTCAGTGGTGCGCTCGCGGCCCATCGAGGGCTCGAGCACCTACGGGGTCTTCCGACTGTGAGCTTCGACTCGCTGCTCATCGCCAATCGGGGCGAGATCGCCCGGCGGGTGGCTCGCGCGGCGCGTGAGATGGGCCTGTACGTGATCGGCGTCTACGTCGAGGCCGACGCGCGCGAGCCCTTCGTGGACGACTGCGACGACGCGCTGCGACTGGACACGAGCTACCTCGACGCGCACGGCATCGTCGCGGCGGCGCGTGCCAGCGGGGCCCAGGCCGTCCATCCCGGCTACGGGTTCCTCTCGGAGAATCCGGACTTCGCTCGCCTGGTCGAAGGGGCCGGGCTCACCTGGGTCGGTCCCTCCCCCGAGGCCATCGCGGCCATGGGCGACAAGATCGCGGCCAAGCAGGCCGCGCGTCGCGCCGGCGTGCCGGTGCTCGAGTCTCGCGAGGACGCCGGCGGCGTCCAGGACGCCGACTTCCCGCTGCTCATCAAGGCGGCCGCGGGCGGGGGCGGCAAGGGCATGCGGATCGTGCACTCACGCGACGTTCTCGCCGAGGCGCTCGGCGCCGCGCGTCGAGAGGCCGCCAGCGCCTTCGGCGATGACCGGGTCTTCCTCGAGCGCTACGTGGCCGCCTCGCGGCACGTGGAGATCCAGGTGCTGGGCGATCGCCACGGCAACCTCGTGCAGCTGGGTGAGCGCGAGTGCTCGATCCAGCGCCGCCACCAGAAGCTGGTCGAGGAGTCCCCGTCGAGTGCGATCGACGAGGCCACGCGCGCCGCGATGGGCGAGGCGGCCCTGGCACTGGCGCGCTCGATCGGCTACTACTCCCTGGGCACCGTCGAGTTCTTGGTCGATGACGCCACGCGGGAGTTCTTCTTCCTCGAGGTCAACACCCGACTCCAGGTCGAGCACCCCGTGACCGAGGAGGTCACCGGAATCGACCTGGTACGCGCGCAGCTGCGCGTGGCCCAGGGCGAGCCCCTCGGCTTCGAGCAGGCCGACGTCCTCACGAGGGGCCACGCGATCGAGGTGCGACTGTGCGCAGAAGACGCCGACGCCGGCTTCCTGCCGGCCACGGGGGTCCTGGCGGCCTTCGAGCCCGTCGCGGGTCCCGCGGTGCGCTGGGAGTCCGGCGTCGGTGCCGGCTCGCGCGTCAGCGTGGCCTTCGACCCGCTGCTGGCCAAGGTCATCGCCCACGCGCCGACGCGCGCCGAGGCCGCCGCCCGTCTGGCCCGCGCCCTCGAGGGCCTGCACGTTGGCGGCGTGACGACCAACCGCGACGTGCTCGTCTCGACGCTTCGCAGCCCGGCGTTCCTCGCCGGGGACACCACGACCGACTTCATCGAGCGCCACCGGCCCGCGCGGCGCCTGGTGCTCAGCGAGGACGAGTGGCTGGTCGCCACGACGGCCGCCGCGCTGTGGCTGCAGGCCCAACACCGTCGTGAGGCCACGGTGCTCGACTTCACGCCGAGCGGGTGGCGCAACGCGCGCCTGCCGGCCCAGAGCGTCACCCTGCGCGAGCACGACGAACACGTCGTGAGCTACGCCGCGCGCCGTGACGGCACCTTCGACGTCGGCGACGGGCACCGCGCCACGGTGATCAGCTGCACGGAGCGGGTCATCGATCTGGAGATCGACGGTCGGCGCCGGCACGTGCGCGTGACCCCCGCCGGCGAGCGCCTGCACGTGCAGGTCTCGCGCGGCACCGTGAGCTTCGACGTTCAGGCCCGCTTCGTCGTGCCCGGCACGCAGGTCCCCCACGGCGGCCTGATCGCACCCATGCCCGGGGTGGTCTTGGCGGTGCGCGTGGCCCCGGGCGATCACGTGAGCGCGGGCGAGGCCCTGGTGGTACTGGAGGCCATGAAGATGGAGCACGTCGTGAGCGCCCCGCACGACGGGGTCGTCAGCGAGGTCCTGGTCGTGCCGGCCCAGCAGGTCGAGCGGGGCGCGACGCTGTTGAGCCTCGAGGACGTGCTCTGAGATGGCCGCACCGATTCGCATCGCCAACTGCTCCGGCTTCTACGGCGACCGCCTGAGCGCCGCGGCCGAGATGGTCGAGGGCGGGCCGATCGACGTGCTCACGGGCGACTGGCTCGCCGAGCTGACGATGCTGATCCTGGCGCGCAGCCGGGCCCGGCACCCGGGCGCCGGCTACGCGCGCAGCTTTCTCACCCAGATGGAGCAGGTCATGGGCCCGTGTCTGGACAAGGGCATCAAGGTCGTCTCCAACGCCGGCGGGCTGGACCCGCGCAACCTGGCCGAGGAGCTGCACGAGCTCGCCGGACGCCTCGGTCTCACCGCGCACGTGGCCTACGTCGCCGGCGACGACCTGCTCGAGCGCCTCGACGACCTGCAGGCCGCCGGTCGCGGCCTGCGGCACTTCGAGACGGGCGAGGCCCTCGCGCGCGGGGACTTCGTCTCGGCCAACGCCTACCTGGGCTGCTTCGGCATCGTGGACGCGCTGGCCGGCGGTGCCGACATCGTCGTGACGGGACGGGTGACCGACGCGGCGATCGTGTGCGGGCCCGCGGCCTGGCACCACTCGTGGGCGCGTGATGACTTCGACCGCCTGGCCGGGGCGGTGGTGGCCGGCCACGTCATCGAGTGCGGTGCCCAGGTCACGGGCGGCAACTACTCCTTCTTCGACGAGGTCCCCGGAATGACGCACGTCGGCTTCCCCTGGGTCGAGGTGGCCGAGGACGGCTCCAGCGTGGTCGGCAAGCACGAGGGCACGGGTGGGGAGGTCTCGATCGGCACCGTCACGTCCCAGTTGCTCTACGAGATCGGCTCGCAGCGCTACTACGGGCCCGACGTGACCGCGCGATTCGACTCCATCGAGCTGGACCAGCTCGGCCCGGACCGCGTGCGCATCTCCGGCGTGCGCGGCGAGGCGCCGCCGGCGACGCTGAAGGTCGCCATGAACCGGCTCGGCGGCTTCCGACAGGACATCACGATCGCCCTGACCGGACTGGACATCGAGGCCAAGGCCGCCCTCGTCGAGGCCGCGTTCTGGGACGCCAGCCCGGTGCCGCGCGAGGCGATCGCCAGCGTGCACAGCCGCCTGGTGCGCACCGACAAGGTGGACCCGTTAAGCAACGAGGAGGCCGTGGCGCTGTGGCGCCTCACGCTGAAGGATCCGGACGAGCACCGGGTGGGCCGCTCGGTCGCCGACGCGGCCGTGGCGATCGCCCTCACCAGCGTGCCGGGCTTCTTCAGCCTCAGCGGCCCGCCGGGCCCGGCGCGGGCCTTCGGCGTCTACGTGCCGGCCACGATCGACGCCGACCTGGTGCCCCAGTACGTGACGAGCCTGGGCGGACCCACGCGCGTCGTGGACTCGGTCGCCCCGCCCGGACCGAGCGAGGTGACCATCGAGGAGCCCGCGCGCCGCGCGAGCCCGTCCGGACCGACGCGGCGCGTGGCCCTGGGTCAGCTCGTCGGGGCCCGATCGGGCGACAAGGGGGGCCACGCCAACCTGGGCGTCTTCGCGCGACGTGACGACGTCTACGACTGGCTCGAGGGCTTCCTGAGCGTCGAGCAGCTGCGCGAGCTGCTGCCCGAGGCGAGCGCGCTGAGGATCGAGCGCGTGCGCCTGCCGCGCCTGCGCGCGCTCAACTTCCTCATCCACGACCTGCTCGAAGAGGGCGTGGCGGCCTCCTCGCGCCAGGACGCGCAGGCCAAGGGCCTGGGCGAGTGGCTGCGCGCACGCCTGGTCGAGGTGCCCGAGGTCCTGCTGTGAACGAGCTGGACGAGCTCGTCGAGGACCTTCGCGCCGAGCAGGCGAGCCTGGAGCAGGTTCTCGCGGGGCGCTCCGAGGCCGACTGGGCCCGACCCACCCCGGCCGTGGGCTGGAGCGTGAGCGACCAGATCGCCCACCTGGCCTACTTCGACGCGGCCGCGGCCCAGGCGATCGAGGACCCCGACGCGTTCGCCGCGGCCCGCGAGGAGCTCGTGCGCGCCGCGCTGAGCGTCGGCGTCGACGAGTACACCCTCGGCGCGTTGCGCACCCTGTCGAGCGCCTCGATCCATGCGGCGTGGACCGAGGCGGCAACGCGGCTGCTCGTGGCGGCCTCGGGCCTTCACGCCGAGCGGCGCCTGGCCTGGTACGGCCCGGACATGAAGGCCCGCTCGTTCCTCACCGCGCGCCTCATGGAGACCTGGGCTCACGGCACCGACGTGGCCGACGCGCTGGGCACCCACCTGCCCGCCACGGCGCGCCTGCGCCACATCGTGCGCCTGGGCTGGAACACGCGTGACTGGTCCTACCGGGTGCGCGCCGAGGAGGTGCCCGACGCGCGGCTGCGCCTGGCGCTCACGTCCCCGGGCGGCGAGACCTGGGTGCTCGGGCCCGACGACGCCGACGAGACGCTGAGCGGGCCCGCCGAGGACTTCTGTCTCGTGGTGACCCAGCGCCGGCACGTGGACGACACCGACCTGGACGCGGGCACCTGGGCTCGGCACTGGCTCCTGCGCGCCCAGGCCTTCGCCGGAGCCCCCACCATCGGACCCGCGCCGAGGTCGCGGTGAGCCTCCTCGAGATCTCCCGCGACGCCGGGGTGCTCAGGGTCGTGCTCAACGACGTGAGGCGTCGCAACGCCCTGTCGGCCGACATGCTGCACGAGCTCATCGACGCCCTCGACGCGGCCGAGGCCGACGAGGACGCGCGCGTGCTCGTGCTGAGCAATCGCGGCTCCACCTTCTGCGCCGGGGCCGACCTGCGTGAGCAGTCGAGCGCGCCGCGCGCCATCGGGCTGGACGAGCTGCTCGGGCGCCTACGCGCGTCGCGGCTCGTCAGCGTGGGCCGCCTCGACGGGCACTGCGTGGCCGGCGGCGTCGGACTGGCCGCCGCCCTCGACATCGCGATCGCGCGCGAGGACGCGACCTTCGGCTTCAGCGAGGTGCGCCTGGGACTAGCCCCGGCGATCATCTCGGTGGTCTGCCTGCCCAAGATGCGCGAGGCCGACGCGCGCGCGGCGATGCTGCGCGGGAATCGTTTCGACGCGACCGAGGCGGCTCGCATCGGGCTCATCAGCGCCGCGGTGCCCGCGCAGCGCCTCGACGAGGCCGTCGACGAGGTGCTCGCGGATCTTCTGGCCGGTGAGCCCCACTCCTTGGCGCTCACCAAGCAGCTCATCGCGCGCGTGCCCTCTATGAGCCTGGAGGAGGCGTTCGCGTGGACCCGCACGCTCTCGGGCGAGCTCTTCGCCTCCCCGGCCGCTCGCGAGGGCATGAGCGCGTTCCTCGAGAAGCGCGCGCCCTCCTGGGCCCCCTCCCAGCCCGACTGAGCCCGCCGCCGACGCGAGGGGGCCTCGCGATCTAGCCCAGACCGGCGTCGCCGGCCAGCGCGGCCAGGGCCCGCCGGCTCACGGCGCCCTCGCGCAGGACCCGCCACGGGCGCTCCAGGACGCTGATCACCGTCGAGGGCGTGCCACGACGCGGCCCGTCGTCGAGCACGCCGGCCAGGGCCTCGTCGGCGCCGAAGACCCTCTCGATGTCCTCGGCGCTCTGACACGGCGCCTGGCCGTGAAGGTTGGCGCTGGACACGGCCAGTGGTCCCGTGGCGGCCAGGAGTTGGCGCGCCGTGTCGTCATCGGGGATTCGCAGGCCGACGCTGGACTCTCGCGCGCCCAGAGCGCGCGCCAGCGCGCTCGGCGCGCGAACCACCACGGTCAGCGCGCCGGGCCAGAACGCGCTCGCCAGGCGTCGGGCGTCCTCGCCCAGCTCGATGCCCAGGCCCGCGAACTGCTCCAGCGAGGCACCCAGCACCGGCAGCGCGACCTGAGCCGGGCGGCGCTTGAGGGCAAAGAGCCGCTGAGGATCCCCCGGCGGGCTGAGGATCGCGCCCACGCCGTAGACGGTGTCGGTCGGCAGGCCCACCAGCTCGCCCGCGCGCAGGTGCGCCACGGCCTCGTCGAGGCTGAGCCGACGCGTCACGAGCGCGCCACCAGGATGCGCGCGTGACCGGCCATATCCGTCACGTCGCGCACCTCGGCGAATCCCGCCGCGCGCGCCGCCGCCAGAGCGGCCCGACCCTGGTGCGCGCCGTGCTCGCAGACGAGGACCCCGCCCTCGCACAGCCACGTCGGGGCGCGCTCGATGATTTCGGCCAGGTCCGCGAAGCCCGCGCCGGCCGCGGTGTCCTCGCTCAGCAGCGCCGTGCGTGGCTCGTGGGCCAGCTCGGGCTGGGCGTCGACGAGCTCCTCGGCGCCCACGTAGGGCGGGTTGGCCACGATGAGGTCGAAGCGGCCCATCAGGGTGAGGTCCAGCTCGTCGAACCAGTCCGAGCGCACGAAGGCAACCGCCGTGATCGCGTGGCGCCGCGCGTTCTCGCGCGCCAGGTCCAGGGCGTCCTCGGAGGCGTCCAGGGCCACCAGGCTCGCGCGCACGCCGCGCTCGGCCAGCTCCGATAGCAGGCTCAGGCCGATCGCCCCGGTGCCGCAGCCCAGATCGAGCAGGTGCGGCGCGCGCACCCCCGAGCGCGCCAGCTCGCCCAGCGCCACGCCGACGAGCTCCTCGGTCTCCGGTCGCGGGATGAGGGCCCGCGAGTCCACGAGCAGGTCCAGGCCGCGAAACGGCCAGTGCCCGATTACGTACTGCAGCGGCTCGCCGCCCAGGCGCCGCGCCACGGCCCGCTCGAGGCGCGCGGGGTCCGCGCCGAACTCCTCGAGCAGCCAGCGCGCCTCCCGCAGCGCCAGTCCGCGCGCCACAAGGTCCTGGGCGCGCCTAGAGCCGTCCACTCTCGGCCAGCTGTCGGGCGCGCTGGTCGGCCAGCAGCGCGTCCACGTAGGGGTCCAGGTTGCCGGCCAGCACCGAGTCGAGTGCGTACGTCGTCAGGTTGATCCGGTGATCGGTGACCCGATTCTCCTTGAAGTTGTAGGTACGGATCTTCTCGCTGCGCCCCCCGCTGCCCAGCTGGGAGCGCTTCAGGTCGCCCAACTCGGAGGCCTGGGCGTCCTGGGCCGCCTTGAGCAGACGGCTGCGCAGCACGATGAGGGCCTTGGCCCGGTTCTGGATCTGGCTCTTCTCGTCCTGCATCGAGACCACGATCCCCGTGGGCAGGTGCGTGATGCGCACCGCCGAGTCCGTCGTGTTCACGCTCTGGCCGCCCGGCCCGGAGGATCGGTAGACGTCGATCTTCAAGTCGTTCGGGTCGATCGCGACGTCGACCTCCTCGGCCTCGGGCAGTATCGACACGGTCGCCGAGGAGGTGTGCACGCGACCCTTGGCCTCGGTGACCGGCACGCGCTGGACCCGGTGCACGCCCGCCTCGTTGGCCAGGCGGGTCCAGGCGTCCTCGCCCCGGATCAGATAGATGGCCTCGTCCAGGCCGCCCTGCTCGGACGCGGACTCCTCGACGACCTCGAGCTTCCAGCCGCGCAGCGCGGCGTAGCGCCGGTACATCGCGGCCAGGTCCGCGGCGAAGAGGTTGGCCTCCTCGCCACCCTCGGCGCCGCGGATCTCCATGATCACGTTGCGCCCCTCGTTCGGGTCCCGCGGCAGCAGCAGCGTCTCGAGGTTCTCCTCCAGCTGCGGCAGGCGCGCCTCGGCCTCGGCCAGCTCGGCGCGCCAGAGCTCGCGCTCCTCGCCGGCGGCGTCGTTCATCATCTCGCGCGCCGCGACTGCGTCCTCGCGCGCACTGCCCAGCGCGTGCCAGGCCACGAGGACCTCGCTCAGCTCCTTGTGGCGACGTGAGAGGTCGCGCAGACGGGTTCGGTCACTGGCCACGTCCGGCGCGGCCAGGGCCGTCTCGACGGCGGCGAGCTCCTCGGCCAGGACGCCCAGGTTCTCCTCGAGGCTCGGCACGGAAGGGCCCTAGGCCCGGCTGGTGCGGCCCTTGACCGTCTTTTGCGCGTAGCGGCGCTGGAAGCGCTCGACGCGACCACCGGTGTCGACGAGCTTCTGCTTGCCGGTGAAGAACGGGTGGCACTGGTTGCACAACTCGACGTGCAGCTCCGACTTGGTCGAGCGCGTCTGGAACGTGTTGCCGCACGAGCAGGTGACGTTCGCGTCGACGTAGCTGGGATGGATGTCGGTCTTCATCGTGACTCCTTGGTGCGACGGGTCAGTCTAGTGGGTGTTCAGCTGGTCGGGTTCGGGCCCCTGGCGATCTCGGCCAGGAACTCGTCGTTGGAGCGCGTGGAGCGCAACTTGTCGATCAACAGCTCCAGGCCGGCGGCCTCGCGGCCCTCGCTGGCCAGGCCGTTGAGAACCCGGCGCAGCTTCCAGACCTGGGGCAGCAGCTCGCGGTTAAAGAGCAGCTCCTCGTGACGGGTCGAGGACCCGTTGACGTCAATGGCCGGATAGAGACGCCGTTCGGCCAGTCGCCGGTCGAGCCTCAGCTCCATGTTGCCGGTGCCCTTGAACTCCTCGAAGATGACCTCGTCCATCTTCGAACCGGTCTCTACTAGGGCGCTGGCGA
>JAJXUK010000025.1 GCA_021782915.1 Actinomycetes bacterium | reverse complement strand
CGGCTCGCGCAGGTGCGTCCGCCGGTCCACGAAGCCCGGCCCAACCCAGCAGTCCGACGCGTCGATCTCCTCGACGCCGGGCGGGGCGTCGATCGTGCCGACCTGCGCGATGCGTCCGTCGACGATCAATACGTCGGCAAGCTCGACAGAGTCCACACCCACGACGTAGCCACCCCGTATCGCCAGCGCGCTCACCGCTCCCCCTCTCGGCCCGCCACGCTCAGGTACAGCACCGCCATGCGCACGGGCACCCCGCTGGCGACCTGACGCGTGATCAGCGACGCGGGCGAGTCCGCGACGCGCGCGTCGATCTCGACACCCCGGTTGATTGGGCCGGGGTGCATGACCAACGTCGTGGGCGCCAGGCGCCGCGCGCGCTCCTCCGTCAGCCCGTAGGCCGACGTGAACTCGGTGAGGCTCGGCACGAAGTCGCCGCTTCCGCGCTCGTTCTGCAAGCGCAACAGGCAGACCACGTCGGCCGAGGCGAGAGCCTCTTCGTAGTCCCCGACCACCTCGACCGGCCACTGCGCCACGCCGTCGGGCAGGAGCGTACCGGGCGCGGCGAGACGCACCCGGGCGCCCAGCGCGACGTACGCGTCCACGTCACTGCGGGCCACGCGCGAGTGGCGCACGTCACCCACGATCAAGATCTCCAGACCCTCAAAGAGGCCCGCGCCCGTCTCACGTCCGCGAACCCCGGCCCGATCGGCCAGGACCTGGCGCAACGTGAAGGCGTCGAGCAGGCCCTGTGTGGGGTGCTGGTGGAGCCCGTCACCCGCGTTGATCACGCGCACGTGCGGCACGTAGCGGGCCACCTGGACCGCCGCACCGCTGGAACGGTGCCGCATCACGACCGCATCGATGCCCAGGGCGTCGATCGTGGCGATCGTGTCGCGCAGGCTCTCGCCCTTCTTGACGCTCGAAGAAGCGATGGCCAGCGAGAGGACGTCGGCGCTCAGACGCTTGGCGGCGGTCTCGAAGCTCAGGCGAGTACGCGTGGACTCCTCGAAGAACAGCGAGGCCACGACCCGGCCCTTGAGCGCCGGAACCTTCTTGATCACCCGCTGGTTGACCTCGACGAAGGACTCGGCCACATCCAGCACCTCAACGATGGCCTCACGGCTCAGCTCGCCCAGGTCGACCAGGTTCTGGCCGCGCAACGTGTCGATCACGCTCCCACCTCCTCACCGATCCAGACGCCCGCCAGGCCCGCGCGCACCGCCTCGTGCGGGGCGGTTGGCAGGTTCTTGCCGACGTAGTCGGGCCGAATCGGCAGCTCCCGGTGACCCCGATCGACCAGGACGGCCAGCTCGATCACCCGCGGGCGGCCCCACTCGGACAGCGCGTTGAGCGCCGCGCGGATGGTGCGACCGGTGAAGAGCACGTCGTCAACCAGGATGACGACCCGGTTGGTCAGGTCGCCCGGAATCTCCGTGCTCCGCGCGTCGCGCAGGGGCCTCGCGTGCAGGTCGTCGCGCCAGTATCCAACGTCCAGGCGTCCACGCGCGACGTGCAGAGCCCCGAGGCCACCCAGGTCCTCGGCCAGCACGTCCGCGATATCCACGCCGCCGCTCTGGAGCCCGATGACGACCAGATCGGCTCCGTCTCCGTGACGCTCCAGGACTTCATGGGCGATGCGCCGCAGACTCCGCGTGACGTCATCAGCATCCAGAACTTGGGAACTGGCAACGAAACCGCGCACTGCGGAGGGCTCAGAACCCGTGCTGTGTGCCACTCTTCCTCCCACCGTACGGGCCTCACGGGACTCGCTTCACGGCGTCACGACACCCTAGCAGACGCCTAGTCGGCGACCGCCTCTCCGTCTACACCGAGGCGTCGCAGGGCCTCCGGTCGAACGTGGATCGAGCGCTTGATGAGCCGGTCGAAGACGTTGGAGAGCGAGCCCTCGTTGGCCGCCGCTTGGCGCAGAACTCGCAGCAGTACCGGCACCGCCCAGAAGTCGCCGCAGATCCACAGGATCGCCGCACCGATCTGCTGATCGGCAAAGGGCGAGAGGGTCACGCCCGGGATGTGGCTGTACACCGGGTACCAGCTGACCGCGGTGAGCACGCTCATCGACATGGCCAGAATCGTCATGACCGCATTCGTGCCCAGAATCGTGGCGGCCTTCCAGACCGCACCGTGAGCGGGGCGAATGGGCGGCGAGTCGAGGATCTGGAGCCAGAAGAGAACACCCGTGAGAACGAAACTGCCGTGCATCAGCCAGACGTGCACGAACTCGTTACGCTCCGCGAGGTCAAACAACGCGGGCACGTGCCAGGCGAGCATGGCCATGTTGAACAGCACCACGGCGACCCAGGGACTTCGGATGAAGCGCCCGAGCGCACGAATTCCGCGAGCGCCCGCACTGAGGTAGAAGAATCGTCCGACTCGCCGGCGCGCCTTCACCGGAAGGAAGAACATCAACGGCAGCCAGGGAGCACCGACGACGATGGAGATCGGCGTCGCGAAGGAGAGCAGGATGTGCTCGAGCATGTGGATGTAGAAGTACTCCGACGCCCAAAAGTCGATCGGCGAGGCGATCGCGAGCACGAGCGTGCCCAGCCCGACGTAGAAGACGTAGGAGCGCCGACGGCGCATGCGCGTGCGCTCGGGACGCGAGTGCTGCGCCAGACGGGAGAGCCCGATCTCGTGGGCCACCACCGTGGCCGCGATCACCACGAGCATGGGATCGAACTTCCAGTGCTCCACCAACAGGTTCACGACTCCTCCTCCTCCTCCTCCGCGTCGCGCTCCTCTCGCTCGCGCTCAGCCGCGAGCTCGGTCTGGTGCTGCTGCCAGGCTGCGAGCATGCCGGCGAACTCCGGCGCCACCGCAGGCTTCTGGGCGCGAGGTCTCGCTGACTTCACCGCGGCACCGGGGTGGATCACCTTCCACCACATGTACACGGCAAAGACCGCGAGCAGCGGCCACTCGAACACGTAGGCCCAACTCAGGGCATTGCCGCCCAGAGCTCGACCCAGCTCGAACCAGAAGGCCACCGCACACAGGGCCACGCCGAGGGCCAGGGTGACGTGAGCCTTCACGGCCGCCGAACCCCGCAGGCGCTCGCGCACCTCGCGCGTTGCCTCTCCAGGGCCCTCCACGCGTCAACCCTACCGGCTCGGCCTCGGCGTGACCCGGTCTCGCCCGCCGGGCTCAGTAGAGTTGTCGTACCCGTGAGCACCCCCCAGGAGAACGACCAGGCCCCCGCGGGCGCACTCAGTGACGACGAGCGAGCTCGCGCCTTCGCGGGAACGATGGTGGGCGGGCGGGCCACCTACTCCAAGAGAACGGTCACGCGCTTTCTCATCGCCTTATTCCTGATCGGCATCAGTGGGTCCATCGTCGAGATCCTGGCTGGACGCCACACGCCAGCCCCCGTCAGCACAACGAGCTCGCCACCGATCACGACGCCGGTGGTCGCCGGAACGCTGCCCTCAGCCAGGCCCAACTCGATCCTGGGGATCAAGTCGCTGCGCCGGACGCTCGCTCCCGCGGTGTCCCTGACCACCAGCACCGGAGCGGCCTGGTCGCTCACGTCCCAGCGTGGACACGTGATCATCCTCACCTTCTACGACGCCGCCTGCCAGGACATCTGTCCCGTCCTCGGCGCCGAGCTGCGCCAGACGATCGCCGACTTAGGATCACGAGCCGCACCGGTTCAGGTTGCGATCATCAACACCAACCCTCACCTCACCGCTCCGAGCGCGTCCCAAAGAGCGCTGGCCGATCCCGGGCTCAGCGGGTATCGCAACGTCGTGTTTCTGAACGGACCCCTGGGGCGGCTGATCCCCATCTGGACGCACTACGGCATTACGGTGAGCGCGGCACGCACGTCGTCGCTGGTCACACACACCAACGCGCTGTACCTCATCGACACGACCGGACACCTGGTCATGAGGGTGACCCCCTTCGCCAATCAGACCTCCGATGGGCGCTTCCGCCTCGATCAGGCAGAGATGGCC
Source organism: Actinomycetes bacterium (assembly GCA_021782915.1). Lineage (GTDB taxonomy): Bacteria > Actinomycetota > Acidimicrobiia > Acidimicrobiales > RAAP-2 > RAAP-2. The sequence continues at coordinate 29,620 of JAJXUK010000025.1, read as the reverse complement.
CATTTCGCCTCCGCCCTGGCGCGCGTGACCATTAGTCTGAGCCGGTGACAGAGCAGCCTGAGGAGCACTCAGTGGACTACGCGCCGGGCGCCATGCCGGCCTCGTCCCTCGTCGCCAACAAGGCCGTGTGGTACCGCCGCCCGTGGCTCCTGGTCACGGTGGTCGTTGCCGTCATGATCGGCGTGTCGGTGCTGAGCGATCTGCCACACCACATCACACCCGCTGAAGACGTTTCGGCCCAGAACGCCTCAATCGACCAGATCAACACCGATCTCGCACCGTGCAACTACGCCGTAAAAGAGGTGTACAGCTTCTACCAGATGCAGCTCAAGGGACAGATCACCGCCGCCGATCGGGCTCTTCTGCCCAAGCAGCTCAACGATGACCAGACGGCCTGCTCCTTCACGAGCGGATCCATCTACGACCTGACGAACAACTTCCAGGCTCTGGACACCAAGGCCGGCAAGTACATCGACGACATGCACACCGTCATCGTCACCTGGGTGACCTCCGACGCGCTCGCGGCGATTCAGGCGATCATGTATCTCTTCCAGCACCCGGGGGACGCCGCGAAGCTAAAGGTCTTGCACGAGCGCACGAACGCACTCAACTCAGAACGCCTCAGCGCCTTGGCGGATTGGTCCCGCGCGAACTCGCTGCTGGGCGGCAAGCTCAAGCACCCCAAGCTCGCCATACTGCCCAACGTCGCCTAGGCCCCCTGGCCGAGTGCGAGCGCCGCCTAGGCGGACGCGTCGTGGGTGCCGCGAATACGGCTCTCGCGCAGCAGCCGACCGAGTTCGTCGTTCGGGTCCTCTTCTGACTGCAGCCAGTGGATCAGGTTCCAAAAGACCACCGGCAAGAAGACCGCGGCGGAGATCGCCCACATCACGCCCGCGGAGAACTCCTGGTCCGCAACGTGCGACAGCCCACCAGGCACGTGGTGGAACGCGCTGTACCAGGACACCTGCGACATCCCGTTCAGATACGCCACGATCCAGATCGTCCACATGCTCACCGCGGCCACGCCGATGCGAAAGGGCCTCGTCGTCGACGGGCGCACCGGGGGCGACTCGACAATCGCCAGCCACACCGGTGTCGCACTGGCCACCAGGGTCAACGCCTCGATCAGCACCAGCCACCCGTGACGCACGAGCGCGTCAACGACGGGGCTGGCGCGCCAGAAGATCACGACCGCGAGAGACACCAGACCCCAGGTGAAGATATGCGTGTGACCGGCGCGCCGACTCGCGCGCAGTGCGTAGCGGTCCATGAAGCGCGCCGGCGAGCTCCATGAGACAGCCCCGTCCTCACCAATGCCCAGGGGCTCGCCCGAAGCGAGCCTGAGCCACTTCCACGGCGCTCCCGTAGCCAGCAGCGCCGGCACGGCGTACGCCAGAACACAGAACTGAATGGACTGGACGAACTCGTAGCGACGGGCCCAGCTGCCCAGCGGCGGCACCAGCACCCCCACCAACAGCGCGAGGCCCACCACGCTCAGGACCTGACGCGTCCTCTCCGCACGAGCGGAGTCACGCGGGCCCCCGGTCGCCGTCACTTCGACGGACGACGCTGGAAGAACCCCCAGATAATGACGCCGAACAATACGCCGAGCAGGACCACCATTGTCTGGACCTGCGCGCCGATGTACCCGTCTGCTCCTAGCATCTTGACCTCATCCTTGTCTCTCGAACTCTATGGGTGGTGCGCGGGCCGCCGGGTGCACCCGGCGGCCGCTCGCCTACATCAGGTAGAACAGCACCAGGAACAGCGTGGCGCCCAGGGCGATGAAGCCCCAGTTGTACGTCATCGAGGAGACGTTGGCACGGAAGGACTGCGCCGCTGGGTGCGAGGACAGCTCCGCACCGGGGCCGTACTCCCTGCGCAGGCGCATCCCGCGAGCCAACGTGGTCTCCAGCCAGTAGGTCCCCACGACGATTGTTGCGATGTTCATCACCGCGAAACCGATGAACGTCGAGGCGTAGCCGCTAGAGCCCGGGTAGAACGGCACCCGCGTGAACTCCCAGATCTGCAGGAACAGCGCGAGCAGGCCCGAGACCACGCCCGTCCAGCCGGCCACCTGCCAGTCCGCAACCTCTCCTTTGCGCAGGCGCCACTGGCCGTACACGGCCAGGATTGCCGTCAAGACCATGAAGCCGTAGATGAAGAAGCCGTAGTACGTCGGGGCGGTCACGTGGTTCGGCCGCCACAGCTGGGCGTTGTTCGACGAGCGCAGGTAGAAGTAGGCGAACGCCAGCGACGCCAGCATGAACGTGTACATGCCGATGAAGAGGCGACCTCCCGTCCAGATGGATCCCAGGTGAGCGCGCAACTCGAACTCGCGCTCCTCCGGTGTCGCGTTGGGAACCTTTGATCCCTTGAAGATGTCTGTCATTAGTCCTCTCCTCGCCTACGCCGGGTTGCTCTCGGTTGAGGCTGCGCTGGTGCTGGCTCCCGCGCCACCACCGAAGTCGGCCAGCGCGGGTGCACCGGGCTCGCTGTAGTGGTACGGGTCGGTCAGGATCACCGGGATCCGGTCGAAGTTGTGAGCCGGCACGGGCGAGGCCGTCTGCCACTCCAGGCCCAGCGAGTCCCACGGGTTCGCCGGGGCCTTCACCGGGTTGATCCACAGTGAGTAGACCAGGTTCCAGGCAAAGACGAGGAACGACGTGCCCAGCAGGAAGGCCGAGATCGACGCGAAGTCGTTCAGGCCCTGCAGGTTCGACGCGTAGGTGAACACGCGGCGCGGCTGACCGAGCAGGCCGATGATGAACATCGGGAAGAAGGTCAGGTTGAAGAACACGAACATCATCCAGAAGTGGACCTTGCCGATGGACTTGTTCATCATGCGCCCGGTCATCTTCGGCAGCCAGTAGTACAGGCCGGCCATGAAGGCGAAGAGCAAGCCGCCCATGATCGTGTAGTGGAAGTGCGAGAGCACGAAGAAGCCGCCGTGCACCGTCACGTTCACCGGCACGTCCGAGAGGAACACGCCCGTCACGCCTCCGATCAGGAAGTTGAAGAACAGCGCCATCACGAAGAGCATCGGCAGCTCCCAGCGGATCTTGGCGCGGTACATCGTGCCCAGGCCCACCAGATAGATAAAGCCCGTCGGCAGCGAGATCATCTCCGTGGTCAACATGAACAGCGGGCGCATGTCCGGGTTGATGCCGCTCTGGAAGAGGTGGTGCTGCCAGACGAAGAACGACAGCAGCGCGACGCCAATCATGCCCGAGGCCGCCACCTTGTAGGCGAACAGCGGTTTGCGGGTGAAGACCGGGAGAAGCTCTGCGGCGATGCCGAAGCCCGGCAGGGCCATGATGTACACCTCGGGGTGTCCGAAGAACCAGAACAGGTTCTCCCATAGATACGAGCTGCCACCGTGCTCTCCGACGTAGAACGCCGTCTGCACCGTCTTGTCCAGCAAGCCGAACAGACCCGCTGAGAACAGCACGGGAGTGGCCAGGGTCAGCAGCGAGGCCGTCGCCAGCATCGACCATACGAAGATCGGCACACGGCTCCAGGTCATTCCCGGGGCTCGATAGTTGATGATGGTGACCGCGATGTTAAAGCCCGCCGCCATCATGCCCAGGCCGATCACGGCGAAGCCCAGCAGGTAGGAGATCATCCCCGGGCCGTTCTGGGTCTGCAGCGGCGCGTAGCCCGTCCATCCCGTGGTGAAGCCACCGTAGGGCAGGGCCGAGAAGATGACCATGTAGCCCGCGACGAAGACCCAGAAGCTGAAGGCCTCGATGCGCGGGAACGCCATGCGGCGCGAGCCGATCATCAGCGGCACCAGGTAGTTGCCCAGCGGACCCACGATGATCGATGTCGCCATCATCATCATGACCGTTCCGTGTTCGGAGACGATCTCGGCGTAGGTGCCCGGCCCGAACACGTGAGTGGTCGGGTTCAGCAGCTCGGTGCGGATGGCCATGGCCAGCAGGCCGCCGGTGAACATGAACAGGATCACGCCCACCACGTACTGCAGGCCGACCACCTTGTGGTTCGTGCTGTAGCGGAAGTACTTGCTCCAGCCCTCCACCTCGGACTCGGCGGGGGCGTCCTTGCCCACCAGCTTGGCCAGCGGGTAGTTCAGCGCCCCGATGCCCAGCAGCCAGCCCAGCACCATCCCCGTCAGGCCCAGAGTGTTCGCAATGTTGTTCTGGCCACTGTTGGCGATGTAGGGGTAGTTGGCGGACACGTAGTTGCCGAACCAGTGGCCCAGCAAGTAGCCCAGCAGAGCGGCCACCATGGCCGTTCCCAGGTGCTGACTCATCCACCCAGGACGCTGAGTCCAGGGAGTCTTCGACGCAGGCGGCGCCACGCTGGCGGCGACTTCCGTCGGTCGTTCGGCGCTAATTGTCATCGCCCGTTCTCCGTTTCTTTCATCAGTTCGTTCATCTCAGAGACGCTCATCGCTCTCACGACTGCTTGGCCCCGTAGACCTGCACGGAGCTGTAGGGGGTGAGGTTGCCGTCCGGGTAGTAGCCGCCCGCGGCGCCGTTGGCGTCCGGCGTGTACGTCCAGGCGAACTTCGGCAGCAGCGCGGTGTTGGCCGCCGTGGCCGCCTGCGTGCTCGTGGCCCACTGCTGGAAGGTGCTCTGGGAGACCACCGCACCCGAGTTGTACATCGCGCCGTGCCAGATGCCGCAGAGCTCGGAGCACCGAACCTCGAAGTTGCCGGTGCCCTTGGTCTCGGTGAAGGCCACGTCGTTCACACCGGGGTTGGCGTCCGCCTTCACGCCCAGCTGGTACGCCCAGAAACTGTGAATGACGTCCAGCGAGGTGACGTTGAACACGATGGTGGTGTTGGCCGGCAGAATCAACTGCTGGGTCTCGAAGCCGCCGAAGGTCGGGTAGCGGTAGGTGAACTTCCACTGCTGACCGATCACCTGGACCGGCAGAATCTTGCCCGGCGACCAGGTGGCCGTGCCGTTGAGCGCGGCCGTCTCGACCTGGGTGACGGGCCCATCGGGCATCCACACCGGGTTCGGGCCCTCGCCGCCGCCGGAGCCGTGGTCCATGATGAGGGCCAGGGTGCCGAAGATGGCCAGTGCGAGCACGAGCACCGAGGACGACGCGATCCACCACGTCTGCACCTTCAGGTTGCTACGCGCGGCCGGACCACCTATGGGCTCGGGGCCGTTCTGCTTGGCGCCCCAGTGGGTCAGGGACCATCCCCAGTACGTCCACACGCCCACGATCACCGGCAGCGCGCAGATCATCAGGATGTTGAGGTCCATCTGGTCGTTCTTGGCCGTCTCCGTGAGTCGGCCCGGTGCCATGTGCGGGCCGACGAGGAACCAGAACAGGACGTCGACGATGATGGAGATGACGGCCCAGATCCAGAGGATCTTGCGCAGGTCGCTGCCGTAGTTGCTGTTGTTCTTCGCCATTATCGAGCCACCACGTCCAAGAAGCCGCCCATGTAGTTCTCAGTTGACATTCCGCCTCCGTTGCCAAACAGGTAGCCCAGACCGCACGGGACGAAGCACTGCCAGTTGTAGTTGCCCGCCCCCGGCGTCTTGAAGCTGAAGCTCACCGTGTTGTGGGGCCACTTGTTGGCCAGGCACGGCCCCGCGCCGCAGATGTTGTTGCCGGTGACTCCCGGCAGGGGCACGATGAGGTTCAGCGACGGAATCGCGAAGGTGTGCCCCACGCCCGCTCCGACGTTGGAGTTCACCACCGACACCGTCTTGCCGTTGATCGTGGCGGAGTTGCCCTGGGTGCCCTCGACCTGGCCCCACACCTGGTTGCGCAGCGGGCTACCAGAGTCAAACTGGTAGATCGTCATGTGGACCTCGGTGTGCGCCGGAAGCACCCAGGTGTTGTCCTGCACCCATTGGCCGGACGCGGGGTCCTTCGTCATGTACGACACCCAGGTGGGGTGCGGCCCGAAGCCGATCGAGCCGACCGTCTGCACGGTCAGGTTCACCGGCTGGCCCGCGGCCTGGGTGTTCGTGAAGTTCAGTTCTCCCCCTGGCGTGCCCGGCGTGAGGTACACGGCGACTGCCCATACCACAAGCGCGGCGGCGACCAGGAAGAGTCCGAGACTGACGACCAGTCTCCCTCCCTTTGACATACACCTCTCCTCGCGTTTACCCGTTTCTTGTGAAACTCGAAGAAAGAGTAACGTCTGGCGTGCGTATTGTGAGGATTAATGCAGCGATCCGCTAAGAGGATTCTTGGAATCCACGCCGGCCTGGCGATGGCGGAACTCATCTGCGTCTCGGCCTTCCTCATCGAGCTCGCGCGCGCGCGATCCGGCAACACGCTCTCGTGGGCCTACGTCGTGCTGTGGCCCATCCTCGCTGGTTACGCCGTATTTGTTTGGCATCGCCTGCTACATGACGACCGCGCGACGCCCACTCGAGGCCGCCGCGAGGACGAGCGCGAGGACGCCGCACGGGCCGAGTACAACGAGTATCTGCGCCAGATTCATGATCGCGACCACAAATCAGACGAGAATTCCTAGTATATGTATTTAGTTATTATCCGAGATTTCTCTCAAGTAACCGGCCCCCGAGAGCACTTAATCACTGAGAAGGCTCACAGGTAGCTCAGGTCCCGGTGATCTCGCGCGCCACCGCCGCCAGCACCCCATTGACGAAGGCCGCGGAGCCCTCGGTCGAGTAGGCCCCGGCCAGCTCAACGGCCTCGTTGAGGATGACGGGCATGGGCGGGGGATCCTCGCTCAGCATCTCCCCGATCGCCAGAACCATCACGAGCCGGTCAATGACCGCGAGACGTTCGAGCGGCCAGTCATGAGCGTGCCGAGAGATCAGGTCCTCGGCCCGCCCGCGGTGTCGCTCCGCTGACTCCAGCAGCAGCCGGGCGTACGGATCAGGAGATATCGCCTGCTCGTCCAACACACGCGTGACCGGGCGCGCCTTGGCGTCGGCCTCGTAGAGCAGCTCGAGAGCTCGCTGGCGGGCCAGGTGGCGACTGGCGCCGAGTTCCACTAGGCCCGCGTGATGTATTCGCCGGTGCGGGTGTCGACCTTGATGAGCTCTCCCGGGCCGACGAACAGCGGCACCTGCACCACGAAGCCCGTCTCCAGCGTGGCTGGCTTGCGAGCCCCCGAGACGCGGTCGCCCTGCAGGCCCGGCTCCGTGTCGAGGATGGTCAGTTCCACTGAGGCTGGCAACTCGATGCCGATGATCTCCTCATCGTGCAGGATCAGCATCGCCTTGCCCGTCTCCTTGAGGAAGTTGGCGGCCTCGCCCAGGCTCTTTGAGGGCACGGACACCTGATCGAAGGTGGTCTGATCCATGAAGACATAGTCGTCGCCGTCGCGGTACAGGTACTGCGTATCGCGCTTGTCCATGATGGCCTGCTCGAGACTCTCGCTGGCACGGTAGGTGCGCTCGATCACGGCTCCCGTACGAGCGTTGCGCAGCTTGGTGCGCACAAACGCTCCGCCCTTGCCCGGCTTGACGTGCTGAAACTCGATCACCGTGAAGAGGCCATCCTCGACCTGCAGGGTGATGCCGTTCTTGATGTCACTGGTGGAGATGGAGGCCACGTACGGCTGCCTTTCGAAAAGAGTGCGCGGGCCAGTCTAGGCGAGCTCAGTCGCCGCGGCGCTGAAGAAGCCGGTGCAGCGCCTCGACGGCCAGGTCGTAGCCGAGCCCACCGAAGCCCGCGATGGTCCCGTCGACCACGCCGGCCACCGTGCTGGTGTGACGGAAGGGCTCGCGCGCAGCCGGATTCGACAGGTGCACTTCCACGACCACGCCCGGAAAGCTCGCGAGGGCGTCGGCCAGCGCCCACGAGGTGTGCGTCAGGGCCCCGGCGTTGATGATGATGCCCACGGCGGCCTCGCGTGCCGCGTTCACCTCCTCGATCAGGTCACCCTCGTGGTTCGACTGACGGTGACGCAGTGTGTAGCCGAGGCCCTCGGCCAATGCGCGCACACGCGACACGTGCTCATCCAGGGTCTGGGCGCCGTAGACCTCCGGACTACGCACGCCGAGTTGGTCCAGGTTGGGCCCCGAGAGTAGGAGAATCGTCGTCACGCCTCGCTCCGAAATCGCTCAATCACCCCACGCACGAGGGTCTCGGACACATGATGCACCACGTCGAAGCCCTCCGCGCCCGCCAGCACGAATGTCAAGTCGTGGTGGGCCTTCTTGTCACGGCCCATCGCGGCAATCAGCGCGTCGGGGCTCGCGAAGGCCGGAAGTCGCCCACTGAGCCCCAGCGCCGAGAGCACCTGGTCGTGGTTGACGACCTCGAGACTGCCCACCCGACCCATCGCGTGAGCCAGGCGCACCGCGAAGGCCAGGCCCACCGCCACGGCCTCGCCGTGGCGCATCTCGTCGCGAGCGCGCTCCAACGCCAGCTTCTCGAGCGCGTGGCCCAGCGTGTGCCCGTAGTTCAACAGCGCCCGCCGACCGGCTTCCGTCTCGTCCATCATGACCACGCCAGCCTTTAACTGAACGCAGAGCTTCACGAGCTCCGCGAGCGACGTGCCCGACAACGACGCGGCCCGCCGGTCCTCGAGGAGCCAGCACTTGGCCACCTCGCCCAGTCCGCCCAAGCGATCCCGTTCGGACAGCGTCGCCAGCACCTCACTGTCGCAGAGCACCCCGGCCGGTTGGTGGAACGCGCCGATGAGGTTCTTGCCCGCCGACAGGTTCACCGCCGTCTTGCCCCCGATCGCGGCGTCGACCTGACCGACCAGGGATGTCGCCACGTGCACGACGGGCACGCCTCGCAAGTACACCGCCGCCGCGAAGCCGGCCAGGTCGGTGATCGCCCCTCCACCCGCACCGATCACGACGTCGTAGCGCGACAGACCCAGTCGAGCCAGGCTCTCGCTGACGCGCTCGAGCGTCGTCAGACTCTTCGCGTCCTCACCGTCGGGCACCTCAATGACGTGCTGCTCGAGACCGCTCTGCAGATCGAACCACGGCTGCGCGCGCAGCGGGGCCGACGTGATGATCGCGGCTTCGCGCGCGCGTGGGAGGCGCGTCTGGATCAACTCGGCCAACTCGTGCCGCGCGCCCGGCCCGAGGACCACGTCGTAGGACCGACGTCCGAGATCCACGGGGATCCTCATGCCTGAAGCACCTGTAGGACGCGCTCGATGACGACGTCGAGCAAACCGTTGGCGTCCACGCGCGCGCGGGACACCTCGCGATAGAAACCGCTGCGCCCTCGACGCAGGCGAGCCAGCGACGTCGCCGGATCCGCTCCGAGCAGCGGACGATCCCCCTCCGAGAGCCGGCCCAGAATCACCGCGTCCTCACAGTCGAGCCACACGGTGAACTCTCTTCCCAGCAGTTCACGCGCCGCCGGCGTTGTCACGACCCCTCCCCCGGTGGCGACGACTCCGTCGGAGTCAACCGCCCGGCGCAGGGCCTCCAACTCGGCACGCCGGAACTCGTCCTCTCCGCGAGTTCGCAGGTACTCCGGCGCGCTACAGCCCATTGAGGCCGACAGTAGTTCGTCGGTATCGAGTGCGGCACAGCCCCAGCGCTGAGCGAGACCGCGGGCCACGGTGGTCTTGCCCGTGCCGGGCAGACCCACCAGTACGCAGCGCGCCACGCTCAGACGGGTCGGGCCCGCGACGCGGTACTGGTCACGTGGGCCAGGTAGGACGCGTAGTTGCGGGAGAACTCCTCGACGCTGTCGCCCCCGAACTTGCGCTGAGCCTCCCCGGCCAGCACCAGCGCCATCATGGCCTCGGCGACCACGCCCAGGGCCGGCACCGCGGTGACGTCCGTTCGCTCGCGAAAGGAGACCGTCGCCTCACCCGTGGCCACGTCCACGGTCTCCAGCACCGGTCGGTTCAACGTGGCGAGAGGCTTCATGGAGACCCGGGCGATGAGCGGCGCGCCCGACGTCACGCCACCCTCCAGGCCACCCGCGTGGTCGCTGCGGCGCCCGAAGCCGCCACCGGAGTGATTCTCGTTCTCTACGAAGATGGCGTCGTGGGCGACCGAGCCACGTTGAGCGGCCTGGGACATCCCGTCGCCGATCTCCACCGCCTTGACCGCCTGGATGCTCATGAGGGCTTGGGCGAGGAGGCCGTCGAGCTTGCGGTCCCAGTGCACGTAGCTACCCAGCCCGACGGGCAGGCCATAGGCGATCACCTCCGCGACGCCCCCGAGAGAGTCGCCCACCTTGGCCGCCGCCTTGATCTCGTCGATCATGGCCGCGCCCGCGGCCTCGTCCAGGCAGCGCACCTCGCTCTCGTCCACCCGCTCGAGGTCCCGCGGCCCGGGACGCGCCCCGTCGCTCGCCGCGGCCCCGATCCGGATCACGTGGCTCACGATCACCACGCCGATGCTCTGCAACAGGGCCTTGGCCAGCGCGCCGGCCACCACCCGCGCAGCCGTCTCGCGGGCGCTGGCCCGCTCCAGGACGTCGCGCGCGTCGTCGAAGGCGTACTTCTGCATCCCGACGAGATCAGCGTGCCCGGGCCGAGGAGCCGTCAGGCGCTTGGTCGGCTCTCCCGGCGCCGCCGCCATCTCCAGCTCCCACTTGGGCCACTCCGTGTTGAGGATCTCCACCGCCACCGGCGAGCCCAGGGTGCGTCCGTGGCGCACCCCGCCGGTCAGGCGCACGACGTCGCGCTCGAAGCGCATGCGCGGGCCGCGGCCGTAGCCGAGGCGCCGGCGGGCCAGCTCATCACCCAGCTCCTCGACGGTGAGCGCCAGACCCGACGGCAGCCCCTCGACGATGACCGTCAGGGACGGGCCGTGGCTCTCGCCCGCGGTGAGGAAGCGCAGCATCGGCTCAGTCTACGATCGGCCCCGGTGCTCTAGTGCGAGTAGAAGGGGTTGACGCCCGAGGCGTGGTCAGTCACGTCGATCACGTCGGTCAGTTCGGGCAGGGCCTCGCGCAGTGCGGTCTCGATCCCCTGGGTCAGGGTCATGCGGCTCATGGCACAGCCCTGGCAGCCACCCGACATCTTGATGTAGGCCACCTTGGCGTCCTCATCCAGGGCGACCAGGTCCGCGCGGCCCCCGTGGCTGGCGATCGCGGGATTGACCTGCTCATCCAGGACGCTGGCGGCGTACTGGCCCAGCGGGCCGTCGACCCCCTTGGCCAGTATCTCGGCGGGGATGCCCGGGTTGACTTCCTCGGGTGAGGGCGAGTTCGGGTTGACTAAGACCAGTCCGCCGCCCACGGCGTCCTCGGCGAACTCGAGGCGACTGCCGCGCAGGCGGCTGACGCTGGAGGACGGCACCACGATGGTGACGTCACCGTCGTGACCGATGGCCGCGTCCAGTGGCGCGTCGGCTCGGTCCGAGAAGTACAGGTCGTAGGCGTAGCCCGACCCACGTGTACCGGTCACCTCGATGTAGAGAGCGAGGTCCTCATGGTTCGCCTCCGCGCTCAGCGCCTCCATCACGACGGCGCGCGCCTCGTCGGTCAGGGTCAGGATCGAGAATGTCTCCACCGTCATCGCGACCAGTGTACGGGTCCGCCCAGAGAGAACAGCCGCGATAAGTTCACGAGGTGACTTCTGTCCCACGTGACGCCCACGAGTGGTTCAGCTTCGATGATGACGAGCGCGAGCGGACCTGGCTCTTCGACGTGACGTTCCTGGAAAGCAACTGGCAATGCATCTTCGGCCATGGGTGCCAGGGCGTGCTCACTGGCCCCTCCCCCGAGCTCGTCCAGGGATGCTGCAGCTACGGAGCGCACTTCACTGACGAGCAGGATCGACGTCGAGTGGAGCGAGCGGCTAAGCGCCTCACCGAGGACCAGTGGCAGTTTCGCTCTCGTGGCCGAGACGGCACCACACGCGTCAAGCGCAACGGCGAGATCGTCACGCGCCTCGTCAAGGGCGCCTGCATCTTCCTGAACCGGCCCGACTTCCACCGGGGCCCGGGATGCGCCCTGCACGTGATGGCCCTGGACAATGACGAGAGCTACATCCCGCTGAAGCCCGACGTGTGCTGGCAAGTCCCCCTGCGCCGGGAAGATGAGGTCCTCGACGACGGGCACGTCATCACGCGCATCAGCCAGTGGGACCGCCGACACTGGGGAGCCGGGGGCGAGGAGTTCCACTGGTGGTGCACCGAGGCCCCCGAGGCCTTCAGCGGGCGCACCCGCGTCATCGACTCGATGCGCGAGGAGCTGGTGACCATGGTGGGCCAAGACGTCTACGACACACTGCTGCACTACCTCAACCAGCGTGCGCGTCGGCCTACGACGACGCGTCTGGCGCACCCCGTGCTGCGACGGCGCTAGCCCTCCGCAGCGAGGGGGTCCTCTTCGCTTTGCAGCGACGGTGGCAACGAGCCCAGGATCTCTTCGTAGCGATCTTCTTCGGCCAGGCACCACTCCGCGTGCACATCGTCAGGAGCGGCGCCGCATTCCGGGCACGTGGTCGCACGGGGCCCAGTCGAACGCTTGAGTTCACGAGCTTCTACAAACCGACGGTGGCGACCCTTTTTCACGTCAACTCCTCACCGGCCGCGGCCCCAGCCAGGGCGACGACCACGACGCAGCTGTCGTGCGCCGAGACTCCATGTTACCCACCGGCGGCCGGAATGAACCTAACATCGTCCTGGTGAGCCAGGGCTTTGACCCCAACGAGATGATCTTGCGCTTCCGCGAGCGCGCCGAGGCGGTTAAGCGTCGGGGCTTGCCCCCGATCGAGGGCGTGGAGCGCCAGCGGTTTCTCGAGGCCGCTCGAATCGACTTTCAGGATTTCGCCATGCTGGGTGACGCCACGGCCAGCCTCGAGAACGGCGTCCTGCGCCTGGAGATCGATCTGCGCCCCCCGAGCGAAGGGGCCTAGAAGGACCTCACCCGGGCCTGAGCCTCGGACAACTCCCCGGCGCCGCGACCCAGGGCCTCGAGGGCGGCCTGACGTCGCGAGCCAGACGTGGCGCCGTAGCAGCGATTGGCCCCGGCGCCGAGATCCTCGTAGGCGCGCGACAGAAGCCGCGTCGTCTGGGCGTCGGGCGTAGGCAACGCCGCGTTGGCCGCCTGCACGTCCACCAGCAGCACCGCGCACACGGTGTGCAGCTGAGCCAGGGTCGAGCTCGAGCGCAGCGTGGTGGCGGCGTGACGCGCGTCGCCGCGCAGTGTCCGCACCGCGGAGTCGAAGGCGCTCTGCTGGGACCACTGATGAAGGGCCGAGGCGCTCGACACGTGTCCACAGGCGCCGAGGGCGAGGCCCGCCAGGGCCAGGGCCAGGGCCCGGCGCATCATGCCACGACGACGAGGTGCATCTGGCGCCGCCCACGACGCAGCACCAGATACCGGTCGTGCAGGAGCGCCGAGACGTTCAGGGCCGCGCTGACAGCCACGCGCTCGTTGTTGACGTAGACCCCGCCCTGCTCTACGAATCGACGAGCCTCCGCCTTCGAGCTCGCGAGCTCGCAGCGCGCGAGCAGCTCTGCGACGTCCACGCCGTCCATCAGCTCGGCGCGCGAGAGCGACGACGACGGCGCGTCGGCAACGATCTGCAGCAGCGTCGCCTCGTCGAGTTCCCGGATCTCCTCGCTGAAGAGCGCGGCACCGGCGCGTGCGGCGGCGCGTGCGGCACTCTCGTCATGCACCATCGTCACGATCTCGTGGGCCAGAGCACGCTGGGCTCGTCGATCCTGGGGCGCCGAAGCCAGCGCGGTGTCCAACTCGAGAATCTCCTCGTGCGTGAGGAAGGTGTAGAAGCGCAGCAACTGGGGAGTGATCACGTCGTCGCTGTTGAGCAGGAACTGATAGAGCGCGTAGGGGCTCGTGCGCGCTGCGTCGAGCCAGACGCTCTCGTTGCCCGACTCTGACTTGCCGAACTTCTTGCCGTCGGCGCGCAGCAGTAGCGGCATCGTTAGGCCGAAGGCCGTCCGGCCGGTGACCTTGCGCACGAGTTCCGCGCCCATGGTGATGTTGCCCCACTGGTCCGAACCGCCCATCTGCAGGGCGCAGTCGCGATCGACGTTCAAGCGCAGGTAGTCGTAGGCCTGCAGGAGCATGTACGAGAACTCGGTGAACGAGAGGCCCACGTCATCTCGGTCAAGCCGACTGCGCACCGCCTCCTTGGCGATCATCTGGTTCACCGTGAAGTGCTTGCCGACCTCACGCAGGAAGTCCGTCAGCGAGATCGTGGTGAGCCAGTCGGCGTTGTTGAGCAGCAGGGCCGAGGCCGGCCCGGGTTCAAAGTCCAGGAAACGTCCGAGCTGCTCACGGATCGTGACCAGGTTGGCCTCGATCTGCTCCTGGTCCAGCAGTGGCCTCTCGGCATCCTTGAAGCTCGGGTCCCCGATGAGTCCCGTCCCCCCACCGGCCAGGGCGATCGGCCGGTTGCCGGCCAGCTGGAGACGGCGCAACATCAGGATCGGCAGCAGGTGCCCCAGATGCAGTGAGGGTCCGGTCGGGTCGAAGCCCACGTAGGCCGTCACGCCGCCCGCCGAGAGACGGTCCAGCACGTCTGCGTCCGTGACCTGGTGGATCAGACCACGAAACTGCAAGTCTTCACGCAGTTTCATGGGCTCAGTCTAGGCGGGGCCCCTCTAGAGAAAGGTGGTCGAGCTCGGGAAGTGCACCTGCAGCCACAGCACGAAGCTGTGCCATATCCCGCTCACCTCGGCGAGTCCGATGAGCATGAGCATCACCCCGCCGATGCGCCCCACGGCCAGAGCGTGACGTCGCAGCCACCGAGACGCGCCGGCCATCCACTCGGTGGCCAGCGCCGCCACCACGAAGGGCACGCCGAGACCGAGACAGTAGACGAAGGCCAGGATGGAACCGCGAAGCGCCGTTGCCCCTGAGCTCGAGGCGGCCAGGCCGAGGATCGCCGCCAGGGTTGGTCCGATGCACGGCGTCCAGCCCAGGGCGAACGTGAAGCCCAGGAGTGCGGCGCCGAGCACGGAGGCGCGCGGCAGGTGGTGGATGCGGCGTTCTCGCTGCAGCCACGATGACGGCCACCACCCGGCAAAGAACATGCCCAGCACGATCGTCACGACACCGAAGACGACCTCGAGGCCGCGCTGGTGCGTTCGCAGACTCCCACCCAGGCCCCCGAAGAGCGCACCGAAGCTCACGAAGACCAGCGCGAAGCCGACGACGAAGGCGAGCGAGCCCACGAGGGCGCGACCTCGGCCCGAACGACCGTCCAGGTGCCCGGCCGCCCCGCCGAGAAAAGCGAGGTAGCCCGGCAACAGGGGAAGCACGCACGGCGAGATGAAGGAGACCAGACCAGCGGCGAAGGCCAGGGGGAACGCCGCGATCAGCGAACTCGGCAGCACCAGCGCGATCACTCGCCCCTCGCGATCTGGCTGGCCTGCGCGTTCAGCTCGGCGTGACGCGAGACGTTGCGCTCTCGACTGGGCGCTGCGACGACGACCACACTGAGCCCCACGCGTGCAAGACCCGTGTCGATCGCCCGATCGAGTTCTGCGCGCGAGTACACGCGCTGGGCGTCGTGGCCGAATGCCTGGGCCACCACGACCAGGTCGTGGGCCCGTGGCGTCGCGAAGAAGCGCTCGAAGAGCTCGGCGGGCTCCTCGGCCTGGGCCAGGAAGTTGAAGATGCCCCCGCCTCGGTTGTCACTCACGACGATGACGGCGCTTCCTGCGGCGTCGCCGAGCCCGTCGACCAATCCCGACACGTCGTGCAGGAAGGTGACGTCGCCCACCAGTCCGATGACCCGACCGCCCGCTCCGACGCCCAAGATCGTCGACGTCACTCCGTCGATGCCGTTGACGCCCCGATTGGCGTACGTCGGCGCGCGGCGCGAGGGCGCCCACCACTCGACGTCCCGCACGGGCATGGAAGAGCCCACGACCAGGGCGACTCCGTGCCGGGTGCTGGCGGCCACGACGGCGCGCGCCACCGAGGGCTCGTCCAGCTCACCGGGATCCACGTGCTCAGCCAACCAGCGCTCGAGGCCGTCCGCGGCGAGTCGCCACGAGCGCGCGTACGACGACTCAGGCGCCGCGACCGGCGCGGGCAGCCCCGGCCGGCTCCGCGCGATGAGTCGGTCGGGGTCCGCGACGGGTCCGGCCCCCTCGTAGGCCACGACCGGCGCGTCCCACTGGACCAGGCGCTGGCCGAGGACCTTGGACGCCGGCAGGCCCCCCAGGCGCACAACGACGTCCGGGCGCATCGCGACGGCGAAGGCCTCATCGCGCAGCAGCGCGTCGAAGTGCGGCGTCGTCCCGAGCGCTGTGGCGTCGCCTAACACCACCCAGCCCCCGCGGCGCAACTCCTCGATCAGGGGCGCGTCCACGCCCGCGCCCACCACGCACAGGCCCCGCTCGGGCGCCTCGAGAGGCGAGCGCGTCACCTGAGACGTCTCCTGAGAGGTCCAGGCGCCCTCTCGAGCCTCGGGCAGACCGGTCGGCGACGCCACCAACGGCTCGACGAACGCGGCGTTCAGATGTACGGGTCCGGGCCACGAGGCGACGCCGCCCGCGAGCCGATAGAGCCGACTGGCCAGATCCCGCCACGTCCCACGCGCCTCCCAGCGCGCCACACCCGGCTCCTCATAGTGACGCACCTGGTGGCCGTAGAGGTGACTCTGCTCCATGGTCTGGGGCGCTCCCACGTGGTGCAGTTCCGGTGGTCGATCGGCCGTCACGACTATCAGAGGCACCCCGGCCTGGTCAGCCTCGGCTACCGCGGCGTGCAGCTCGGCACCGGCCGTGCCGCTGGTGACGAGCATCAGCACCGGACGGCGCGTTGAGAGCGCCCGTCCCAGGGCGAAGAAGGCCGCACTGCGCTCATCCACGCGCACGTGCACGCGCAGGCCATCCCGGCGTCCCAGTGCCAGGGCCAGCGGTGTCGAACGTGACCCGGGCGCCACGACGGCATCCGTGAGGCCTGCCCGGCACCACTCGTCCACCAGGGTCGCGGCAAAGGTCGCCTGCACCACGGCGGGGCTCGGTACGCTCTGCTGCAATGTCACTCCTCACCGTCGAGCGCCAGGGCGCGGGAGCGCCGCTCTTGTGGCTACACGGATTCACCCAAACACGAGACTCCGCCCGCGAGTTCCGAACCATTCTGGCAGGTCGCCACGAACTCTGGACACTCGATCTGCCCGGACACGGCGAGGCATCGGGACTTCGCGCGTCGCTGGGCGAGACCGCTGACCTGATCGCCCGAGCGATCGGCTCCGAGCCCGTCGTGCTGGGCGGCTACTCGTTGGGTGGGCGCGTCGCCCTGCACGTGGCACTCACCCGCCCGGACCTGGTGCGTCGCCTGATCCTCCTGGGCGCCAGCCGGGGCATCGAGGACCCCCTCGAACGCGCCCAGCGCCGCGAGCGCGACGAGGCCCTCGCCCAGCGCCTCGAGACCGAGGGGGCTCGCTCGTTCCTGGACTACTGGCTCGCCCAGCCCCTCTTTGCGGGCCTGGGCGATCGCGCCGAGGTCGACGCGCGGAGCCTCGACGCGAGGGGCCTGGCAGCATCGCTGCGTCTATGCGGGACGGGCCGCCAAGAGTGGCTCGGGCCTCGTCTCAGCGAGTTGAGCATGCCCGTGTTGGCCCTGGCCGGAGCGCGCGATGACAAGTTCTCCCGTGAAGCGCGCGCCATCGCCGAGGCCGTGCCCCACGGAAGCTGGGCGCTGATACCAGAGGCCGGACACGCCGCGCAGCTCGAACGGCCCGCGGCCTGCGCCGAGGCCGTCGAATCCTTCCTCGTCTCCTAGCGCAGGGCGAAGGCGGCGAGCGCCGTCGCGCCAAGCACGAGCTGGGCGCGCGCCGACGTGGCCAGCAGGACGAGCAGCTCGCGACCGCGCCGAGACGAAAAAGCCACCCGAAGCCCCGGCACGTAGAGAATCAGACCCACCAGTGCCACGACCCAGTCTCCGGCGAGCGCCACGGCCAGGACCAGCACTGCGACCCAGGCCGCGTACAGCCACGCGCCGCGCTCGCGGCCGAGTCGCGCGGCCAGGGTGTGCTTGCCCGCCAGACGGTCCCCGTCCACGTCGCGCAGGTTGTTCGCCTCCAGAAGCGCGCAGGCCATCGCTCCGGCCCCCGCGCCCCACCACCACGCGCTCGGGCTGATCTGGCCGTGTTGCACGTAGCTCGTTCCCACGGTGGCCACGAAACCGAAGTAGATCATCACGAAGAGCTCGCCGAACCCGTAGTACCCGTACGGCTTTGGTCCACCGGTGTAGAACCACCCCGCCGCCACCGCCGACGCGCCGATCGGAAGCAGCCACCACGTGCTCAGCGCGGCCAGCGCCAGGCCCGCCACCCCGGCCGCGCCGAAGCAGGTCCACGCCGCCGCACGCACCGCGCCCGGGCTGGTCAGGCCGGAGGCGGTGAGGCGGAACGGGCCGACTCGCTGCTCGTCCGTGCCACGACGCCCGTCGGAGTAGTCGTTCGCGTAGTTCGTGCCGATCTGCAGCAGCAGGGCCACCGCAACGCACAGGATCGACGCCACCCAGTTGATGCTGGCCGGGCGAACCTGACCCGCACCGAGAGCAACCGGCACGAGGGCGGCGGGCAACGTGCGCGGACGGGCCGCGAGGACCCACCGGCGCAATGGTCCGGGCTGCTCACTCATGGACGCTTGGGAAACCTCGAAAAGTCCGGGGCGCGCTTCTCCACGTAGGCGTTGCGACCCTCCTGGCCCTCCTCGGACATGTAAAAGAGCATGGTGGCGTCTCCAGCCAGCTGCTGGACGCCGGCCAGACCGTCATCGGCCGCGTTGAAGCCCGCCTTGAGCATGCGCAGAGCGATCGGTGAGAGCGTCAGGATCTGTCGGCACCAGGCGACGGTCTCGCGCTCGAGGTCGGCGAGCGGAACGACGGTGTTGACCAGGCCCCACTCCAGGGCGGTCGCCGCGTCGTACTGACGGCAGAGGAACCACACCTCCTTGGCCCGCTTGAGACCGATGGTGCGCGCCAGCAGCGAGGACCCGTACCCTCCGTCAAAGGAGCCCACCTTGGGCCCGGTCTGGCCGAAGCGGGCGTTGTCGGCCGCGATGGACAGGTCGCACACCAGGTGCAGGATGTGGCCCCCACCGATGGCGTAGCCGGCAATCGAGGCGATGACGGGCTTGGGCAGGCGCCGGATCTGGATCTGCAGGTCCAGGACGTTGAGGCGCCCGACGCCCTGCTGGGCGACGTCATCGTCGCCCAGGTAGCCGTCGTCGCCGCGGATCTTCTGATCCCCGCCGGAGCAGAACGCATCCGGACCCTCACCCGTCAGCACGATGGCGCCCACGCTGATGTCGTCACGGGCCATGTCAAAGGCTCGCGAGAGCTCGAAGAGCGTCTGGGGGCGAAACGCGTTGCGCCGCTCAGGACGATTGATCGTGATGCGCGCGATGCCCTCGGCGACCTCGTAGCGGATGTCGCGCCACTCGCCCAGCGCCCGCCAGTCCGGCAGTGGCTGCAGGCGAAACGCGTCGACGGGATCGAGCGGCGAACCCTGGATAACGGTGTCTGGCATGCGCTCCACGCTACCGGGCCTCAGACCGGCGCGACCAAGGCCCCCGGAGCGGCGCGATCGCCGGGACGCGACTCGTGCTCGCGGATCCGCTCGGCCATCTCTCGGCGCAGCGCACCCAGGCTGGGGTCGGTGAAGCGATTCTCACGCTGCAGGGGATCGTCGCGCTGCACGTAGAGCTCGCCCTCGCTGCCGTCGTGCAGCGTGCCCGGGCGGTACTCGGTGTAGAGCACGTCGCGCGAGGCCACTGTGCGCACATGCACGCTCACTCCGAAGAGCACCGAGTCCCACTCCGTCACGATGAACTGGTCACCCTGGTCCTGCGTGGGCAGCGCCGGCGCCTCGACCCAGGCGGGCGCAGCGTGCGCGGCGATGGACAGAAACGTCGCGGCCAGCGACACGAGGCTCACCGGCGTGCTGACTCGCGCCGGACCTATCCCGGCCGACGGCGCCGGGCGCCAGATCAGTGGAACGCGCAGGAGCGAGTCCACGTGGTACGGGCCCTTGAAGAGCAGCCCGTAGTCACCCTGGAACTCACCGTGGTCGCTGGTGAACACGACGTCGAGATCCTCGGACCACCCGCGCTGGGCGACCGCACCGAGAACACGACCCACGGCGTCGTCGATGAGCTCAACCTCCACGGCGTTCAGGGCATTGACCTCACGCACCTGGTCGGCGGTGAGCGAGGCCGGAACCCAGCGCGCGGGAGCCTCGTAGTTGGCCACCAGTCGTCCGTCGTACCACGCTCGCCAGTGCGGGGCCTTGGCGTCCAGGATCGCCTCGCGCTCCGCAGCGCGCGTCGGGTAGTTCACCGGCAGCTCGACATCGCGCCAACTGACCCGAGAGCGCTCGGACGCCGGCGGGTCCCACGGATGGTGCGGATCCGGGAAACTCATCCAGCAGAACCAGTCCGCCTCGGCGGGCAGAGAGTCCAGCCAGGCGATCGTGCGCTCAGCCACCCAGTCCGTGTGGTACCACTCGCGCGGCACGGGGTTGATGGCGACCTGGGGCGCGCCGGTCTCGCCTCCGCCGGCACCGTTCACATTCAAGTCACGGTCCAGGACGGGGTAGAAGCCGCTCATCGCATCGGGGTGCTCACGTCGCATCCACGTGGCGTAGTGCAGGGAGCCCGCCACGCCGTGGGTCGCGAGCTCCAGGTGGTCGAAGCCGCGATGTGGACCGCGCCGCCCGCCGTACCAGGGCTGCTCGATGGTGGGCACCCCCAGCTGGGCCAGCGCGTTCTCCGCGAATCGGCCGAAGGGGTCCACGAAGGGCTCGAAGTGCGCCTTGCCAATCAGGGCCGTCGCGTAGTTCACGTCGTGCAGCGCCTCGGCCACCGAGGGCGCGTCGAGCGCCAGGGGCACGCCATTCATCCAGGCCCCGTGGCGTGAGGGAAACTGGCCCGTCAGCATCGAGGCGCGCGAGGGCATGCAGACCACCGATGCCGGATGGCACCGCTCGTAGTGGATGCCCGCGCGAGCCAACGCGTCCAGGTGGGGAGTTCGTGCGAGCCCCCCATTGACGCCCAGGGTGTCGTAGCGCTGCTGATCGGTCGTGATGAAGAGGATCTTGCGCCCCATCAGCGCGCCGGCTCTCCCGCGAGGGCGAGGGCCTCGATGCGCTCCAGGGCGGCCACCGTGGCGCCGGCCACCACCAGGCACAGCAGGTCCGGCTCGGCCGTCGTCCCGTAGACGCACAAGCACTCGGATGGGCCGAGCTCGAAGACGTCGATGGTGCCCAGGTGAAATCGGTACGCCTCGGCCGTGATGCTGTACGCGAAGTGCCGCAAGGTCTCGTCGTTGGCCAGGATCCGCTCGGGCATGCTGATCCCCGTCGCCGTCGTGATCGTTCGCCGGTCACCCGTCACCGTGGCCGCGGTGATGCCCGGAAACCAGTTGACGATGTCCTCGGGCCGACGCACGACGCGCCAGACCACCTCAGCCGGCGCCGCGATGCGCCGCTCGTAGCGCAGTGACGCCATCGGCCCTCCTCTCCTCAGAGTAACCCCGGTGCACCTAATCTCGCAGACGTGGCCGATCTGACCGCCCTCGACCTTGAGCTCGGCGCCGAGTTCGCCAACACGTTACGACGCTACGTGGAGGCCCGACGCGCCGTCTGCGTCCTGGACCGGCGACTCTCGCCGCGACGTCAGCGAGCCCAGCTCGAGATCCTCGGGGCCACGCACGTGGACGATGGCACCGGAGCTCGACGTGTCGATGGCCGGGCCGTTGCACCCGAGGTCGGACTGGTGATGCTCACCTCGGGCTCCTCCGGCGCGCCCAAGGCCGCCGAGCTCTCCTGGGACGCCTTGAGCGCGAGCGCCGCGATGACCCAGGCCGCACTGCGACGCTCGGCGCCACCGGTCTGGTTCGCGTGCCTGCCGCCCTCGCACATCGGAGGCCTGGCGGTCCTGTTACGCGCGATCTTGGCCGACGGCTCCCTGGTGTGGCCCGATGACGACACCCCCGCCCAGGCGCTGGCCCAGGGCGCCACACACATCGCCGTCGTCCGGGCCCACCTGGCCCGACACGATCTGAGCGCCTACGAGGTAGTCCTGCTCGGGGGAGCCCGTGCCCCGCAGAGACTCGACGACAACGTCGTCACCACGTGGGGCATGACCGAGACGGGCTCCGGCATCGTCTACGACGGACGTCGCCTTGACGGCGTCGAGGTCGTGTCGGTGGACGGCGAGCTCCTCGTGCGCTCGCCCACGCTCTTCAGCGCCTATCGTGACGCACCTCGTCCCCGCCGGCGCGGTCCGGACGGCCGAGACGACTGGTTTCCCACGGGTGACGCGGGAGAGATCGTCGAGGGACGGGTCCGCGTGCGCGGGCGCATCGCCTACGTGATCAACACCGGCGGTGAAAAGGTGTGGCCCGACGACCTCGAAGCGGCGCTCGCGAACGTGCCGGGAGTGCGTGACGTGGCCGTCACGGGCACGGCCGACCCCGAGTGGGGCGAGCGCGTCGTCGCCTTGGTGGTCACCGATGGGCGTCGCTGTGACGACGCGCTGCGCGCGGCCGCCGAGGAGAGGATCGGCCCGTGGGCCAAGCCGAAGGAGATCCGCTACGTGACGGCGCTCCCACGCACAGACAACGGCAAGATCGTCCGATCACTCCTCGGGCACCTGCACTGACTAACGACCTTCTCCCGTGCTGCGCCGCGCGAGCGAGTCGATGGTGACCGCCGCCAGAAGAACGAGCGCCGTTGCCATGTACTGCGTCGGAGCACTCATGCCGATGAGGGCCATGCCGTTGTAGATAGTCGCAATCACCACGCCACCGATGACGGCGTGGGTCATCTTGCCTCGACCCCCGAAGAGGCTGGTGCCACCAATGACCGCCGAGGCGACCGCGTACAGGACGAGAGAACTGTCGATGTTGTCAGAAATCCCGCCAAGTCGTGAAGCGTAGAGAAGGCTCGCCACACCCGTTGTCAATCCGGTCAACGCGAACGCCAGGAGCCGGTAGCGGTTCACGGCGATTCCGGCCCGTCGAGCGGCCTCGGTGTTCCCGCCGATTGCGTAGATGTACCGACCGGCCTTGGTCTTCGTGAGCACGAAGCTCCCGGCGGCGAGGATCGCAAAGTCAATCGGAATCGCCCACGGCATGCCACGCAAGACAATGAACGTGCCCCGATCAGCATCGAAGATCATGGCCAGCGCCACTCCCGAGATGGCGAGTGCGGCCACCTTCATGATGAGCACAATGCGGGGGCGCGTCGCCAAGCCACTCGAGCGCCGGCGCTGGTCTGCGCGGAACATCCCAAGGGCCATCAGCACCACGATCGCCACGAGGAACACCCAGGTGAAAAAGACGGAGAGGTTGCCGTTCACCAGGTTGTACAGCACCCGATTGGTCGCCGGGATGGTGCCGCCGGTTCCCTGGTCGTCCACCAGGTAGATCAGCATTCCCTCCCAGAACAGCAGGCCCGCCAAGGTCACAATGAAGGACGGCAGGCGAAGCCGAATGATGATGAACCCCTGCAGCGTGGTGATGCCCGTTGTGACCAGGAGAGCCACCGGCATCGCGAGGAACCACGGCCAGTGAAACTGCACGTCCATCAGAATGACCGCGACGGCCGCACCCATGCCCGTGACGTATCCCACCGACAGGTCAATCTCGCCGAGCAGGAGCAGCCAGATCTCAGCCATGCCGAGCAGGACGAAGATCGTCGCCTGCATGAAGAGGTTGGTGATGTTGCCGGCCGACAGAAAGACCGGGCTGCGCACCTGGAAGTAGGCGACGAGCGCGGCCAGGCCAATCACGATCGGGACCATGCCGACGTCGCCCTGCCAGAGCCGGCGCAGTTGGCTCCACCACGAGTGTGCTTCGCTCAATGAGTCGGGGTCGAGTTCGTCGTTTTCGCGCACTGACGTCACGGGTTTTCCTTCTCCTAGGGCGCGACGGACGATGCCACGCGAACGGACTCACCCGTGGTGATGAGCTCCACCGCGCTGGACATGTCGTAGTTTGCGACGGGACCGCTCGACACCAGATTGCCGAGATAGAGAACTGCGATGCGATCAGCCACCTGAAACACATCATTGAGGTTGTGCGAGATGACGATGACCCCCATCCCCCGCTGAGCGAGCGTCCTGATGAGGTGGAGGACTTGGGCGGTCTGTGAGACGCCCAAAGCGGCGGTGGGCTCGTCCATGATGACGAGTTGGGACTCTCGCATCACGGCGCGTGCGACCGCGATCGCCTGGCGCTGGCCCCCCGACAGGGATCCCACCACCTGACGCACTGACTTGACCGTCGACACCGACAGGTCGCTCAACGTCTGCTTGGTAGCCAACTCCATCGAGATCTCATCGAGCACGCCGGCCTTGGTCGACTCGTGCCCGAGGTACATGTTCTGGACGATGTCCAGGTTGTCGCAGAGGGCCAGATCCTGATACACCGTCGCGATGCCGAGCGCCTCGGCGTCGTGAGGGGTGTGGATGTGCACCTCGTGGCCCTTCCAGAAGATCTGCCCGCCACTGGGTGCGTAGATGCCGGCGATCGCCTTGATCAGGGTCGACTTGCCCGCGCCATTGTCGCCGATCAGCGCCGTCACCTGTCCGGCCGGCACGTCGAGGTCCACGTTCTCCAGGGCCTGCACCGCGCCGAAGTACTTCGAGACTCCGCGAACCGCGAGCAGAGCTGACGGCGCCCCCGGATCTCCTGGATCGTCACGCCCGTCAGAGGGCGTGCCGGTCGATGGGGACCCGGGGGCGTTCGTCATGTGTGATCCGACTTCCTACTTGATCCCGTAGGTCTTGCAGTCAGCGGCGTAGGTCGGCACCGTCTGGCCCTGAACGTTCGGGGCCTGGTTGGTGCACAGGGCCGACGCCTTGATGACGCCATCCTTGATCACCGTGGACTGCACCTTGTTCGCCGTCACCCACGTCGCGGTCAAGAGCACCGACGGCACCTTCTTCAGCGACGTGATCGTGGCCGCCGAGTCAATAGAGGTCGCGTTGACCAAACCCCTCGGTGGCTTCACACCGGCGCGCAGGTAGACAGCCAGCGCCGCCGCAGCCTGGGCCTCCAGCCAGATCGGCTTGTAGACCGTTCCACACTGGTATCCCGAGATGATGTTCTGGAAGCCCACGAGCGTGGCGTCCTGACCCGTAAAGGGAACCGTCTTGGGAGCCAGACCCTTGGACTGCAGGTAACTGATGATCGGCGCCGCGTTCTCATCGTTGGGCGTGACGACCGCGTTGATGCTCGGGTGCGCACTGTAGGCACCTTGGAAGTCCGTCAACGCCGTGTTGGGCGTCCACGTGCCGGTGTTCTCCAGGATCGTGTTGGCCGAGCCCGTGGTGGCGTTGAAGCCGTTCGCGTTCAGGACCGCGTCGTAGCCCTGTGCGAAGAGCGTGGCGTTGTTGTCAGTGGGTGCGCCCTTCATCACGTAGACCACTGGGTTCTTCACGTTCCAGGCGCTGAGGCAACTGACCAGACCCTTACCGATCAGAGTCCCGACGGACACGTTGTTGAAGCTCACGTAGTAGCTACGAGCACCACCAAGCGTTAGACGGTCGTAGTCGATCACCTTCACCCCACGCGCACGCGCGTAGGCCTCAATGACAGCCCCGGTCGTCGAGTCCAACGGGTCCAGCAACAGCACCTTGGCGCCCTTGGCGATATCGGCCTGGGCCATGGTGTACTGCGTCTGGGGGCTCCCCTGGGCGTTCTGCACGATGTACTGGTTGGGCTTGAGGCCCGCTGCCTTGAACGCCTTCTTCAAGTACGGCGCGTCAAACTCCGTGTAGCGAGCCGACGTCACCGTGTCCGGAAGGATCACCGCGATCATGCCCTTGCCCTTGGCCGATAGCGCCCTCAAATAATTCATCGTCGAGAAATTGGTCTTGAACGTGCTCGCCGATACGGTGGGTGCCGCCGCGCCGCTCACCGTGGTGAGCGCCGTTGCTGCCATTCCTCCGACCAAGAGCACGGACGTGACCGCCCTCGCTGTTCTCAGTTTCATTCTCCCCAACCCTTCTTTGGTGCCCCGCGGCACCGGTTTCATCCGTGGCACTTCATGAACTCCCCGTGAACGAGTTGTTCCAGAGCGAAAGTAGCACTCGTGATCCACGACGTGGAACCGACCCCCAAAATTGAGTATTACTCAGTCGCCGATGATTTCACGCATCGTGCGCATGATCGCCACGCTCTCGTCGAGCGGCATGATCGGACTTTCTCGAAGACCCTGGGCGAGACACGCGGCGACGTGGCTCGCCTCGTACTGCAGGCCCCTGCCCGACACCGGAAAGTGGAAACTGCGCGCCGCGCCGTCACGATCGATCACCTGGAAGGAACTCGGCGCGTAGAAGTCGCCCTCGATCTCGATCCGTGCCCTTGTGCCGACAACGCTCGCGCGCGTCGCGCTTCGCGCGCCAGACGTGCAGGTGATGACGGCGTGCGCACCGCTCTCATAGCTCAGCACGGCTGACGCGGTCGCGTCCACACCCGTGAACGCCGGGGTCACCCGTCCGATCACGTCGAGCGGAGTACCCAGAATCATGGAGGCGAAGGACACGGGATACACCCCAAGATCCAACATTGCGCTGCCACCCAGTTCGGGCGCAAAGAGTCGGGACGTGGGGTCCTGTTCAAACCACTTTCCGTGATCGGCGACCACCACGATGATGTCGCCGAGCTCACCGGAATCAACGAGGTTTCGCACGGCGACCATGTGCGGCAAGAAACGTGACCACATGGCCTCCATCATGAAGAGGTCCCGTGATCGCGCCGACGCGACCAGATCCTGCGCTTGGCCCACGGTCATGGTGAAGGCCTTCTCGACGAGGACGGGCTTGCCGGCCCGCAGAGCCAGTTGCGCGTCCTCGAAGTGCATGGGATGGGGGGTCGCCACGTAGACCGCGTCGACCTGGGGATCGCTCACCAGCGACTCGTAGCTGGCGTGTGGATTCGGCACGCCGAAGTTCTCGGCGAAGAGTTCCGCACCGTGGCGAGTCCTCGAGCCCACTGCAACGAGCACGCCATCATCGATGTGCTCCACGTCGCGAGCGAAGGTCTGGGCGATCCGCCCCGTCCCGATGACCCCCCAGCGAAGTGCCCCGGCCACGTTCACTCCAATCCCGCGGCTACCGGCGCCGCTGACTCGCGCCTCTAAGGTCATCTCGTGCCTCGACTGCGCGACGTCACAGACGACCTCGGCTCACCCTACCTTCGCGACCACGCCGACAACCCGGTCGAGTGGTGGGCCTGGGGCGAGGACGCCTTCGAGCACGCCCGCCGCCGGGACGTGCCGATCTTCATCTCCGTGGGCTACGCGTCGTGTCACTGGTGTCACGTCATGGCCCACGAGTCCTTCGAGAGCTCGGAGGTCGCCCAGCTGCTCAATGACGGCTTCGTGTCCATCAAGGTCGATCGCGAGGAGCGTCCCGACGTGGACAGCCTCTACATGACGGCCACCCAGATGTCGAGCGGACACGGCGGCTGGCCGATGTCCATCTTCGCCCTGCCCGATGGTCGGCCCTTCTTCACGGGCACGTACTTCCCACCTCACGATCGTGCCAATCAGGTGGGCTTTGTCCGCCTGCTCCAGGCGCTCTCCAACGCCTGGCGCGTGCAGCGTGCCGCGGTGGTCGAACAGGCCGACGAGATCGCTGAGGCTTTGGCGAAGGAGGTCTCCTTCGTGGATCAGCTGGTGGCCCACGACGAGCCGGTCGACCTGGCGGAGATTCGAACACGCCTGCGCCGCGAGCTGGTCGACTCCGTCGATCCGGATGGAGGTTTCTCCTCGGCGCCCAAGTTCCCGCACCCGGGCCTGCTGCACGCGCTCGTCGGGGCCGATGCCGACGCCCGAGAAGTCCTCGCGCTGTGCCTGGACGCCATGTCTCGTCGGGGCCTCTACGACCACCTAGGGGGAGGCTTCGCGCGATACTGCGTCGACCGGGCGTGGCACGTGCCCCACTTCGAGAAGATGCTGATCGACCAGGCCCACCTCGTGAGCCTCTACGCGCGCGCCGGGCGGGCCGAAAAGCGAGAGGACTGGCTCGAGGTCGCACGCGCCACCGCCGCCTTCGTGTGGGACGAGCTGAGCGTCACGGGGGGTCTGGCCTCGTCGCTGGACGCTGACGCGGGCGGCTCCGAGGGCGCGCACGTGACCTGGACGCCCGAGGAGGTCACCGACGCGCTCGGTGACGCTGAGCACACAACGGCGGCCCTGCGGCGCTGGACGATCACCGGCGAGGGCGACCTCGACGGGCGCAGTGTGCCACGCCTGGGCGACGGGGAGCCCTTCAGCACACCGGAGGCGCTGCGCGCGGCCGAGTCCGCGCTGCGCGCGGCGCGTGCGCGGCGAGTCCAGCCGGCGCGAGATGACAAGGTGATCCTGGAGTGGAACGCGAGATTCGCCGGGGCGTGCCTAACCCTCGGAGAGGAATTCGCCGAGCGAGCGCTCAACCTGCTCGACGGGCTTCACTCCTCGCACTGGCGCGACAATGCGTGGCGACGAACCCAGAGCGGCCCCGTCCTGGGGACGCTGGGAGACCTCGCGGCGCTCCTGGACGCCGAACTTGACGCCTTCGAGTTCACCGGCTCCGACGAGTGGCTCGAGCGGGCCCGCCACAGCGCCGCCTACCTCCTCGAGCACTTCTGGGACGGTCCTCGGCCCTCGTCGAAGAACCCCGATCTGGGCCGCGGCGTCTTCAGTGCCAGCGACCTGGCGACCGATCTGCTCCTGCGGCCCAAGGAGATCTTCGACGGCGTCGGGCCTTCGGGGCACGCCCTCGCCACTCGCGCCCTGGCGCGCCTCGGGCTCATCGACGCGAACACTGAGAGTCTGGCCGCCGCGCAACGCCTGGTCGCCCTGGCCGCGACACTCCTGGCCCAGCACCCGCGCGCAGTCGCCGACCTGCTCGAGGCGGCCGGCTTCGCCCTCGAGGGCGTGGAGATCGTGGTGCCCGGCCCCCCGAGCGATCTCGGCCAGCACGTACGATGGAGAGCCGTGCCCCACGCCGTTCTGATCACCGGAGAGAACTCCTCGCCGTTGCTAGCCCAGCGACGTGCCGGGTGGGCCTACGTGTGCCGCGGCGGCACCTGCCAGGTGCCCGTGAGGACGCGCGAGGAGCTCGACGCCCAGCTGGACGATCTGCGGATCTGATGGCGCTCTTCGGTCGCGACCCGGCGGCCCGGGCCATCCGCCAGCTCGTCGAGCACACGCCCCAGTACCCCACGGTGGACCTGACACCCGGCTCGACGATGATCGGATTGGTGCTGGGCTCCACCAAGGAGACCACGACGGTCGTCGATCTCGCCTCCCAGACCATCGTGCGCTGGAGGGTCCCCTGGCCCGAAGATCTGGAGACCGACCTGGCCGCCTTCGACGTCGTCGAGGGCCAGCTCGCCGAGGACATCGAGCGCACCGATCTAGCCCAACCCGAGGCCGTCACGCTGGCCGACCTGCCACGTCGTCTGGGAACGTACCGTGGACGCCGGGTGCGCCACTGGCTCGAGGCGCTGGCCACTCCGGCCGACGGACCGCTCTTCGGCTTCCGCGGACCCAGCGCGCCCTACTGGGAGTTCCGGGGCGAGCGCCCGAGCGTGGCCCTCATCGCCGCCGACCGGGGCCCACAGTTGTTGCGACGCATCGAGGACGGCTCGACGTGGGTGCGCTTCGGGTGGTTCGGCGACGACGTCTGGCTGCTGTGCGAGGACACCCACGCGATACGCACCATGGAGGCGACCCGGCGCACCTCGCTCGCGGGCAAGGACCTCGCCACCGCGCTGGGGTTCCGCCCCG